>JBFFNE010000010.1:0-56720 GCA_041563315.1 Thiohalomonadaceae bacterium
TCGATGAGACACTGAAACAGACCTCGGTCTTCGCCCGTACCAGTCCGGAGCATAAGCTGCGTCTGGTCAAGGCGTTGCAGGCCAAAGGCAATGTGGTGGCGATGACCGGTGACGGGGTAAACGATGCCCCGGCCCTCAAGCGTGCCGATGTGGGCATTGCCATGGGACAAAAGGGTACCGAGGTTTCCAAGGAGGCGGCGGAGATGGTGCTCACCGATGACAACTTTGCCTCCATCGCCCATGCGGTAGAAGAAGGCCGCACCGTTTACGATAACCTGAAAAAGGCCATCATCTTCATCCTCCCCACCAACGGTGGTGAGGCGCTGACCATTCTTGCCGCCATCGCCCTCGGGCGCATGATGCCGATCACCGCAGCACAAATCCTGTGGGTCAACATGATCACTGCCGTCACGCTGGCCCTGGCGCTGGCCTTCGAGCCACCGGAGGGAAATATCATGCAACGCTCCCCGCGCCGTTCGGATGAGCCGCTGCTATCACGCTTTCTCGTGTGGCGTATCGTATTCGTGTCGCTCATCCTGGTGAGCGGAACCTTCGGCACCTTCCTCTGGCTGCGAGAGCATGGGGCATCCATTGAACACGCGCGCACGGTCGCCGTTAACACTTTGGTCATGTTCGAGGTGTTCTATCTGTTCAACTCACGTTTTATTTACGAGTCAGCACTGAGTCTCAAGGGACTGTTAGGAAACCGATATGCACTAGTCGCCGTTGCGGTGTTGCTGATCCTGCAAATGGCTTTTACCTACCTGCCGCCCTTCCAACTGCTGTTTGAGACAACCCCTCTTAATCTCCAGACCTGGGTCATCATTGTGCTGGTCGCCTCCTCGGTATTGTTTCTGGTGGAGCTGGAAAAATGGTTTGTGCGGTTGTTCGATAGCTGAGCGTGAGCCCGGTGTTATTTGGCATAGGTTAAATAATGCAAATAATATTTTTTCGGATTGATACTATTGTCGGATCATTTATTTCCCTCATTGCGATGAGCTGAGTGCCCGGAATGATGAAATACATGCGGCTCTTGTGCCTGTTTATTCTGCTCTGGTTTGCTCCCACGGCGTTCTCTCAGCCAGATATTACGGTTGAGGTAAGCGGCGTCTCAGGGGAAGAGCGTGAGAATGTTTTGCTGCTGCTCAGCATCGAGCAGCAGAAGGCACACCCGGATCTCACTGACGGTCGCATTCAGCGGCTGCATACCAAAGCCGTCGAAGAAATTAAGCAGGCCCTTGTCCCATTCGGCTATTACCGTGTAACCATCGAGTCCGATCTGAAACGCAAGGAGCCCTTCGGCTGGATGGCAAGCTATAACATCGATCCAGGACCACCGCTGCGCATCGTCGAACTGGATGTCAACATCAGTGGCGAGGCAGCCGACGATCCGTTATTCAGAGCACTACTTGACGCCCCTCCGCTGGCAATGGGTGATCCCCTGAACCACGCCCACTATGAACAGTGGAAGCGTGAGCTGCAACATCTGGCCGATGAGCGCGGCTATTTCGAAGCAGAATTCATTCGCCACCGCGTACTCGTCGATCTCGACGCCTATACGGCAACAGTGGAACTTCATCTGGAGAGTGGACCACGCTACCGATTTGGTCCGCTGAGCTTTAGCGGCGAGCTCCCCCTGGAAGAGGATCTCCTATACCGTTATGTCGCCTTCAGCACCGATGACCCCTACTCATCTGCAAAACTGCTGCAGTTGCAAGACGACCTTAACGGTAGCGATTATTTCTCACATGTGGAGATTAAGGCAGAGCGAGAATCAACTCTCGACCGTCAGGTGCCGATCACGGTGAACCTTGTCATGCACAAACGCACTCGTTACCAGCTCGGCATCGGTTACGGGACCGATACCGGTGCGCGCGGCAGCATCGGACTGGAGAGACGTTATGTCAATCGTAAGGGACACCGCTTCGGCGCCGATTTCAAACTCTCGCAGTTCAAGGACAGTATTGGTGTCCGCTACATCATGCCACGTGAAAATCCAGGTACCGATCGCGCCATTGTTCGTAGTGAATACCACCGCGATCGGACGGAGGATATCGAAAGTACGGCGTTACTTGTGGGTGCCGGTATAGAAACAGCAAAAGGGCGCTGGCATCGTAGCTATTTTCTCAACTTCCTGCGCGAGAGTTTCGACATCGGCCTGCAAAGCGGTAATGCCAGCCTGTTGATGCCGACGTTTTCCTGGAGTCGACTCAGTACCAGGGATGTACTCATCACCAAACGAGGCAGTCGTGTTGGTCTGCAGCTGCGTGGCGCGAGTGATGCGATAGGTTCAAACACCTCGGTGGGACAAGCACTCCTTACGGCTAAATTTATCCGGCCGGCAGGAAAAGGTCGATTAATACTGCGCGGGGAACTGGGTTCGAGTTGGGCGCCGGAGTTCGAACGCCTGCCCCCCTCCGTGCGCTTTTTTGCCGGGGGCGATACCAGTGTGCGTGGCTACTCCTACAGGTCACTCGGTCCCCTGGACAGTGCCGGCAATGTCATCGGCGGCAAGCACCTGCTGGTGACCAGCGCCGAATATGAATATCCGCTTGGCGAAAAATGGAGCGCTGCCCTGTTCTTCGACACAGGTAACGCCTTTGCCGAATATGAGGGCGAACTGGAACAGGGCGCGGGAATCGGTTTTCATCGACGCCTGCCCATTGGCTGGCTGCGCATCGACATAGCACAGGCTATCAGCCAGGATGACCATCCGTGGCGGCTGCACATTACACTGGGACCTGATCTATGAGACGGATTCGTCACCGGCGCGGACTGCTGTTGGCCGTCACGGCCTGTTGTGCCGCACTGTTATTTTTGCTCTACAGCGAGACGGGCCTGCGCTTGAGCGTTTTCCTGTTAACCGATGTGCTGGTCAAACCGCTGTCAGTCACGGGGGTTCAGGGACGCCTGGCTGGTCCTTTGACCCTGACCGGGATCGAGTATGCAGAGCCGCAGCGCCACATTTCACTTGAACAGTTGACGCTGAACTGGAAACCCTCAAAACTGCTGATTGCCACCGCTCATGTTACGGTACTTCATGCCAAGAACCTGCATTTTAGTCAACAGCAGCAGGAGGCTGTCCCCCAGAAACCAGCAGAAAAATTCACCCTTCCTCAAATCAGCTTTCCCCTGAAGCTCATCATTGAGGAAGCAAAGCTCGACGGCATGGCGCTCCAGCCATCTGCGCAGGCCGAAACGTTGACCGCCAGGGAACTCTTTTTGCATGCCGAGACAAGCCTGAATACTCTGCAGTTGCACACCCTGCGCATGGAAAGCGAGTGGCTGACATTCACCGTAAGCGGCGAAGTACAGCCCCGTCGGGATTATCCGATCGAACTGAAGCTCGAATGGAATGTGCCACAGCAGGACAAACAACCCTGGCAGGGCCACGGAACACTGCAAGGCAATATCAGCAAACTTACCCTGAAGCAGCAGCTCACCTCGCCATTTGCCGCTACGCTGGCGCTTGAGGCCAAAGAGCTACTCGAGGCACTCAGCTGGCAAGGGAAGCTCGACATCCCGCAACTGCAGTCCACGCAACTCCCCAACCCCATCTCGCCGGCCTTCTCCCTGGGTGGTGCAGTGACAGCGTACGGAGATCTCGACTCCTTTACCGCCACAAGCCGGATTGCCGGGCAAATCGATACCGTGGGCACCATTGACGCAAGCGTGGCTGCCAACTATCGCGATCAGCAGGTCCAGCTCACCCGTATGCTGCTCCAGCGCAAGGAAGATGCCGCACGCATCGAGGTGAACGGCGATATCGAACTGGCGACACCACTGCGATACCGCATGCACGCCGAATGGCACGAACTGACATGGCCGCTGGATAGCCAATCCTTTGCGAGCGAGAGCGGACAAATGGCTGTCAGCGGCGAGGATAAACGCTACCGGTTTGATGGCAGTCTTTCGCTGGGTGGTGCGCAACTACCGCCCGGGATGTGGCAACTGCAAGGCCACGGCAATGAGACAATCGTGACCCTGGACGAGATTGAAGGCAAACTGCTCGACGGTTCGATTATCGGCAGGGCCTCACTCGAGCTTGCGCCTCAACTGAGCTGGCAGGGGCAGTTGCAGGGCGATGCACTCAATCCGGGCAGTATGTGGGTGTTGTGGCCTGGCTCACTGGCGTTTACCGCCGAGGTTAACGGCCGGCAAACAGACAAAGGGACGGCGATGGCGATCTCACTGCCATCTCTTGCTGGCACCCTGCGCGGGCGCAAACTACAGGCTCACAGCGAGGCCGAATTGGACGATAGCGTTGCCTCCCTCAATGACCTTGAGGTCCAGGTCGGCTCGGCAAGGCTCATGGCCAAGGGACGCCTGGCCGATGAGTTGACCTTCGACTGGCACCTGGAAGCCGCCGAGTTGAACGATCTGTTGCCGCAGCTCAAAGGCTCGCTCAAAGCGGATGGCCGCATCACCGGTCCACTGCAGACACCGAGGCTCGCGGTTCAGGTCAAGAGCAGCGCGCTCCAGTTTGCCACCTACCAGGCCGGGGCGATCCAAGCCGATATCGCTCTCGACCTGAAGCAACACGCCCCCTCCTCGCTCGAAGTGCAGATCGACGAGCTGCAACTACCTGGATTTTCACCGCAGTCCCTCAGTCTCAAGGGGCAAGGTTCACTCACTGCTCACCGCCTGACCCTGAACAGTGAGAACGCAGAACAGAGCCTGAGCGCAAGCTTGACGGCGGGCTATACCGATAAGCGCTGGTCAGGAACCCTCAACCAGCTGCACCTCGATAATGCGCAACTCGGTCAGTGGCAGCTGGCACAGCGTGCGGACTTTTCCGTCATGGCGCAAGCGATACGCCTGGCTGAACTCTGCCTGAGCCAGGAGGATGCCAACCTGTGTGGCGCAGGGGGCTGGGAGCGCAGCTCACAGCTCAACGCCAGCCTTCACAGCACCCGTTTTCCACTGCAGCTGTTGCAGCCATACCTGCCGCAACGCTTCACCGTCACTGGCGAACTCAATGGCATGGCCAACCTGGTTACCCACCCTCAACGCCCACCGCGCGTTGAAGCGGATCTCACCGTTGACCCAGGACAACTTGTACTGGTCAATCCGGAGAGCGGGGAAAGCGACCTCTCACTGACACATCGCGGTGCCGTCATGCAACTCGACACCACCGCGGCTGGAGCGATGAAGGGCGAATTTAGACTTACCCTCGGCGAGGGTGAGGCCATCGTTCTTGCGCTGCAAAGTTCGCTTGCCCGTGGCTGGCCGGATGAGCTGTTGCAGCATCCGCTGAAGGGACGGCTAACAGCCTCGCTTGGCGAACTCGGATTCATCTCCTCCCTGATCCCGGAAGTACAAAACTTTCATGGCGCGCTTGATGTGGATGTGCAACTCGCCGGCACCTTGAATTCACCGCGTCTCAGTGGCCATGTGCGGCTCGATGACGGACGGTTGGATATTCCCCGAATGGGACTTGCTCTCACCGCCTTACATCTGGCGGCAAGCGGTCAAGATTCAAAGGAAATGGTGCTTAAAGGAGGCGCCCGGTCAGGCCCCGGCGAACTGCTGCTCAGTGGTCGGCTGGCACCGACCAAGACGGGGGCGTGGGGCCTGGAGCTGGCCATCAGCGGCAAGGAGTTCGAGGTAGCGAAGATCCCCGAGGCCCGAATGCAGGTATCCCCTAATCTAACGGTACGTATCATCGGCCGTGATATTCATCTGGAGGGGAAAATAGATATCCCCACTGCCAGAATCGAACCACCTGACCTCAGTCTGGCAGTGAGACCCTCGGATGATGTGATCCTCATCGAGGAACGGGATGAGCAAGCCAAACAAGAACGCTGGCGCATCTACACCCGGGTTCGGATGACCGCCGCAGACACTATCCGTTTTATCGGCTATGGCTTTGATGGACGCATAGGCGGGGATCTGCTGCTGACCGATGAGCCGGGCAGCGTAACCCGGGCCCGCGGGCAGCTCCATGTGGTTCCAGGAAGTACTTATACGAGCTTCGGCACAAAACTCAGCGCCGATCGCGGCCAGCTGAATTTTGCTGACAGTCCCGTTGATAATCCAAATATCAATATCAAGGCGTCACGTACGATTGGTGAGGTGATCGCCGGCGTCAATATCAGCGGAACAGCAAAAAAGCCGGTGCTGACCCTCTTTTCCGAGCCGCCGATGGATCAAGCGGACATTATCGCTTACCTCACGCTGGGACATCCAGTGAGCTCCGCCGGACAGAGCGAGGGTGCGGTGCTTGCTGGTGCCGCCAATACCGCAGGCCTGATCGGCGGAAACTATCTGGCCGGCTACATCGGCCGCCAGTTCGGCCTGGAGGAGGCGCGTGTGGAAACAGATCCCACCAGCCAATCCCCATGGGTGGTAATGGGTACCTACCTCTCACCACGGCTTTATGTCCGGTACGGCGTTGGAGTGTATGAGGATGCCTATTCGATTATTGTGCGCTACTCGTTGACCGAGCACTGGCTGGTTCAAGGTGAAGGGGGACGCTACAGCGGCGGAGACATCTTCTATACCTTCGAACGGCCTTAAACAGGGACTGTGACGTAACGAGCAGGCCAATGCCCTGCTCAAAACCAGCAAGTCCGAGGCAGACTGACGCTATATTTCTCGCAGCATCCGGCGCAAAGCCTCACGCCAGTGCACCGGCTCGAGAGCAAGTTGCGACCAGGTCGCAGTCTTGTCCAGCACGCTGTACCGAGGTCGCTGCGCCGGTGTCGGATAATTACAGGTCGGGATCGGTTGAATATCGATCATTTTTTTCAACAGACCCGCGGTAACCCCCTCCTCCATGATGGCGACAGCGAAATCGTACCAGCTGGCGACACCGGCATCACTCCAGTGATAAATGCCTTCAAGAATACCTTCTCCGATAAATTCCCATATTACCTCGGCCAACCCCTTTGCATGGGTAGGCGTACCAATCTGATCGGCAATCACCCCAAGTCGGTCCCGCTCGGCCATCAGGCGCAACATGGTTTTAACGAAATTATTGCCTGCGCCGGAATAGAGCCAGGAGGTGCGGATGACAAGGGCATTTTGCGGCAGGTTATGCTCACCCTGAAGCTTGCTGACGCCATAAACACTGAGCGGATTGACTTCATCTCCGGGAAGATAGGGGCTCGATTGTTGCCCGTCGAAGACGAAATCGGTGGAGATGTGGATGATCCGGCATGCCGTTCCTGCACAGGCCTCGGCAATAAAGCGCGGCGCCTCGGCATTGACGGCAAAGGCCAGTTCATGTTCCTCTTCTGCCTTGTCTACGGCGGTATAGGCCGCGGTATTGATCACCACATCCGGACAGAGCCGCGTAAAGGCCTCTTGTACTGCAATCCTGTCGGTAACGTCCAGCGCACGGCTATCCATGGCATACAGCTGTATCCCTTCGGGGACACAGCGCTGCAACTCCTGGCCGAGCTGACCACCTGCCCCGGTGAGTAATACCGTCCGTGCCTGCATCACTAAAAGAGTTCCGCCTCATGAAACAGGTGACCCTTGGCATCTTTCGCTGATATCACTGGCGCCTCACCGGGGTTTATTGGCCAGCCAATTGCCAATAAAGGATCATTCCACACGATGCTGCGTTCATGCTCAGGAGCATAGAAGTCCGTCGTTTTGTAAAGTAACTCTGCCTTGTCAGACATCACCAGAAAACCGTGTGCAAATCCCTCGGGCACCCAGAGCTGCCTTTTATTCTCCGCATTTAATGTCACCCCCACCCACTGCCCGAATGTCGGTGAAGCATTCCGCAGATCCACGCACACATCGAAGATCTCTCCGCACACAACGCGCACCAGTTTCCCCTGAGGTTGACGAATCTGGTAGTGGAGCCCGCGTAGTACCCCTCTGACTGAGAGGGAGTGGTTGTCCTGCACAAACCTAAGCTCTCGCCCGATCGCTTCATTGAAAGCCGACTCGTTATAGCTTTCACAGAAAAAACCACGCTCGTCACCGAATACCGTTGGCTCGATGAGCTTGACATCAGGAATCATCGTCTCGCTCACATTCATCAGAACACTCGATCCTCGATGATCCGCTGTAGATATTTTCCGTAATCATTTTGCTTCATTGGTTCGATCAAGCGTACAAAATGCGCCTGATCAATGAAGCCCTGGCGATAGGCAATCTCCTCCGGACAGGCTATCTTCAGCCCCTGACGTTTTTCGATGGTTTCTATGAAGGTGGAGGCTTCGAGCAGTGATTCATGGGTTCCGGTATCCAGCCATGCGGTACCTCGCCCAATTTTCTCTACAGACAGTTCCCCGTTCTTCAGGTAAATCGAATTGATATCGGTAATTTCCAGCTCACCCCGTGCAGAGGGTTTAATCTGTGAGGCATAATCAACAACCCTGTTATCATAAAAATAGAGGCCGGTCACTGCATAGAGAGACTTCGGCCTGGAAGGCTTCTCTTCCAGCGAGATGGCATTTCCCTCCGGGTCAAACTCCACCACCCCGTAACGCTCCGGATCCTTGACGGGATAGGCGAACACTGTCGCGCCATGCTGCTTTTCAGATGCGTGACCGAGCAATGAAGCCAGGTCGTGTCCATAGAAGATATTGTCGCCGAGAATCAGCGCACAACTATCGTTACCGATAAACTCTTTGCCGATAATAAACGCCTGTGCCAGACCTTCCGGGTCAGGTTGTACCGCATAGCGGATTGTCAAGCCCCACTGCGATCCGTCATTCAACAACTGCTCAAAGCGTGGAGTGTCTTGTGGGGTGGAGATGAGCAGGATCTCGCGGATACCCGCCAACATTAAAATCGACAGCGGGTAATAGACCATCGGTTTATCGTAGATGGGCAATAGTTGTTTCGACACAGCGTGAGTCACTGGATAAAGGCGCGTGCCGGAACCACCAGCTAAAATAATTCCTTTCATACATCCTTCCCCGGTTATATTCCGTTCCTGGACATGAAACCACTCAATCTCGTACTGCTAAAACTATTTTTTATACTTTTCACTAAACCACTTTCAAGATCCCCAGTCGCTCGCCCTGGTAACTTCCATCCTTAACGCGCTCACACCATGCCTGGTTATCTAGATACCACTGCACGGTTTTTCTGATCCCAGTTTCAAAGGTCTCACTTGGCTTCCATCCCAACTCACGTGCGATCTTTCCGGTATCGATTGCATAACGCTGATCATGCCCGGGTCTGTCGGTGATGAAGGTAATCAAATTCTGGTACTTTTCGACGCCGTTGGGATGCTCTGGCACCAATTCGTCCAGAATAGTGCAGATAGTTTTCACCACGTCGATGTTCTGCTTCTCGCTTTGGCCACCAATGTTATAGACCTCACCAGGGAGTCCCTTCTCCAGGACCAGCCGCAGTGCACGGGCATGGTCTGCCACGTGAAGCCAGTCGCGAACCTGCTCGCCCTTGCCATAAACGGGTAACGGCTTTCCGGCCAAGGCGTTAAGGATGACCAGTGGTATCAGCTTCTCCGGGAACTGGAAGGGGCCATAGTTGTTGGAACAGTTCGTGGTGACCACCGGCAAGCCATAGGTGTGGTGCCAGGCGCGAACCAGGTGATCCGAGGAAGCCTTGCTAGCTGAATAGGGTGAGTTCGGTGCATAGGCGGTCTCTTCGCTAAACTTGCCATCCTCACCCAGACTACCGTAGACCTCATCAGTGGAGATATGGTGGAAACGGAAGGCCGACTTTTTCGTCTTCTCCAGCGTGCTCCAGTAGCGTCGCGCCGCCTCCAACAGCGTATAGGTTCCAAGAATGTTGGTGTGGATGAATTCAGCCGGTCCGTCAATGGAACGGTCGACATGCGACTCTGCTGCCAGATGCATAATGGCATCGGGCTGATACTGCTCGAACAGACATTGCACCTGAAGGGCATCGCAGATATCGACCGCTTCGAAATGGTAGCGCCGGTGGGATACGATGGACTGCAACGACTCCAGGTTGCCGGCATACGTCAGCTTGTCGAGATTAATGACGCGGACATCTGTCTCGTTGATAAACTGGCGAACTACCTCCGAACCGATGAAACCGGCCCCTCCCGTGACAAGAAGTGTTTTCATATGTGTACTCTTGAAACAATCACTATAGGTATAGCCGAATTTTCAACGTCTGCAGCAAGGATGTTACAGTCAAAAAAAGTGGGTTAAAGAACCCTACCTATACTTTCACGAGTGCCCGCGGGATCCTCCGGCTATCACTCCAGTGGCGCAAGGACAGCAGCAACAGACATTGACTTTTGGTGTATCATAGCCCGCAAATTTCCCCACCCACCGCCCGTGAAGACAATGGAGTAGGCATGGAACTGACAGAATTGACCGCGATCTCACCCATCGATGGCCGTTACCGCAGTAAAACCACGGATCTTGGTCCGATCTTCAGCGAATACGGGCTTATTCACCATCGTGTGATGGTCGAAGTCCGCTGGCTGCAGATGTTGGCCCGTGAAAGTGGTATCAGTGAGGTTCCATCCTTCAGCGAGCATGCCGGCAATATACTCAATAACATAGTTGAAAAATTCGACATTGAGGACGCGCAGCGGGTTAAGAACATCGAGCGCACCACCAATCACGACGTCAAGGCAGTGGAGTACTTCCTCAAGGAGAAGATCCAGGGTAATACCGAACTGGAAGCGGTCAGCGAGTTCATCCACTTTGCCTGCACCTCCGAGGACATCAATAATCTCGCTTATGCGCTAATGCTAAAAGAGGCACGCACTCAGGTCGTGCTACCAAGCATGGACTACCTGGTTGATGCCATCGCCAAAATGGGGCGTGACCATGCCGCGATCCCGATGCTCTCGCGCACCCATGGTCAGCCCGCCTCCCCCACCACCTTGGGCAAGGAGATGGCCAACGTGGCCTACCGCCTGATGCGCCAGCGCGAGCAGCTAAAGAATGTTCCCCTCTTCGGCAAGATCAACGGCGCAGTGGGCAACTACAACGCCCACCTCTCCGCCTACCCCGAGCTCGACTGGCAGGGGATGGCCGAGAAGTTCGTCACCAGCCTGGGCCTGGAATGGAACCCCTACACCACCCAGATCGAGCCGCACGACTACGTGGCCGAATTCTTCGATGTACTGGCCCGCTTCAACACCGTTCTCATCGATTTCGATCGCGATATCTGGGCCTACATCTCCAACAACTACTTCAAGCAGAAGACCGTCGAGGGCGAGGTCGGCTCCTCCACCATGCCGCACAAGGTCAATCCCATCGACTTCGAGAACTCCGAGGGCAACCTAGGACTGGCCAACGCGGTGTTCGATCATCTGGCGGCCAAACTGCCGGTCTCCCGCTGGCAGCGCGATCTCACCGACTCCACCGTGCTGCGCAACCTTGGCGTCGGCATCGGCTACTCACTCATCGCCTACTCATCGACCCTGCGTGGCATCAGCAAACTGGAGGTCAACGAGGCGAAGCTGTTGGCCGACCTGGATGCCAACTGGGAAGTGCTGGCCGAACCGATCCAGACCGTCATGCGTCGCTACGGCATCGAGCAACCCTATGAGAAGCTCAAGGCTCTGACCCGCGGCAAGCGTGTCGATGCCGCGGGCATGGCCGAGTTTATCGACACCCTGGAGCTGCCCGAGGCGGTCAAAGCCGAAATGAAAACCTGGACCCCGGCCAATTACATCGGCAACGCGGTGACCCAAGCGAAGAACATTTAAAACCGCTTCAACACAAAGATCGCAAAGACGTAGAGGACACGAAGCTTTTTCTGCAGTTGTCATTGCGAGCGGTGCGAAGCAATCTGCCCCTCTCCTTCAGGAGAGGGTTGGGGTGAGGGGATAAGAACCATTTCATCACCCAATACATTCAATCTCTATGGTGAGTCGCTGAAATGTCTGCTCCTCTCCCGCCGCTCAACGGCATCAGAGTCGAAGAATTCCTCCGTGATTTCTGGCAGAAGAAACCGCTGCTGATCCGCAACGCCCTGCCCGATTTCGTCTGCCCGATCACGCCCGAAGAATTAGCAGGACTGGCCTGTGAGCCCGATGTCGAGTCACGCCTGGTACAGGAGCACGGCGAGACGCCGTGGCAGGTGCGTCACGGACCGTTCACGGAAGACGATTTCCTTGCCCTGCCAGAGAGTCACTGGACGGTACTGGTGCAGGAGATAAACAAGCACATCCCCGAATTTGCCCTGCTACAGGATCGCTTCGCCTTCCTCCCCAACTGGCGCCTGGATGATGTCATGGTGAGCTTCGCCCCGGAGCAGGGGACGGTCGGTCCACATGCGGACAACTACGATGTATTCCTCATCCAGGGGCCGGGTCGCCGACGCTGGCAACTGAGCTATCAGGAGGCCGGTTCCGATCAGTTGATTCCGGGCCTGCCGCTGCGCATCCTCAAGAATTTTGTTTCCGAGGAAGAGTACCTCCTTGAAGAAGGCGATATGCTCTACCTGCCGCCGGGTGTGGTCCACCACGGTGTCGCTGTGGGTGACTCCATCACCATCTCGGTCGGCTTTCGCGCCCCGGCAAAGGTGGAACTGCTCAGTGGTTATGTGGCCGATGCCCTGTCACAGATGGATACCGAAGCCTTTTACGAAGACCCGGATCTGGCGCCGCAGAAGAATCCCGGCGAGATCACCACTCAGGCACGGGAAAAAATTCGCACTATCATTCGCTCCCTACCGCTGGACGATGAGAGCATCGATCGCTGGTTTGCCAGCTTCACCACCGATGTGCGCCCTGGTCACTACCTTCCGGAGCCGGAGGAGGCATTAGCCACTGAGCGGCTGCTCGAATTACTGCAACAACATGGTGAGTTGTGGCGCAGCGAGTATGCCCGATACAGCTATATCAGCCCCGACAAAGACTTTACCAGACTGTATGTGGCCGGAGAGGAATATACGCTCGGTTCACACCTCGACTTCGCCGCCCCCCTGCTCTGCGGCCAGCGTGTGTATACGCATGATGCACTCGCCCTGCACCTCGGCAATACCGATTTTTCCGACCTGTTGTGTGAGCTCTATAACCTTGGGGCGGTCTATTTTCCCGATGAAGAATAACCGGGATAATGCTTTTCCCATGACACTGTCATAGCTCACTCGAAATGAATCCCCCTGCGCCTAAACAACAACCCATCATTCGCCAGGCAGCATGGCAGCGGGACCATATGCAGATCAGCGAGCTCCGCAGGAAAGTCTTCATCATGGAACAAGGTGTTCCTGAAGCACTGGAATGGGATGGCCTGGATGATCAGGCGCTGCATCTGCTGGCAGAGGATGATGAGGGCAACGCCATTGCCACAGCCCGCATGCTGGCAGACGGTCATATTGGCCGGGTGGCGGTAATCCTTTCATGGCGCAGCCACGGGGTCGGCAAGGCGATGCTACGGTATCTACTGGAGATTGCTCATCAGCGGGGATATCGCCGTGTGTTTCTCGACGCGCAGGTCGATGCCATCGATTTCTACCAGCAACTCGGTTTCACCGCCAAAGGTGAGACCTTCATGGACGCCGGTATTCCTCACCGCCATATGTTTCTGGACCTGGAGCAGAAATCCGCATAAACACCATGCTCTGGACTTGAAGCGCGCGAGCACAGGAGGTAGCTTTACCTTAATAGTCAAAGCTGAGCAACCACATGCATCTGGACAACTACACACTCGGTCAAAGCGAGGGCAATATTGAACTGACCACGGCGAAGGAGAACCACGATGTCGCCCTGGAACTGGTCAGGCAGGCCCGACGGGAGGTCTATCTCGCCACCTGGGATCTGGATGCACCGGTTTTTAGCCATCAGGATTTTACCGAAGCCCTTTCCCGTTTTGTACGAAGCTCACGCCGTGCCCAAGCCCATATCCTGCTGCAAACCCCTGACAAGGCGATCAAGCAAGGTCATAGAGTGATCACTCTGGCCCAGCGCTTGAGCAGTCACCTTCGTATTCATCAACCCGCCCCAGAACATCGGGACTATGTGGAAACCTTTATGGTTGTCGACGGTATTGGTTACATCAAGCGCATGCAGGCTGACCGTTATGAGGGAATCGCCTCATTCAAGGCGCAGATCACAGGCCGTGATCTGCGTGATCTTTTTCTGATAATGTGGGAACGTTCCGCTCCAGAGACACAGCTTCGGCGCCTGCAAATCTGATCGTGTTCTCCTTGCGCTCCCTTACACCCTAGGCCAAAGCCTTCCTCTGTTAACCAACCTTGAACTTGCTGACTTTATGGCTAATCCACGTCCACTCCACTACGCCATCGTACCTGCGCACCCCGAGGCGCACCTGTTCGCGGTAACACTGACTATCGCCAATCCTGCCCCCGAAGGGCAACAGGTGTCATTGCCGGCCTGGATCCCCGGCAGTTATATGATCCGCGACTTCGCCAAAAATATCGTGGCTATCGAGGCTCGCTGTGAGAGGGGGCCCGTTGCCCTGAATAAACTGGACAAACAGACCTGGCAGGCTGCGCCCTGCAGCGGTGCGCTGGAACTCCACTACACGGTCTATGCCTGGGATCTTTCGGTGCGTACGGCGCACCTGGACACCACTCATGGCTACTTCAACGGCACCAGTGTCTTCCTGCGGGTGCATGGCCAGGACCAACAGCCCTGTAGCATCGAACTGCTCCCCCCGGCGGGTGAGCACTACAAAAACTGGTGCGTGGCAACCACACTGCCTACCCACGACGCAGCAAGCTATGGCTTCGGCCTGTACCAGGCCGCCGATTATGATGAGCTCATCGACCATCCGGTGGAGATGGGAGAGTTCACCCTGCTTGAGTTCGAGGCTGGTGGCATCCCCCACGCGATGGTGCTGACCGGTAGACACTACGCCGATACCGAACGGCTTAAACACGATTTGACCCGCATCTGCGAATACCATATCGGACTGTTCGGCGAAGCCCCTTTTGCGCGCTACCTGTTCCAGACCATGGTGGTGGGCAATGGGTATGGCGGCCTGGAGCATCGCAGCTCTACCAGCCTGCTGTGCAGCCGCGATGACCTGCCCCGTGCCGGTGATGAAAGCATGAGCGAGAATTACCGCGGCTTTCTCGGTCTGTGCAGCCACGAGTATTTTCACAGCTGGAACGTCAAACGCATCAAGCCGGCGGCCTTCCTGCCCTATGACCTGACACAGGAAGTGAACACCCCTCTACTGTGGGCCTTCGAGGGCTTTACTGCCTATTATGATGACCTCTCATTAGTGCGCTGTGGCCTGATCCCCACCGATAGCTATCTGGAACTGCTCGGTCAGACCATCACCCGTGTGATCCGCAGCAGCGGCCGACTCAAACAATCGGTTAGCGAATCGAGTTTCGATGCCTGGACCAAGTTCTACCAGCAGGACGAAAATGCTCCCAACGCCATCGTCAGCTACTACACCAAAGGCAGTCTGGTCGCTCTGGCGCTGGACTTGAAGCTGCGTGGCCAAAGTGCCGGCGCTTGCTCGCTGGACGATGTGATGCGCGCCCTGTGGCAACAGCACGGCAAGCCTCATGTGGGGATCAGCCCAGAGCAGATGGAGGCGCTGATTAGTCAGGTGGCAGGGACCGACCTTGGCGATTTCTTCAACCAGTCATTGCGCGGCACCGAGGATCTGCCTCTGTCGGACCTGTGCATGACGGTAGGACTGGAATACCGGCTACGGGCCGCGACAAGCAACAGCGATAAGGGAGGAAAGCCGGGCAAAGACAATGGGGAAACGCCACTGGCACTCGGCGTACGTTACGGCAGCGACCCGCTCGGAGCAAAATTGCTCAATGTCTTCGATGGAGGTGCGGCACAGGAGGCCGGATTGTCGGCCAGCGACACCATCGTAGCGGTTGATGGTCTGCGGGCAAACCAGGAAAACATCGAAAAACTACTCGCTTGGCACAGGACGAAAGAAAACGTCACCCTGCATGCCTTTCGTCGCGATGAGCTGATGACATTTATTGTGCCTATCCGCAAGGCACCACTGGATACCTGTTATCTCACTCCGGATGAGGCCGCGGACAAAACACAGCTCATGCTCCGCCAGGGTTGGCTGGGGATTAAAGGGTAACGGCATCGCGGGCAGAGGATTCGTGTGGTGAAGAAAGCATGACGCCGCACCACAGAAAAGAGCCTTTTATGGCTAGATGATCGGGCCTTCGGGCCCCGGTGGATAATCAGACTCCGGCTCATGGTGTTCGTGAAACTCCTCGACCAGCGCCAGAGCCGCATCAAGTTTCTGAAAACGGGCCAGGTGAAACAGCGCCTCACCCTCATGCACCAGCGGCAGGTTATTTCGCCCTACGATAATTCCCTTGTGGGGCGCATACACTTCCACCTCCCTCTCACCGAACGGGTCAGCCACAACACCGAGCAGTGTCTCCTTTTCCACTTGCGTGCCCAGCGCGACCATGGCGCGCAAAATACCGCTCTCGGGAGAGCGCACCCAGTTGCTTGCGCGGGCGATCACCGGCTTGTAAGGTTTTTTCTTTTTTCGGGAGGCAGGCAACATATTCAGTGCCCGCATGACATTGATAATTCCCTGTACCCCGGCACGGATCGAGACCTCATCAAAGCGCAACGCCTCACCCGCCTCGTACAGCAACATGGGTATGCCCTGCTCTGCCGCCGCCTGACGCAACGAGCCATCTCGGACGTTGGCGTTGATCAACACCGGTGTGCCGAAGGCCTCGGCCAGGCGTGCGGTCTCCTCATCATCCAGATTCGCTCTTATCTGCGGCAGATTGCTGCGATACAGACCACCGGTATGTAAATCGATCCCGTGGGTGCACTGGCCAACGATCTCCTCCATAAACAGGTTGGCCACCCGCGAGGCCAGTGAGCCACGGAAATGGCCAGGAAAACTACGGTTGAGGTCACGCCGATCCGGCAGATAGCGTGAACGATCAAGAAAGCCATGAACGTTGACGATGGGAATCGCGATCAAGGTGCCCCGCAGGCGGCTCAGAATCGGCAACTTGAGCAGCCGACGAATGATCTCCACCCCATTGAGCTCATCACCGTGGATCGCTCCAGAGACAAACAAACGCGGCCCTGAGCGCTTACCGTTAACCACGTGCAGCGGCATCGCCAACATCGTATGGGTATAGAGCTTGGCTACAGGCAGATCGATAGTCTCACGCTTCCCCGGGGGAACATCGACACCGTTTATCCGCACCAGGGTGCCCATTTCAACCCTTACCTCGGGTGCGTGTCTTGTTTGGGCGGGCATTCTTTTCAATGAACTTGATGATCATGCCCGCCACATCCTTGCCGGTGGCGTTTTCAATCCCTTCAAGACCTGGAGAAGAATTGACTTCCATAACGAGGGGGCCATTTGCTGAACGCAAGATGTCGACGCCCGCGACATTGAGCCCCATGGTCTTGGCGGCATGAAGCGCTGTCGCCCTCTCCTGAGGGGTAAGACGAGTGATGGTTGCTGTACCACCACGATGCAGGTTTGAACGGAACTCGCCCTCTTTGGCATGACGCTCCATTGCTGCCACCACCTTATTTCCGACGATGAGACAACGCACATCACTCCCCCCCGCCTCCTTAATAAACTCCTGCACAAGAAAATCGGCACCGAGCTCACGAAAGGCGTCTATGACACTCTCCGCCGCCTTTTGCGTCTCTGCCAGTACCACCCCCTTTCCCTGCGTACCTTCAAGCAATTTCAATACGACCGGCGCCCCACCCACCAGCTCGATAATATCCTTGGTATTCTCCACGTGGTGCGCAAAGCTGGTGAGAGGAAGGCCAACCCCCTTGCGCGAAAGTAGTTGCAGTGAACGCAATTTATCCCGCGATCGGCCTATGGCCACCGACTCATTAAGGGGGAAACTGCCCATCATTTCGAACTGGCGAAGCACCGCGAGGCCATAAGAGGTTATCGATGCGCCGATGCGCGGAATCACCGCATCGAAATGTTCCAGACGCTCTCCGCGATAGTTAATACCGGGTTTTGCGGTGGCGATATCCATATAACACTTCAAGGTATCCAGCACACGCACCTCATGGCCATGCGCGTGCGCCACTTCCACCAGACGGCGGGTGGAATAGAGATTTTTATTACGTGACAGAATAGCAATATTCATCAGAGACTCAGTTGTTGGTTTCAGTTAACGGTTTTTCACCCACGAGATAGGAGGCGGAAGGATCGACAGCGTAAAGTCCACGTATAGCCGTACGACCAAGCAGCATGCGAAATTGCATGTTGTCACGCTTAGTCAGGGTCATTTCAATCGGCCAGCAATGTTCATCGAGGCAGACCCTGGTAACAATAACCAGGCGTCGTTCCCGGTGTCCCCCTGAGTCACTGACCACGCGCTCATCGCTCACCTCTGCGGCACAGCTTTGTTCGATATCCGTTCGTTTTTGCCAGGGATGGAGTTTAAAACGCACCATTTTCACGCCTCGCTCGTAATAAATTTCATTAGCGAAAGCATGCAGTGCCGAGGTTCGTGCGCCCGTATCGACCTTGGCCTTGATGTGCGGTATGCCCAGTGACGGCAGGGACACCCACTCCCGCCATCCCAACAGGGGAATTTTCTTGTCCAAGCGAATGCCCATATTCCCTTTCCATTTTTCTGTGCCCGGAGCGGTATTAAATGTCCAGCCATAGTATTGAGCGTAGAGCGTGTTCCCCGACATTGTCGAGGGGTTCGGGTATAATCAACTATCGCCCGATAATCGACAAGCTTCCATGAGTGCCAATCTGTTAATTCTCCACCCCAAAGCCCCTGACGCCGCTCCAGATAACAGTGGCAGCCTTATTTCCGTGCTGCAGGAACTGGCTTTCATTGATACCCCTTTTGAGTTTGAGGGCAGAGTCCACTACCGGCCGGGTGAGGATTTTCTGCAGCTGATGACCTTCCTTGGTTGCTCCCCGGTAGTCGCGCTTGGCGAGCCAGGGCTCACCGGTGATGATTTCTGTCACATCGCCTTCGAAGGCCCCACGGAGGAGACACGGTTTATCGGCGGCAGGAACGTCAAACCACCGCGCTGTCCCAAATGCGGCCACCGCTACCAACATTGGCAGGAGCTAATCCATGCGTGGGAGGCCAACAGAAGCAACTATCAGCACAGCTGTCCCGACTGCGGCAGCGAACAGCCTGTCACGGGACTCAAGTGGCGCCAGTGCGCCGGCTTTGGCCGCTACTTCATTCAGGTCTGGGGAATCTTCGAGGGCGAGGCCGTGCCGAGCGAGAGACTGTTGGATGCCCTGCAGCAGCACACCGGGACGGCGTGGAGCTATTTCTATTTTCAAATGCCGTGAGGGGGTATTTCTCCTCGAGTTGCCAAATTCATCAAACAGTAATCGCGGCTTCCAGCCACATACTTACAGCGGCACACCAGGCAAATCGCGGCATACCACTACAGTTCACAACCGCTGCCGCACTATCGCGGCAATCTCTTCGTCGACTAGCCACACAGGATTGCTCTTCATGCTGTTGTTGCGAGCGTTGATAACGATGGCAGGAATATCGGCTTCGCCAACACCAAAATGGGACAGTCGCGGCAGCTGCAGCGATTCGGTCCAGTGATTCAACACCTCAATCAAGGCATCGCACGCCGCCGTCTCATCCAGACCCGGTTCTCCACAGAGAAGTCGCCCGGCTTCTGCATACTTGCGTAATGCCAGGCTTTGCGGCGCACGATCGCGTAGCGCACAAAGGTTGACGGCTGTTGCCGCAGCAACGGTGGTGCCACAGGCCACACCGTGCGGTACCGGAAACAGTGAGCCCAGCGGCTGGGCCAGACCGTGCACCGATCCCAATCCCACCTGTGCCAAAGTGATCCCGGAAAGCAGCGCCGCGTAGGCCATAGCCGCGCGGCCATGGCGTGCCTCTGCACTCTCTCCACCCGCGTAGGCCGCAAGGAATCCCTCCGACACGGCTTGTAATCCGCTCCATGCCAGGGCATCAGTCAGCGGATTGGCGCGCAACGAAACATAGGATTCCAGCAACTGGGTAAAGGCGTCCATTCCCTGGGCGGCGATAAGTTCAGCGGGGCAACCCTCGAGCAATAGCGGGTCGATGATGGCTGTGTGCGCTACCAGCGACTCATGACGAAAGGACTTCTTGTATCCGTTTTTGCCCCGCACACTGAGCACCGCATTCTTCGTCGCCTCACTCCCGGTGCCGGCCGTGGTAGGAACGGCAATGAACGGCAGGGAGGGACCGGTATAGGGCAGCCCCTTTCCTACATCCTCAAGGTGATCCAGCACGGAATTTCCTCTGGGCAGCAGACCCGCGATGGCCTTGGCCGCATCCAGTACACTGCCTCCTCCAATTCCCACCACAACCTCGATCCCCTGGTTAAAAAAGCGCTCAACCACCGCATCAACCCCTTGAGGGGAGGGTTCTCCCGTCACAGTGGCCGTCTCGTAGATTATCCCCTGCGCATCCAGTGAGTGTTGCAGCCAGTGCCAGTGTGAGGTCTCCTGCAGGGAACACAGGCCGGAAATCAGCAGGGCCTTGCCTCCGAACTCAATTATGGAGCCGGGAAGGTGTTGCAGGCTACCTTCACCAAAATGGATGCGCGGGAGGTTGGCAATGGAAAAGGGCATGAAGTTCATCATCAGTAAACACTCGTTCTTGGGTCACGACCACATCGTGTGGCCAATCGTATCCAGGTAGCCTCCCGAACCACTGAATTATCTCTCGCTTTCTTCATAACGATACTGCTCAGCCAGCCGCTCGGCCGATACGCCAAGGAACCAGGCCAACCTCAGGCGCCACATCAAAAGGATGGTACGTACTATACCGTGATGTTCCCAACGCCGGCTGGAGGTAATCAAGGGAGTATGAAGACAGACGGCCCGCCCGGCCTCATGTTTCAAGCGCTTACTAAGGGCGATGTCCTCCATCAGCGGTAGCAGCGGAAAGCCACCGATCTGTTCAAATAGCGCGCGCTCAATGAAGATCCCCTGATCGCCGGTGACAATACTACTAAGGCAGGAGCGCCAGTTCATCATCCGTTCCACCACACGCAACAGCCAGTGGCGGCCCGAGAGGCGCACATCAAAGCGGCCCCAATGATAGTCGTTAGTCAGCGACTGAAGGATCAGCCTATCACCGCCGCGAGGGAGAAGGGTATCGGCATGAAGAAACAACAACACCTCCCCGGAAGCCGCCGCAGCTCCTGTGTTCATCTGCCGGGCCCGCCCAGGGGATGATTCCAGCAGCTTGTCGACCAGCGGGCGGGCTACCTCCCGAGTCCGATCGCAACTGCCGCCATCGATCAACACCAGCTCATGCCCAGCCTCGCGCCATTGCTGTAACGGAAGCAGAGACGTTTCAAGCGTGGCGCCCTCATTTAGCGCGGGAATGATGATTGAGATCCTGCTCATCAACTCGCTTGAGTGTGGCAAGTGCGGTACGACCGGTGGAAAGTTTTCGTGGAATATATCATTAGCAAAATCAGGGAAGCAGCCGATTGAGCCATTGTACCAGTTGACGGCTAAGAGGACTGAACAGCTTGTTGCTGTAGTGGGTGTTGACTGTGCGCCGGTGGATCTGCGATAGCGTGGGATAGGCGTGAATTGCCGACGATAGCGTGCCAATGCCGCTACCGCTTTTCATTGCCAGTACAATCTCATGCAGCAGCTCACCGGCATGGGCGCCGAGAATGGTGGCGCCGAGAATCTTTCCCTTGCGCACCACAAACTTCGTCTCTCCCAGCGTCGTCCCCTCAACTACCGCGCGGTCGATGTCGCGGAAAGGAAAACGCAGAATCTCCACATCCATCCCCTGCTCTCTCGCCTGCCGTTCGCTCAGGCCGACACCGGCCAGTTCTGGATCGGTATAGGTCACCCATGGAAACAGGCTGTAATCCACCGCCTTGGGAAAACGAAACAGCGCATTGCTGATAACAATGCCGGCCTGATATTCCGCCATGTGTGTAAAGCGATAGGGGCCACAAACATCACCGCAGGCGTATATGCGCCGATTACTGGTGCGCAGATGCCTGTTGACCACAATCCCGTTGCGCTCTTCCTCGACACCAGCGGCGGCCAACGCCAGCCCCTCGGTGTTCGCTTTGCGTCCGGTGGCAATTAGTAGTTGGTCGGCAAGCAGCGTTGTCTCACCGGCACGTTGTCTGAGGATCAGGCAGCGTTGCCCATCCTCTCTCTTTTCAACCCGCAACAACTCACTGTCCGTAATGAACTCAATACCTTCTTCAGCCAAACGGGTTTGAAGCAGGCTCGCCAGCTCAGGATCGTCGTTGGGCAGGATAGTGTCACCGCGCATCAGCACCGTCACCTTGCTGCCGAGTCGCCTAAAGGCCTGCGCCATTTCGATACCGATAGGGCCGCCGCCCAGGATCGCCAGGTGATCGGGCAAAACATCCAGAGAAAACATGTCCTCGTTAGTCAGATAACCAGCCTCTACCAAGCCTTCAATGGGAGGAATAAAGGGGGAGGAGCCGGTGGCGATGACAATTCTCCTTCCGCGTCGCAGCTCACCGTTAACCTCTATCCGGTTTGGCCCGATAAAACGGCCGCGACCAAACAGCACTTCGCAGCCATATGCACGAAAGCGCTCCGGGTTGTCGTGTTGTTGCAGGGTATCGATAACCGTTCGGATATAGGCATTGACGGCGGCGATATCGGTCTCTGGCTCGGCGTCACCGCCCAGAACAAATGATGCCGCCTGCCGTTGCTGGTGGACCCGTCTCGCGCAGTGCAGCAAGGCTTTGCTGGGAACACAACCGGTATGGAGACAATCTCCTCCCAGCCTCTCACGGGCTTCGATCAGGGTGACCTTCAGTCCCAGCTGCGAGGCGACGCTGGCTGTAACCAAGCCACCCACACCGCCACCCAGGATGATCACATCGCGCTTGCTACTCTTTGCCACCGTCTTTGACTCCCGTTGCCGTTAGCCTGTACTAAGTATCGGGGACGAATGACGGTTTTGCACACCGCTCAGCGAAGTTGGCGCAAGTACCACCACTCGAAGAAGCGCTTGGCCCAGTGCCACATCGGCGAGGACGGTAACACGATGCTCCGTTTGGGAGTTCGGGCGACCAGCATGCCACTGTTAACGCTATCGACGATGCACATCAGCTCAACCTTGAAGGTTTCGCTTGCCTCACCACCATCGAGCTCGGTGATAAGATTGACCGCCGCCGCTTTCGCCTGCAGATCGGCCATATGGGCCTGCTTGGGCAGCCACTCGGGACCGGGAAAACTACCGGAGTCACCCGCCACGTACACTCGCTCCATTCCAGCGACGCGGCAATGGACATCGGCTCTGATCAGGCCACCATCAGAACGGGGAAGCTCACTGTTGTCGAACCAGGTGTTGCCGGTCATCCCTGGCATGAAGAGGATCAGATCAGCAGGAATCTCTCCGCAATCGGTGAGCACCCGCTCCTTCTCGAAGCCCTTCATTTTGTGCCCAAGGTGAGTCTCAATATTCCGTCTGGCCATGGTGCGTAGCAGACCCTTCACCGCCTTGGGCCCCAGGCGCTGGCCTGGCTCAGGGGCCGGGTTGAAGAACACCAGCTTGAACTTGTCACGCCGCCCCTGCTTGCGCAGCAAGGTGTCGATGCCGAAAAGAAACTCGAACATCGGCCCGCCGCGCATCGCCGACGGCTCCTTAGGGTTACCGACGAAACCGATAGCAATGGTGCCGCCATCCATCTCATTGAGCCGATCGCGAATCGTCAGCGCCGCCGGGATCCCCTCACAAGGTGTGATCACATGTTCAATACCAGGCAACTTCTTGATAAAGCGCCCACCCGTGGCAATCACTAGTGCATCATTAGAAATTTCACCTTTATCGGTCAGTACCGTACGGCCAGCATCCTTCAATCCGATCACCTCGGCCTCGATAAAGTCGACACGTAGGCGGGCAAAGAAGTTGTGCAGCGGGATCACCAGATCCTGCGGCTGGCGGATCCCCGAGGGGATCCAGATAAGGCTGGGTAGGAAGACAAACTCTGCACGCGGTGCAATGAGGGATATTTCCAAATCACCGCGGCGCTTGCGAAGCTCCCGAACCGCGGTGAGGGCAGCAAACCCCGCTCCAATGACTACAATTTTTTTCCTGGTCATTTTTATTCTCCAATCATTCAGGCGCGAGGACGGAAGAGCGTGAAATCGTGAACAATTATCACCTTTCACACTGGACCTTTCCCCTCACCTCTTATTTTCACGAGTGACAGAGCGGACGATTATCCGGATTCTCCACCCCTTCAGCGATGGTCTGGGCCATGTCACGCAACTCTTCCATGGAGATACAATTCAGTACTCTCGCTAACAGATCCGGATCCAGCCTGATGGTGCATGCACTCCCATCACTCAATGCAACATGGACACCCGCCACATTCTTCTCCAAGCCATTCTCGGTGCCCTCCATGAGTTCAGCAGTTTCCTGCAGCAGTATTTCGTAGCAATTATCGATTTCGTCGCCAATGGCGTCATCGAGGTCCTCCGGCACCTCGGCAATGCACGCCCCATCCTCATCATTGAAAGAGTACACCACGCCTCTCTTACGGAGAAAATCGGCGAATTTGTCACGAATCGAGTTATCGAAGAAAACGTACTCAAGCATAAAGCTGTATGTCCTTTAAGAGGTTTCCAGTGAGCAAAAAATCATTGCCGATAAGTTCAAGTCGAAGGTCAGCCAAGATCCTCTTCCACAGGGGAAAATGAGTAAGTTTGGACAATTATTTCAAAGCAAGTGGCCGTTCCGGCAAAGGACAGAATCCATAGCTGCGTGGATGGCTTCCCGTCTGCAACAATGGCTCCTGTCACTTTTCACTACGCATAAGAATGACGTAAGCGATAGCATTATCCTTTTCATCGGAGATGGAAAGAAAGTGCTCGCCAATACCGAGCTCGAGGCATAGGGATTGCGCCCTGCCGCTAAAATGCAACAGAGGGCGACCACGTGCATCATGCATTACTTCGATGTCACTCATACTCAGCCCCTCACTGAAACCGGTCCCGAAGGCCTTGGCGGCAGCCTCCTTGGCGGCAAAGCGCTTGGCGAGAAAATGTTCCGGCCTTGCAGCCTCAACAAAGGCCTGCTGTTCACTCTCGGCGAGGATGCGCTGTGCAAAACGCTGCCCGTGCCGCGTGAGCGCGTTGGCAATGCGGGCGATACTGACGATATCGGTGCCGATACCGTAGATCATCCGCGACGGGCCTCGACCATGATCTGCTTCATCTCACGAACCGCTTGCTGCAATCCGACGAATACGGCGCGGGCGATAATGGCATGGCCGATGTTGAGTTCTCGGATGGCAGCCATCCGAGCGATGGCATCGGTGTTGTGGTAATGCAGGCCGTGTCCGGCATTAACCTGCAATCCACCTTCACTGCCAAGCTGAACAGCCTTTTTGATACGCGCCAGCTCGGCCTGTGCCAGTGCGTGGGTTGGTGCATCGGCATAGTGTCCGGTGTGTATCTCGATCACCGGGGCCTGGCATTCAATGGCAGCCTCAATCTGTGCCGGATCCGCATCGATAAACAGGGATACTCGCACCCTGGCCTCGGCCAGCCGCTGGCAGGCCTCCCGGATACGTCCCATCTGGCCGGCCACATCGAGTCCACCCTCAGTGGTCAGCTCCTCGCGGCGTTCCGGTACCAGGCAACAGTCGGCCGGGCGGAGCTCCGCAGCAATGTCGAGCATCTCATCGGTGACAGCCATCTCAAGATTCATGCGGGTCTGCAGGATATCCTGCAACAAGCGCACATCTCGTTCCTGGATGTGTCGCCGGTCCTCACGCAGATGCAGGGTAATGCTGTCAGCGCCGGCCTGTTCGGACTCGATCGCCGCTTGCACCGGATCTGGATAACGGGTACCCCGCGCCTGGCGCAGGGTAGCAACATGGTCGATATTCACGCCGAGCAGTATCGGCTGAGGTTCATTCAACGCTTTTTACTCCTTCTTTTCGTTGCTCTTAGGCGCCGCTATGCCGGCATAACGCTGCCGAAACAGCTCACGACTGGCAAGCGGCTTGGAGCCCAGATACTGCGAGAGGATCATGCGCATCAGACGCTTGGCTTCACTCCGCGCTCGACTGTCGGCTCCCTCTCCCTGCGCCAGCGCCCGCAGGGTGGCTCCGTGAACCGACAGGCAACGCTCGGTGCCATGCTCCTGCCGTTGCGGCCCGAACTCGGGGTGGTAACAGTAGAGAGCAGACGACTCCACCATTTCGCCACTTCCGCCCTCGTGGGTCAACAGTAAGCCATAACCCAGTTCCTGTAACAGATCTCGCTCGAACAAACGTAGTGTCCATTCATCCGTGCCAGGCAAGGCCAGACGATGCAGGGTAGCAAGGTAACACTGATAAAGGTGTGGCTGGGGATCTTGCCGGGGAAGCAGGCGCATCAACAGCTCATTGAGATAAAAGCCACTGATCACCGCATCACCCTGCAACGCCAGTGGCGGCCCATGCGACTCGGCCCCGGTAAGTGTCATCAGTTCCCCTCGTCCGCTCCAGCTTAGCAATAGCGGCATAAAAGGCTGCAACAGCCCCTGCAATGCACCGCGTCGAGTGCGGGCGCCACGGGCAACGAGCCCAAAGCGACCGTATTGGGCGCTAAACGCCTCTAGCAGCAAGCTGGTATCGCGATAGGGCTTGCGGTGTAGCAGCAGGGCGGGTTGAAGGGCAATGCGCCCGTTACTGCTCATCCCGGTAACCGAGGCTACTCAACAGGCGTTCGTTATCCGACCAGCCTTCCTTGACCTTGACCCAGAGCTGCAGAAATACCTTCTCACCAAACAATCGCTCCATGTCCTTGCGAGCCATACTCCCGATCTCCTTGAGCCGTTCTCCCCCTTTCCCGATAACGATCTTTTTCTGACTCTGCCGCTCCACCCAGATCAGGGCACCGATGCGCAACAGACCATCCTCCTCCTTGAACTGCTCAATCTCCACCGTTGTGGCGTAGGGCAGCTCCTTGCCCAGTGAACGCATCAGTTTTTCGCGCACCAGCTCGGCGGCGAGAAAGCGTTCACTGCGATCCGTCACATACTCTTCAGGGAACATCGGTTCAGCCTTGGGCAGGGCATCGTAGACGATGCGCTCCAGCTCAGACACGTTCGCCCCCTTGAGTGCAGAGAGCGGGATCACCGCGGCAAACTCCATCTTTGCCGACATCTGCTGCAACAGCGGCAGTAGTTGCTCCTTATCCTTGATTTGATCAACCTTGTTGACCACCAACACCACCGGCGTTTTCTGTTCACGGACACGCTTGAGGACGTTATCGTCCTCCTCAGTCCAGCGATTAACATCGACAACGAACAAGATTACTTCGACATTATCCAGGCTAGAGGCTGCTGCCCGGTTCATGTAACGATTCATTGCCTTTTGTGCGTTCAGGTGCAGGCCAGGGGTATCGACATAAATAGTCTGACTCTGTTCGTCTGTCTTGATTCCGAGAATACGATGGCGCGTTGTCTGCGGCTTATTGGAGGTAATACTGATCTTCTGTCCCAGAATATGATTCATCAGGGTCGACTTGCCCACATTGGGGCGACCGACAATGGCAACAAAACCACTGCGGTATGACTGCGTTGGATTATTCACGATAATTTTCTCAATACTTCCTCGGCCGCGTTCTGCTCAGCCTTGCGCCGACTGGTGCCCTCGGCGAGCACGGGCCTCGGGAGCATGGCAACACTGCAACTGATAGTAAAATGTTGATTATGGGCCTTGCCGCGGACCTCCACTACCTCATAGACCGGCAGGGCCTGTTGCTGCGCTTGCAGGAACTCCTGCAGCCGGGTCTTTGGATCCTTCAGTGTCAAATCCGGATCCAGGCGCTGCAGACGCGCGTCGAACAAGCGCAGGATCAAGCGCTCCACAGTGGCGATATCCGCATCCAGATAGACCGCGCCGAAGATACTTTCCAGGGCGTCGGCCAAAATAGATTCCCGGCGAAAGCCACCGCTTTTAAGTTCTCCGGAACCAAGATGAAGATAATCCCCAAGGGACAGCTCCATTGCAAGCTTGGCCAGGGTCTCACCCTTGACCAGGGAAGCACGGATACGACTCAGTCTCCCCTCATCGATATCGGGAAAACACTGATAGAGTTCGGCGGAGATAACGAAGCTGAGAATGGAGTCCCCCAGGAACTCCAGACGTTCGTTATTGTGCTTGCCGACGCTGCGGTGTGTCAGCGCCTGTTGTAGCAGGGCACTATCGGAAAACCTGTAATCCAGCTTCCGGCACAGGTTATCCAGTGCGGCTGTCACCGGGCAGTCACCTCGGCATGGTTGGTAAAACTGACCACCAGGGAGATATTCTTGATGAATGGCACCCTCACCTCATAATCGACATTGACGTAATAGTTCTGCCCCTCGCGAATGACACTGATATCCTCATGGCTAACCTGAGAGACATTATTCATGCTGAAGCGCTTCATCAGTGCATTACGAATATCCATAGCCCCCATATACTCCTTAGCAGAATCATTCTGCAGACTTTCCACGGAGGAGCGAATGGTAAAGTTCTCCATGTAGACTGGAAACAGCTTAAGTATCGTAAATACCAAAAAACCGATAAGAAGCAGGATAAAAGCTACCCCATAGATCGTCATGCCCTGCTGAAATTTTCCTGTTTTCATAGCGCTACCCCATCTCCCATTATTCAATACTGTCGCCAAGTCTATCCCAACTGACAAAATAATCCTTGCTCCAGTCCCAACTCATCCAAATCAAAAATGCCTTGCCGACCAGGTTCTTTTCCGGCACGGTGCCCCAGGCGCGGCTGTCACGGCTATTGTCACGATTGTCTCCCATAGCGAAATACTGCCCCTCAGGTACGACAAACTCGAAATCACCGCCAAACACATTGCGCCCCGGCATGACCAGAATATCATGCTCAGTCCCTAACAGGTCTTCCTGCAACCGGCGGGCTCCGGTCATCGACTGCCCGCCGCCTTCACCCACATAAGTACCCAGGTAAGATTGCCGCGCCTGCTGGCCGTTGATGTACAGCACCTTGTTGCGGTACGCAATATGATCACCTGGGACACCAATAACCCGTTTGATGTAA
The DNA here is from genome assembly GCA_041563315.1 of Thiohalomonadaceae bacterium. GTDB lineage: Bacteria > Pseudomonadota > Gammaproteobacteria > Thiohalomonadales > Thiohalomonadaceae > JBFEYJ01. The sequence goes on from JBFFNE010000010.1 coordinate 28,904, forward strand.
TCCACCTGGGGATTTTCCGGATAACGAAAAACAAAAACCTCACCACGCTGCGGTTTACTGGTATCAAGGATTTTCGTGTGGATCACAGGGAGACGTAGTCCATAGGCAAATTTATTGACCAGGATGAAATCCCCCACCAACAGGGTTGGCATCATCGAACCGGAAGGGATGCGAAAGGGTTCGACGACAAACGAGCGCACCAGCAGTACGATCAAAATGATCGGAAAGAAGGAGCGAGACATTTCCACCAGGCTCGGTTCCCTGCCGGCCTTTACCAACAACTCCTCGTTTACCGACTCCGGCGCAGACTTAAGGTCTTCGACGCGGGCACGGCGCTTTGGCGCCCATACTATTGCGTCCAGCGCCCAGATGAGGCCAGTGGCAAAGGTCAGCAGAACCAGCAGCGCAGGAAAATTGAGGCTCATTGCTTCTTTCCCACATGTAATACTGCGAAAAATGCCTCTTGCGGGATCTCTACCGAACCGATGTTTTTCATGCGTTTTTTTCCTGCCTTCTGTTTTTCCAACAATTTGCGTTTTCGGCTGACATCACCACCATAACATTTTGCCGTTACATTCTTACGCAGAGCCTTGACGTTGGTACGGGCGATAATATGGGCGCCGATAGATGCCTGAATCGCCACATCGAACATCTGCCGCGGAATGAGTTCTTTCATTTTCTCGGCCAGTTCCCGCCCCCTCACCTGGGCCTGATCGCGATGCACAATAATGGCAAGGGCATCGACGATTTCACCATTGATCAGGATATCCAACTTGACCAGATCGGCCGCTTCAAATCGGTTGAACTGATAATCCAGCGACGCGAAACCACGACTAACCGACTTCAGCCGATCAAAGAAATCGAGTACGACCTCATTAAGCGGTAACTCATAGGTTAGAGAAACCTGTTTGCCGGCATATTGAAGATTCTTTTGCACGCCGCGCTTCTCGATGCAAAGGGTAATCACATTACCGACGTACTCCTGCGGTACCAGAATATTGGCGGTGATGATGGGTTCACGTATCTCCTGGATGAGATTAGTGGCCGGCAGCTTTGCAGGATTATCCACCATCAACATTTCACCTTTGGTGGTGATCACCTCATAGACCACCGTCGGTGCCGTGGTAATGAGTTCCAGGTTATATTCCCGCTCCAGCCTCTCCTGCACGATCTCCATGTGCAGCATACCGAGAAAGCCGCAACGAAAACCAAAGCCAAGCGCCTGGGAGGTTTCTGGTTCATAGAACAGGGAAGCATCGTTGAGCCGGAGTTTGGCCAGCGCCTCGCGAAGGCCTTCATAATCATCGCTACTGACCGGGAAAAGTCCGGCAAATACACGCGGCTGCGCAGGCTGGAAATCCGGCAGCGGTTGCTCCGCTGGTCGTTCTGTCAGGGTCAGGGTATCGCCAACCGGCGCACCGTCGATCTCCTTGATACCGGCGATCACGTAACCGACCTCGCCCGCTTCCAGTGCCTCCAGGTGAGTCATCTTTGGGCTAAAGATCCCCACCTTGTCTACCAGGTGGCTGCGCCCGGTCGACATTACAGTGATCTTCTGTTTCTGCCTGAGTTTCCCTTGCATCACACGAACCAGGGAAACCACCCCCAGATAGTTATCGAACCATGAGTCGATAATAAGGGCCTTGAGCGGCGCCTCACGATCGCCCTCGGGCGAAGGGATCTTGACTACCAGTTGCTCAAGCAACTCCTCAATCCCGATGCCTGTCTTGGCGCTTACCAGCACCGCATCGTGAGCCTCAATGCCGATGATCTCCTCGATCTCGTCCATCACCCGCTCCGGCTCGGCCGCCGGCAGATCGATCTTGTTCAGCACAGGTACCACCTCCAGCCCCTGGTCGATGGCGGTATAACAGTTGGCTACTGTCTGCGCCTCGACCCCTTGGGAGGCATCGACTACGAGCAACGCCCCCTCACAGGCCGCCAGAGAGCGGGACACTTCGTAGGAGAAATCCACATGGCCCGGGGTGTCGATAAAGTTCAGCAGGTATATCTGGCCGTCCTTCGCTTTGTAATGAAGAGAAACGCTCTGTGCCTTGATGGTGATACCACGTTCACGCTCGAGGTCCATGGAGTCGAGCACCTGAGCGGCCATTTCACGCTCGGTCAAGCCGCCACAGATCTGAATAAAGCGATCGGAGATGGTGGATTTTCCGTGATCGATATGGGCGATGATGGAGAAATTTCGAATATGCGACAGTTCGGTCACGAGGTTATCTTTATATCTGCACTTGGAGTTAAGGAGCACGCACCGGGCTTTGCGCTGTTCCTGAGAGCTGCGTCAAGCAATGCGCAATGAGGCTGAAAGGTGAATTCTACCGGAAATCAAAGCGTTGAGAAATAGGCATCCAATGCTTGTCGATCAAGAAAATAGTGGCAAATCTCCTCGCCATCATCGGTTGTGAGTACCGGGACCTTGAGGCCCCACATTTGCTGCAACCGCTCTTCGCTATCAACATCCACAAGATCAATGGTGAAGTCCCCGGCAAGAGCAGCCAGCTCCCAGTGCATTGCCTCGCAAAGGGAGCAGCCGCTACGGGTATAAAGCGTCAGACGCTGACTCAATCTTCCGGAACCTTCAAGGCGAGGAAAATCGGGCCGCTACGGCGAATCACCAGCACCGGCACCGACTTGCCTCCCGGCAACTTCTTCACCAGGGCTTCGTACTGCTTACTGTTTTCCAGCGTCTTGTTGTCCAGCCGAGTGATCACGTCACCTCGCTGGATGCCGGCACTGGCCGCGGCGCCAGAAGCCACCTCGTCTACCAACACTCCCCCCTTGCCCAGCTCAAGTGCCTTGCGCAGGTCGGCACTGGGATCTGTCACGGAAAGCCCCAGGCGATCCGTGGAAGTTTTCGCTGCGGGTTGTTCACTTTGCTGCATTGCCTCTTCCGCGGGCAGCTCACCAATGGTCACCTTCAGTGTTCTCTCCTTGCCATCACGCAGCACTCTGACCTTGGCCGAATCGCCAACACGGGTACGGCCGACCAGCGGCGGCAAGTCGGATGAATACTGTACCTCCTCGCCGTTGTACTCCAGGATCACGTCCCCGACCTGGATGCCGGCCTTGCCCGCCGGAGACTCTTCCAATACCTGAGCCACCAAGGCTCCCATCGGTTTGTCCATGCCAAACGATTCAGCCAGTTCGCGGGTCACATCCTGAATTAGCACCCCAAGCCAGCCTCGGGTCACATGCCCCTGATCCTTGAGCTGACGGGTCACATCTATCGCGACATCAATAGGGATGGCAAAGGAAAGCCCCATGAACCCCCCAGTGCGGCTATAGATCTGGGAGTTGATCCCGACCACTTCGCCATCGAGGTTAAACAGCGGGCCACCGGAATTACCCGGGTTGATGGCCACGTCCGTCTGGATAAACGGCACATAGTTCTCACTCGGCAGATTGCGCCCCAGCGCACTGACCACGCCTACTGACACCGAGTGATCAAAACCGAAGGGGGTCCCGATGGCCATTACCCACTCGCCGACCTTGAGCTCCGAGCTTTTGCCAATCTTTATCACCGGCAGATCCGAGGCGTCCACCTTAAGCAAGGCGATGTCGCTGCGCTTGTCGGCGCCGACCAACTCTGCCACCAGCTCACGTCGATCACTCAGGCGAACCACAATCTCGTCGGCCTCTTCTACCACATGGTTATTGGTCAGGATGTAGCCATCACCATCGATAATAAACCCCGAACCCAACGAACGGGCTTCACGCTCAGGTGGCGCTTCCCCCCCTTGCCCCTCACCGAAGAAACGGCGAAAGAGATCGTCCCAGGGCGTACCCTTGGGGAAGTCGGGCATCTCCAGCCCGGGTGGCAGCATCTGGCGCGCGGTAGTTTGCTTGGTACTGATGTTCACCACGGCGGGGCCATAAAGCTCCACAAGTCGTGTGAACTCCGGTAGTTCGCGTGCCTGTGTGCTCTGGGCGAACAAAGTCAAAAAGATAAGAAGCAGCTTCCAGCTACGCATCAAATGATGGACCTTCATATATGTTGACCCTTGAGGTAATGACTAAAGATTAATCGATATCTTGTGCACGACAGGGGCTGCCGCGCTACTGCGCAGAATGACGGCCATAAACCGCCCGTCCCTGGAGAGGGCATGATTGTAAAGGTGCAACCAGAAAAAACCACTGCCCAGTCCGAGCAGGCCCAGGAGCAAACTCAATACCTCGGACTCACTCCCCCATTGCGGTGCGAGGAATTCGCCAAGTAAGCCTCCCGCCAGCATCAGGAGCAGGGGCACGATATAAACTGCCAGCGAACCTTTTAACAAGTCCTGCTCACGGATGCCCAAAACCACCTCCTCGCCGGGTTTTGCCTCAATCGGATTCCGTACCTTCAGCCGCTGGCTGCGTCTGCCGAGAATTTTACTCAAGGCGCCCGTCCCACAGCCCTTAGCGGCACAACTACCACAGCTGCTACGCCGCTCTGTCTCGACCCAGGCATACTCTCCTTGCGTCTCCACTACATGAGCGGTTTCTTCAATCATGGTCTATTTCTCAGGTAGTGCCTTGATGGATTCGGCGATTTGCTTGACAGTGATTGGTGGAACCTCACCAACAACGGTGGCCAGATGGCCATTCAGCTGCAGGCCAAAAGCATTGACCCCACCCATACGCGATGTACCGATATAGTTGCTAGAGGTTTCATTACTCTTCTCAATAAACACCGATACCGAGGCCAAACCATCACTGTAAAGATGATGTTCAACTGGCTCTGACTTATTTGGCAGATAGTGCAAACGCTCGACGTCCTGCTTGAAACCGGCCGGGAGCATAGTCACCTGCCAACGTACGTGCTCATCCGCCGATATAGAGCTCTCTGACTCCCCTCCCAGTTCCACGATTCTGCCAGGGTTTTCCGTTTGCGGTGCCAACATTTCAGGCGGAATATGCTCTTGGAGTTCGATAGAGGTGAACATCACCTGTTCAACAATCACATTCTGTTCATCGACGACCTCAGCGCGCAGTAGCAGTCCACTGTCCTCCGCCAGCCAGATGTTTTGACCGTAGCGGTAGTGATCGCGCGGGATAATAGCAATATGCCGCGCTTTCAAACCGGCAATCCTGTCGCTTCCTCGCAGCTTGAATTCATAGTGCTGATGCAACGGTTCAATCAGAGAAGGCTGAAGTAGCGGAAAGGAGCGAGGCGTCCCGGGCTGTTCCACCACCATGGCGCTGTCTTCGGGCAGGATACAGGTGACCTTGTCATGATCACGGATCACCTCGCGTGGAGGGCCGCTAAGGGAAACCAGACGCTCATGCACACCGTCTTTATCGACAGCATGGATGATCTGCATTGTCTGCAAACTGCCGCCGTACTGATAGACAAATGTGCCGGTGTAGTTAAGTCGATGCGCGGCCTGAATCATGCGTTCAAGCCAGGCGACAACATTGTCGTCGGCGACGAGGTGTGGCGGATAGAGTCCGCCGAGGAAAACTAGAAAGGTAAGTGGAATGGCGCGCCAGACGCGCATATTACTGGTCAACCTTATGACCGACAATTCGAACATACGGCAACATCCCCTGCATTCCGGCATTGGCGGCAAATTCATTGTGATTGACCAGATAGGGTGCCAGATGCTCGCCGTTCGGCACCTGTGGATTGACAGCGAGTGTCTCTACCGGCTGTTCAAGCCGGATATACTCCTGCGGTTCCGTGACGGCGACCGTGGCAGGTCCCTGCTCCTCGTTCATCTGGCTGATACCCAGAACAGCGACTCCGGTCACGGAAGCGGCCACCGCCAAACCCGCAGCATGGCGAAGCCAGGGTCGACGGTGACGTTGCGGCGCAAGGATCACTGGCTCCTGCTCCAGCGCCGCGGCAACACGCTTGCTCAAATCAGGAATAAATTGCTCTTCCAGATTACTGTGCAACGCATCGCGAATCAGATGATAGCGGCTCCAGCTGGTCAACAGCTCGGAATGCTGATGCAAGGCATCCAGCCCTCTCTTCAGCTCATCGCCGGCCAGTTCACCATCGGCCAGGGCCGATACCCATTCATTTTTTTGCTCTGCCATCTTCGCTACTCCGGTTACCCTTGCCGGGACACCACCGCAAATACCCTGCCTACGGTTCAAGCAGGGGCTTTAATTTCTGTTCTATCGCCTCGCGTGCCCGGAATATCCGGGAGCGAACCGTTCCTATTGGACATTCCATCGCCTGGGCAATTTCATCATAACTGAGACCCTCCAGCTCACGCAGGGTAATCGCCGTGCGCAGATCCTCTGGCAAGGCATCAATGGCCTCATAGATCACCCGTTCCACCTCATCACGGTGAGCCAGCTGCTCAGGGAGATCGGTTTCCCGCAACTTGCTGTCGCCATCAAACTGCACCGCATCCTCGGCGTCGATATCCGTGTCCGGCGGTCGACGGCTTTGCGCCACCAGGTAATTCTTGGCGGTATTGATGGCGATACGGTATAGCCAGGTGTAGAAGGCACTGTCACCACGAAAGTTGGCGAGGGCGCGGTAGGCTTTAATAAAAGTCTCCTGCGCCACATCAAGAGCCTCATCCTGATCCCGCACATAACGGGATATAAGCTTGACGATCTTCTGCTGGTACTTGAGTACCAACACATCAAAGGCCTTCTTATCACCATGCTGTACACGCCGGACCAATTCCTGGTCGACATTAGTCTCGCCCATTCGGGCCTTCCCCTTCCAATACCCGGCCACTCATGAGCAGCCAATTTTTAAGACAGTAGATAGTTTTTAGAGTTCGCCTATCCAATGAAATTTTTCTGTATCTGGTCATTGTATGATAGAAAGTAGCCTGCTGGGCATGAAAATCATAACGCGAGTGGTCACCCACCCTGCCATTTTTCCAACTTACCCGATTAAATTCAAACAGTTAAATTCATTATAGCGATTATGTCCCTACAACACAGCACTGATGTCCTCATTATTGGCAGTGGCGCCGCCGGCCTGACCCTTGCCCTACAGCTGGCCGACCACGCACATGTCACTGTTCTCTCCAAGGCGGGACAGGAAGAAGGCTGCACACTATACGCCCAGGGCGGAGTCGCCGCTGTACTGGATGAACAGGACTCCATCGAGTCCCATGTGGAAGATACCCTGAATGCCGGTGCCGGACTGTGTGATCCCGGGGTGGTTCAATATGTCGTCGAACACAGCCGTGAAGCTATTAAAACCTTGATCGCCGCAGGAGTCCCCTTTACCCGGGAGCACAACGCAGAAAGCGCTAAAGGCTACCACCTCACCCGTGAAGGAGGCCATAGCCACCGGCGTGTGATCCACGCAGCCGATGCCACAGGTAATGCAATAGAGCGAACTCTGCTGGATCACGCCCGCGCCCACCCGGGCATCCATCTGCATGACAACCACATCGCCATCGATCTTATTACCCGTCACAAACTGGGTCGGCAAGATGACAACCGTGTACTGGGGGCATATGTCCTCAACCGTTACACAGGGCATGTCGAAGCATTCCGGGCCCGCAAAGTGGTTCTGGCCAGCGGCGGGGCCAGCAAGGTCTATCTCTACACCACCAACCCCGACCTCTCAACCGGAGATGGTATCGCCATGGCTTGGCGTGCCGGGTGCCGCGTGGCCAATATGGAATTCAGCCAGTTTCACCCCACCTGCCTCTATCACCCCCAGGCCAAGAGCTTTCTCATCACCGAAGCCGTCCGGGGTGAAGGTGGTAAATTGTTGCTGCCCGACGGTACCCCCTTCATGGCGCAGTTCGATCCACGTGAAGAGCTGGCACCACGTGACGTCGTGGTACGCGCGATCGACCACGAGATGAAACGCCTGGGTGCCGAATGCGTCTATCTGGATATCAGCCACAAATCGCCCGAGTTTATCAAAGAGCACTTCCCCACCATCTACGAACGCTGTCTGGAATTCGGCTTCGATATGACACGCGAACCGCTCCCGGTGGTGCCCGCCGCACACTACACCTGCGGTGGCGTTATGACTGACATCCATGGTCGAACTGACGTACCCGGACTCTATGCTATCGGAGAAGTCACCTTTACAGGCCTGCACGGCGCCAACCGCCTGGCGAGCAATTCACTACTGGAGTGTCTTGTGTTCGGTCAGTCCGCCGCCCGTTATATCCTGAACGGCCTGGACACGGCCAAGATGCCCGATAAGCTGCCACTCTGGGATGAAAGCCGGGTAACTGACTCTGACGAAGAGGTGGTTGTCTCGCACAACTGGGATGAGCTGCGCCGCTTCATGTGGGACTACGTCGGTATCGTTCGCACCAACAAGCGTTTGCAGCGGGCAAAGCGTCGCGTCGACCTGCTGAGCGCGGAAATTGCCGAGTACTACAGCAATTTTCGCGTCACCAACGACCTGCTGGAGTTGCGAAACCTGGCGGACGTCGCTGATCTGATCATCTGCTCGGCAATGGCCCGCAAGGAGAGCCGTGGCTTGCACTACACCCTCGACTACCCGGAACCGGATACCAGCCATTCACCACAAAACACCGTGCTCACTCCGCCAAACTACCACTGCCGTTCGTGACACGCTGCCCGCCTTCGATCATCAATCGAACACGTAGACGACGAAAGAGAGCGGGGCCGACTGAAGCAGGGAACAGGACCAGTGAGCAGCGCCGGCCGGTATCAAGATGGGAAAAACCCAGAATCACCATCCCAGAGGAAAGATAACTGTCGCCGCACAGCTTCAACTCCGTCTCCTCCCCGGCCTGCCACCACCACCAGCGCCCCTCCGCATCCCAAAGCAACACGACGTTATCATCACCCAGCTCACAGCGCCGCCACCAGCAGCGCCACGCCAGCCCCGTAGTCCACAATAACAACATAAGCACCGGCAGCAGCGGCAATGGAAGCAAGAGGATGCAGCCAAGTGAAAACAACAGCGCAGCCAAAAACAGGGCACGAAGCCCCGGCACTGACGTACACTCAAGCTCCAGTCGCTGCGCGGGACGAAAGTCGGACATGAATGAACTCCTTTTCATCGTGGAACAGGTAATCCACCTGACAGGGGAAGTTCCTATCCCCTGGACAAAGATTCACTAACAAAATCTCGGCTTCTCTTGCCGCGTGGTTCAGTTCATCATAACGAGGGCGGGGAAATGACTGCAACCCACACGGCCCATCCTCTTGAATTCGCTCCGGGCAAACTCACAAAACCCTGGCGTGCTCCATTGTTTTCTTGCCACGCAACCACATGTCAATTATTACGGGTGGCTGAAAGTCAAGTCTACCTAGGGAGTGCCTAGTCCACCAATGCAAGTGCGTTTCGCAGGTAATGGCTGGTTCCTCACCAAAGAACACACCAACTCGCCTGGAGCGAGTTTGGACGCCCTGGGCAGCCCGCAGGGCGGGCTCCCTGGGTGAAACCTGCAACACAGCAGTGGTGGCCCATGCGGAATGATTGGCGGCTAGCCGCTATTATCATGCGTTTTGAAATCGGCTATGCTTGGCATCGTAATTTAGTGGGGATAACGGATGAACAGTAAGTGGCAGGAAACCCTGGTGCAACAGGGAGCAAATATTGACGGCGACAAGGTCGCCGATTTTGGCAGTCCGCAAGCAGAACTCTCAGCAGCGATTAATGACGATATTCTCTGCGATCTCAGCCACGTTGCCCTGATTCGGGCCAGTGGTGATGACAGCAGCAACTTCCTGCAGGGGCAGTTCAGCAACGATGTCCGTCAGGTCAGTACCCGCCGTCATCAGTTGAGCAGCTACTCCACTCCCAAAGGGAGGATGCTTTCCCTGTTCCGCCTGTTCCAGCGCGATGAGGCCTATTACCTTAGCCTGCCACAGAGTCTGCTGGAGTCCACCCTCAAGCGACTGCAAATGTTCGTACTGATGTCCAAAGTCCAACTTGAGGATGTTAGCGAGCAGCTGGTGCGGTTCGGGCTTTCAGGACCGAACGCCGAACGCCTGTTACAGGAACAATTCGGGGAACTGCCTGCTGAGGCTGATGAAGCATTGACGCAGGATGAGATCACTCTGCTGCGCATACCCGGTCCTCACCCGCGATTTGAAATCCACGGTACTGTCGCTCTCATGCAAAACCTCTGGCAGTCCCTGACCAGTCATACACGCAAGGTCGGGGCAGACTGCTGGGAGCTGCTGGATATCCGTGCAGGGCTGCCTTCGGTATACCGTGAAACGGCAGAGGTTTTCGTACCGCAGATGATCAATCTCCAGCTAATAAACGGGGTGAGTTTCAAAAAAGGTTGCTACACCGGACAGGAGATCGTGGCGCGCATGCAGTATCTCGGCAAACTCAAACGCCGCATGTACCGCGCCCATGCAGACACCTCGGTACGCCCCGTTCCGGGCAACGAACTCTCTTCCCCTCACAGCGCCAGTGGCCAGGGGGCAGGCAAGGTGGTCAAGGTCGCTCCATCACCGAACGGTGGTTTTGAGGTGTTATGTGTACTTGAGATCATCGCGGCCGACAGCGGGGAGATCTATCTGGCCGGTGACGATTCTGTAAAACTGCACCTCCTGACCCTGCCTTACCGTTTCGAGCAACCGGAAAAAACACCACAAACGGCGGGATAAATGTGACAGCAACATCCCCGCTGAACACGAAAACCTGGCGCACAACGCGGCACACATTGACTACATCGATGTAGTTACGGTGGCCAACCTGCAAAGCTATCTGGGCAGCGAGCATCCTCTGACGTCTGAGGCGTGGAGTAGCATCCCAGCCTTTGCCAAGCTCGGCCTCATTCCGGAACTCAATGTGCTCGAAATGGAAGAGACGGCAAAAGATATCCGGGAAGTGCAGAACCTACTCAACGGCTGACACACTGGAGGCAGTGAGCCAGACAAACAAACCGCATCGTTCACGCCAATGTCGTGAACGGCAGGGTTTGTCCCTCGCCCAGCCTACAGAAAGAATTTCCTTATGGCATGCTACCCGGCTATTCGCCCTGCGGACGCATGTGCGGGAATAAGAGCACGTCGCGGATCGAGGGTGCATCGGTAAACAGCATCACCAACCTGTCGATACCAATCCCCTCACCGGCCGTCGGTGGCAGACCGTGCTCCAGCGCAACAATGTAATCGGCATCAAAGTGCATCGCCTCATCGTCGCCAGCGGCCTTTTCCTCGACCTGGCGGCGGAAACGCTCTGCCTGGTCTTCGGGGTCATTGAGCTCGGAGAAGCCATTGGCGATCTCACGCCCACCAACAAAAAACTCAAAACGATCTGTGACGAAAGGATCGTTGTCACTTGGGCGAGCCAGCGGCGAGACCTCGGTGGGATAAGCGGTGATAAAGGTCGGCTCTTTCAGACGATGCTCGACGGTCTTCTCGAAGATCTCGATCTGCACCTTACCCAGGCCAAAGCTGTCCTTGAGTGGGATGCCCAGCGCGGTGGCGACCTTACGCGCCTCTTCCAGCGATGCTATCTGCTCCAGCTTTAGTTCCGGATTGAAGTGCAGGATCGACTCTGTCACCGTCATGCGGCGGAAGGGCTCGCCGAAGTGATACTCCTCGCCCTGATAGCTTAGGGTGGTGGTACCCAGCACCTCTTCAGCCAGATGACGCAGCATCGCCTCGGTCAGATCCATCAGATCGTGATAATCGGCATAGGCCTGATAGAACTCGATCATGGTGAACTCGGGGTTGTGTCGTGTAGATAACCCTTCATTACGGAAATTACGGTTGATCTCGAACACCTTCTCGAAACCGCCGACCACCAGCCGTTTGAGATAAAGCTCAGGCGCGATGCGCAGATAGAGCTCCATGTCCAGGGCATTGTGATAAGTGGTGAAAGGACGAGCGGTAGCACCACCGGGGATCGCCTGCATCATCGGTGTTTCCACCTCAAGAAAATCACGCTGGGTTAGGAACTCGCGAATCGAGTGGACAATCTTCGAGCGGGTGCGGAAAGTCTCGCGTGCGATGTCGTTAATGATCAGATCCACATAACGCTGGCGGTACTTGGTTTCCTGGTCACTCAGACCATGCCACTTTTCCGGCAGCGGGCGCAGTGATTTGGTCAGCAGGCGCAGCGAATCCACCTTGATCGACAACTCGCCGGTCTTGGTGCGAAACAGCACACCCTCGGCCCCGATAATATCTCCCACGTCCCATTTCTTGAACTGACCGTTATAGAAATCTTCAGGCAGGCTGTCGCGTTGTACAAACAGCTGAATGGTACCAGACATGTCCTTGATATTGGCAAAGGAGGCCTTGCCCATGATGCGTTTGCTCATCATGCGCCCGGCAACGCTCACCCGCACGGGAGAGGCTTCCAGCTCCTCTTTCGACATGTCAGCGTATTTGGCGTGCAACTCACCAGACACCACATTGCGACGAAAATCGTTGGGAAAGGCGAGCCCCTGCTCACGGATCGCAGCCAGTTTTGCCCGCCGCTCCTGGATCAGCTTGTTCTCGTCCTGTTGTGGGTTCTCTTGCTTTTCGTCACTCATCTAACTGTTACCTTCATTAATCCGATGATCTCGCAAAGGCGTTATGCACGCAACGGATACGAGCGGCGGAGTCTTATAAATGGGTCTCATGCATTCACACGTCCAGGAGCTGCTGTGACATGGGGGTACGAGATCGCCTTTCCGAACATGAAAAGAGCAGATCACAGGCCACTCTTAAGACTGGCCTCAATAAACTCGTCCAAATCCCCATCCAGCACGGCCTGGGTGTTACTGCTCTCGACACTGGTACGCAGGTCCTTGATACGTGACTGATCCAGTACATAAGAGCGGATCTGTGAACCCCAACCGATATCCGACTTGGTCTCCTCCAGCGCCTGCTGATCGGCGCTACGCTTTTGCATCTCCAGCTCGTACAGTTTCGCCTTGAGCTGCTTCATCGCCTGATCCTTGTTCTTGTGCTGCGAGCGATCATTCTGGCACTGCACCACGATCCCGGAAGGGTTGTGCGTGATACGTACCGCTGACTCAGTACGGTTGACGTGCTGACCACCGGCACCCGAAGCACGATAGACATCGATGCGCAAGTCCGCCGGGTTAATGTCGATCTCGACACTGTCATCGATCTCTGGTGAAACGAAGACTGATGCAAAGGAGGTGTGGCGACGATTCCCCGAGTCAAAAGGCGATTTTCGCACCAGTCGGTGTACCCCGGTCTCGGTGCGCAGCCAACCGAAAGCGTACTCGCCACCGAACTTGATGGTGGCACTCTTTATGCCGGCAACCTCACCATCGGAGACCTCCATCAGTTCAGTCTTGAAACCGCGGCGCTCACCCCAGCGCAGGTACATGCGCAGCAGAATGCTCGCCCAGTCCTGCGCCTCGGTGCCGCCTGAGCCGGCCTGAATGTCCACATAGGCATTATTGGGGTCCATCTCGCCGGCGAACATCCGGCGGAACTCCAGCACCTCAAGCTGCTTTTCAGCTGAGGCAACGTCGGTGCTGACGGCAGCAAAGGTATCCTCGTCATCCTCTTCCGCCGCCATGTCGAGCAGGTCGCGGGCATCGCCAAGGCTCTCATTGAGAGTGTCGATAGTCTCAACTACCTTCTCTAGCGCAACGCGCTCGCGCCCAAGCTCCTGGGCGTACTCCGGCTTGTTCCAGATCGCCGGGTCTTCCAGCTCTCGGCAGACCTCTACCAGACGTTCACTTTTGACATCGTAGTCAAAGATACCCCCTCAGGGCTTCCACACGCCCCTGCATATCTTTGATTTTGTTCAGGATAGGATTAATTTCCAACATGGATTCGGGACCGTTCCAGCAAGTGTAATAAAGCCGGCAATCATACTACAGCCAAGGGATTGGGTGAAACAGGGAACAGAAAAGATCTCAACGCAAACTCGCAAAAGGTTTTCAGGTCATGCAGGCTGGTCGCTGATCGGTTTGGGTCAACTCCTGGCCACACAACTCAACACGCCAAATCGGCAAGCAGATATGTCAGGCCGGAACTTTTCCAGCCGAATGAACCGAGGGGTTCTTCGGCGACCAACAACACACAGGTTCTACATTAATTCCCTTTGTCGCCCTTTGCGTCTTTGCACCTTTGCGTCGAAAGGTTTAGTCCTTGAGCGACAAAACGTCCTGCATATCGAACAGGCCTTTGTCCTTGCCAGCTAGCCAGGCAGCGGCGCGCAAGGCGCCCTTGGCGAAGGTCATTCGACTGGAGGCTTTGTGGGTGATCTCCACCCGCTCACCGATCCCGGCAAACATCACGGTGTGCTCGCCGACGATATCTCCAGCACGGATGGTCTCAAAGCCGATAGTCTTGCGATCACGCTCACCGGTACGACCTTCACGACCATAAACAGCGCATTCTTTAAGATCGCGTCCCAGAGCCTCAGCCACCACCTCCCCCATCGCCAGTGCGGTGCCGGAGGGGGCATCGATTTTATAGCGATGATGCGCTTCGACCACTTCGATATCCACATCATCCCCCAAGACCTGGGCGGCCACCTGCAACAGCTTGAGGCAGAGGTTAACACCAACACTCATATTGGGCGCGAAGACGATGGCGATATCGTTGGCGGCCTCATCGAGACTGGCCTTTTGTGCATCGCTCAGCCCAGTGGTTCCGATCACCATCTTTTTTCCGGCACGGCGGCAGATCTTCACGTTGGCCTCGGTGACTTCCGGCAGGGTGAATTCGATGAGCACATCGAACTTGTCTGTAACCGCCTCCAGGTTATCCGTGATCTTGACACCAAGCGTACCGACACCAGCCAGTTCACCGGCATCGAGACCAATCATTGTCGAGCCGACACGTTCGATCGCTGCGCCCAGCTCCACTCCTTCGAGCATCTGTATCGCCTCGATAATATTCTTTCCCATGCGCCCGGCCGCACCGGTAACTGCAATTCGTGTCATGCCACTTTTCACCCTGTTATTCTTTTAACCAACCAGCGGTATCTTTTTGTATCTGCCACCGCATCCAGCTTACCAGCTGATGTAGCTATAACCCTGCTCCTGCAACTCCATCAGGTCGGACGCTCCCACCTGGACTACCTGGGCAAAATCGACCAAATCTTTCTCGGTCCAGTTCAGACTCTGCATGGTGTTACCGCAGGCATGAAACTCCACCCCATAGTGCGCCAGCGAAGAGATACGTTGACGGATCTCGTCTTTCACCTCACGTCCCGGATTGTTTCCGAGAATGTGAATGCCCTCAGCAAAAGCCACAACGACGATCTTGATGTTATCGCCGTACTTTCTCAGCATCTCACCTACCGAAAATATCACGTGGTCCTGATAACCGAGGTCTGCCTTGTTAAACTGGTAAACCAGCTTGTGTTCGGGCTCATCCCCAGGAAAAAGCAAATCATCAACCCCGTCCGATTCCACCTGAGCTGAAACCCGGGAACTGCCCAGCGCCGCCACGCCGACTCCGGCCAAGGCACCTCCGAGCAAACGACGACGCTTCCCGTCAATGCCCTTCTTCAAAAGGGAATCCTCTGTTTTATCCGACATGATGTCACCCTCTGTTGGCTCGGTTTCTAAGACAGCAATACCGCCTGTAGGTTTCAACGGCAATGGGCTAAGCAAGAGCGAAGTTATCCCGCAGAGCACATCAGAGCTTGAGATCCTCGAAGAATTTTTTCACTCCATCCAGCCAGGAATGGTGACGCGGGCTATGCTTGTCACTCCCCTCCATCGAGGCGTCAAACTCACGCAACAACCCCTTCTGCCTGCTGTTGAGGTTTACCGGCGTTTCCACCATGATCTTGCACAGTAAATCACCTACTTGCCCACCGCGCACCGATTTAACGCCTTTACCGCGCAAGCGGAACAACTTACCGGTCTGACTCTCAGCCGGCACCTTTAGCTTAACCCGGCCATTGAGAGTCGGCACATCCAGTTCGCCACCGAGTGCCGCGGTAGTGAAACTAATTGGCACTTCACAGAAGAGGTCATTACCATCACGCTTGAAGATCGCATGCTCACGCACCTGGATCTGTACGTAGAGATCCCCCGGCGGTCCACCACTCTCGCCCGCCTCACCCTCACCGGAGAGGCGAATACGGTCACCGGTATCGACACCAGCCGGTACCTTGACCGACAAGGTCTTCTGGTTTTGTACCCGGCCCTCACCATGGCAGGTGTTGCATGGGTCGGAAATAATGTTGCCACTGCCGTGACAACGAGGGCAGGTCTGCTGCAGCGAGAAAAAGCCCTGCTGCATCCTGACCTGGCCCTGTCCCTGACAGGTAGGACAAGTCGTCGGGCTGCTGCCCTTTTTTGCCCCGCTGCCGCCGCATACTTCACACGCCACCAGAGTGGGAATTCGAATCTTGACCGTGGTACCAGAGACGGCCTCTTCCAGACTGAGTTCAAGGTTATAGCGTAGATCGGCTCCGCGGTATGCACGCTGGCCACCGCCGCGGGTCCCGCCGAAGATGTCGCCGAACACATCACCGAAAATATCGCTGAAGCCTCCCCCGCCGCCAAATCCTCCGGCACCGTAACCTCCGCCCCCCATTCCGGAGACCCCCTCGTGACCAAACTGGTCATAGGCGGCACGCTTTTGGGCGTCAGACAGTACGTCGTAGGCCTCCCTGGCCTCCTTGAAATTTTCCTCGGCTTCCTTGTTGTCGGGGTTGCGGTCAGGATGGAACTTCATCGCAAGCTTTTTAAAGGCCTTCTTGATCTCGGCCTCAGTGGCGTTGCGCTGGACACCCAGCACCTCGTAATAATCGCGTTTAGTCATAAAAAACCAGTTTCAAGTTTCAAGTTGCAAGAAAAACCTCAAGACCAAAGCCGAAGCTTCGACTCTTGTCACTTGCCACTGCTTCTGAATTACAAGTTTCAAGTTTCAAGTCGCAGGAAAAGCAACAAGGGCCAAAGCAGAAGCTTGACCATTGTCACTTGCCACTTGTTACTTGTTACTGCTTCTTTTCGTCGACTTCCTCAAACTCGGCATCGACCACATCTTCTCCTGCTTGGCCGGCTTCTCCGGCGCCGGCTTCGGCACCCGTGTCCGCACCGCCTTCCGGCTGGTTTTGAGCATACAGCTTCTCGGCCATTTTGCCGGAGGCTTCGGTAAGCGCCTTAGTCTTGGCCTCGATCGCCTCCTTGTCGTCGCCCTTCATCGCCTCATCCAGTTCGGCGATGGCCTTATCAATAGCTTCTTTCTCAGACGCTTCCAGTTTATCGCCTAGTTCCTCCATGGACTTGCGCGTGGCGTGGAGCATGGTATCTGCTTGATTGCGCGCGGTCACCAACTCGTGGAACTTCTTGTCCTCAGCGGCATGGGCCTCGGCATCCTTGACCATTTTTTCGACCTCTTCATCGGAAAGACCAGAGGAGGCCTTAATGACGATATTCTGCTCCTTGCCGGTACCCTTGTCCTTGGCCGAAACGTTGAGGATGCCGTTGGCATCGATATCAAAGGTCACCTCGATCTGCGGCACGCCGCGCGGAGCCGGCGGAATGTCGGCCAGGTCGAAGCGGCCCAGTGACTTGTTGGCACTGGCCATTTCGCGCTCACCCTGCAGGACATGCACGGTGACCGCGGTCTGATTGTCATCGGCGGTAGAGAAGACCTGCGCCGCCTTGGTCGGGATGGTGGTGTTTTTGTCGATGAGCTTGGTCATCACACCGCCCATGGTCTCGATGCCGAGCGAGAGCGGGGTGACGTCCAGCAACAGCACGTCCTTCACCTCGCCACCGAGCACGCCGCCCTGGATGGCGGCGCCGACGGCGACCGCCTCGTCGGGGTTGACGTCCCGGCGCGGCTCCTTGCCGAAGAAATTCTGCACCGCCTCCTGCACCTTGGGCATGCGGGTCATGCCGCCGACCAGGATCACATCCTCGATTTCGGAAGCGGACAGGCCGGCATCCTTCAGTGCGATCTTGCATGGCTCGACGGTGCGCTTGATCAGATCCTCGACCAGCGACTCGAGCTTGGCGCGGGTTACCTTGATGTTCAGGTGCTTGGGACCGGAGGCATCAGCGGTAACATAGGGCAGGTTGACCTCAGTCTGCTGGCTGGAGGAGAGCTCGATCTTGGCCTTCTCTGCCGCCTCTTTCAGACGCTGCAGTGCCAGCGGGTCGTTATGCAGGTCGATGCCCTGCTCCTTCTTGAACTCACTGGCCAGGTAGTCGATGAGTCGCAGGTCGAAGTCCTCGCCACCGAGGAAGGTATCACCATTGGTGGAGAGCACCTCGAACTGATGCTCACCGTCGATTTCGTTGATCTCGATGATGGATATATCGAAGGTACCGCCGCCGAGGTCATAGACAGCAATCTTGCGGTCGCCCGTCTGCTTATCCATACCGAAGGCCAGGGCAGCAGCGGTCGGCTCATTGATGATGCGCTTGACATCAAGCCCGGCGATACGGCCGGCGTCTTTGGTCGCCTGACGCTGGGAGTCGTTGAAATAGGCCGGAACGGTGATCACCGCCTCGGTGACCGGCTCGCCAAGGTAGTCCTCGGCGGTCTTCTTCATCTTCTGCAGCACCTTGGCGGAGATCTCCGGCGGCGCCATACGGGCACCATGCGCCTCAACCCAGGCATCACCGTTCTCCGCCTTGGTAATTTTATAGGGCACCATGTGGATGTCCTTCTGCACTTCGGCATCTTCGAAACGGCGCCCGATCAGGCGCTTGATGGCGAACAGGGTGTTCTCAGGATTGGTCACCGCTTGACGCTTGGCTGACTGGCCAACCAGCACTTCATCGTCCTTGGTATAGGCGATGATTGAAGGTGTGGTACGGTCGCCCTCACTGTTCTCTATGACGCGCGGCTTGCCGCCTTCCATGACCGCCACACAGGAGTTGGTGGTCCCCAAATCGATACCGATAATCTTACCCATAGTTCTATTCTCCCAAATGCTTGTTTTGCCCTGTCCCGCAGGGAAAAAAATATCTACGCAGTTAATAAGGTCTTTGGCAACTAATTCAAGTCTTCAAAGTAAATGTTTAGCCTTTGCAAACGACAACCATAGCCGGTCTAATCAGGCGGTCGTTGAGGAGGTACCCCTTCTGCATCACCGCGGTCACAGTATTAGGTTCATGCTCATCTGACTCTTGCATGGTCATCGCCTGATGCCGTTCCGGATCGAAAGGTTCACCCACCGGATTGACTTCCTCGATGCCGAACTTCTCCATCGCATTGCTCAGCATTTTCAGGGTCAGTTCAGTGCCTTCACGCAGCTTTTGCACATTGGCATCCTCATCGGAGGCTGCATCAAGGCCCATCTCAAGGCTGTCCTTGACGGGCAACAGCTCCAAGGCAAACTTCTCCAGTGCGTACTTATGCGCATTGGCCACGTCACGCTCAGCGCGGCGACGGCTGTTTTCCAGCTCAGCCTGTACCCGCAGGACCTGCTCCCAGTTCCCGACAGCTTTGGTGCGCGCTTCCTCCAGCATTTGTGCCAGCTCCTCAACGGTATTTTCTGCTGCGGCTGGCTCGCCTTCAGTGGATGCCTCATTCACCTCAACCTGTTGTTCGGCCACCTTAGGCTCAGGCTCAGTTCCAGGAGACTTCGTCTCTTTGCTCATTCGCACACTCCGTTCAATTGTTTTCTCTACTTAACTTCATGGACATCGCTGCAACCGGAAAGGCCACAGCAACATCAGCAAAACTGCCCCGCAGCGGGATTATTTAATCTGGTTCAATGTAGTACCCAATAGTTGTGCCGTAACATCAACTATGGGTATTACACGATCATAGGCCATACGCGTGGGGCCGATGACCCCGAGTACGCCAATGACCTCACCATCGACCTTGTATGGAGAGGCCACCACACTGCACTCATCCAGCACTTCGTAGCCCGACTCCTCACCGATGAAGATCTGCACACCTTCTGCATGCAATGACTGATCCAGTAACTTCAGGATGTCGCGCTTGCGATTAAAGGCATCGAACAGCTTGCGCAGTTTTTCCAGATTGCCCATCTCCTCGTAAGACATCAGGTTAGTCTGGCCGGCCAGGAGGAAATCACCATTCTGCTCCTCCTCCGTGAAGGCTTGCTGCGCCATCTGTATCGCGTCCGCCATTAACTGGTTCATGCTGCTGCGCGTATCCTCCATCTCGTTGAGCAGAGTCTGACGCACGGTGCGCAGTTCCTGTCCGGCACACAGCTGATTGAGGTAGTTGGCGATCTGCTGTAGCTCGGCGGCGCTATAGTTGCGCTGCGTCTGGATAATCCGGTTCTGCACCTCCTTCTCATTGACCACCAGGATCACCAAAACCCGATTGTGAGAGAGCGGCAAAAACTCTACCTGGCGCAGTGACAGCTGTTCACGCTTGGGTAACATCACCACACCGGCCATGGAGGTGACATCAGAGAGCTGGCGACTGGCGGAAGCGAGCAGCTTGCCCGGATCCTCATTATTGCCTATCCGCCGCTGCAGGGTCGAGATCACGCTCTTTTTCAACGGTTGAATCGTGAGCAGACTATCGACAAACAGGCGGTAGCCACGGATAGTCGGGACGCGCCCGGCCGAAGTATGGGGTGCATGGATGAAGCCGAGATCCTCCAGATCCGCCATCACATTGCGGATCGTGGCAGGGCTAAGCACCATGGAGGACTCCCTGGAGAGGGTGCGAGAGCCCACCGGCTGCCCATCCCGGATATACCGTTCGACCAGATTCTTTAACAGCAACTGGGCACGTTCGTTCAGTTCGGTGCCGGACATATTCCTCTGTTTCCCGATAACCTGCCTGCGATGCAGGCATATTCTGTTATTAGCACTCACCCAAAACGAGTGCTAATAAGAATTATCCATGTAACTGTTAATGTGTCAAGCCAGAGGTGCTTGGCGGAACTGCCTCTAACGTGTTAACTTTCGGGAAGTTTTGGAGGGGACTCATGGCGGACAGTTTCAAGCGGATAGGGATTATAGGTAAGTATGCTGACACCACAGTCGGCGCAACCCTGCGTGTCCTCTGCGACTATCTCCAAACCCGAGATATAGAGTTGCTGCTCGACGATGCCACCGCCGAGTTCTGGCCAGACCATGGCGGATTGGAAATCGCCAACCGCGACCAGCTCGGGCGCCAGTGCGACCTGATCATCGTAGTGGGCGGCGATGGCACCTTCCTCAACGCCGCACGCAGCCTGGCCATCCATGACCCGGCCCTGCTTGGCCTGAATCTCGGCCGACTCGGCTTCCTGACGGACATCTCCCCGGACGAGATGACCGAGCGTCTCGACGAGATCCTCGCCGGGCGCTACAACGAAGAAGAGCGGTTTTTGCTCCATTGCCGCATCATCCGCGATGGTGAGCTCATCAACGAAAGCGACGCTTTCAATGATGTCGTCGTCCACAAGTGGGACGTAGCGCGCATGATCGAGGTCGATACCTACGTTAACGGCACCTTCGTCAACACCCTGCGCTCCGACGGCCTGATTGTCTCCACACCGACCGGCTCCACCGCCTACGCCCTCTCCGGCGGCGGTCCGATCCTGCAGCCCTGCCTGAATGCGGTGATCATGGTACCCATCTGCCCACACACCATGAGCAACCGCCCCATTGTCGTCGATGCCGACACGGTGATCGAGATCGTAATCAAGGGTCAGGAGCAGTCACACGCCCAGGTTAGCTGCGATGGCCAGATCAACCTCGGACTGGTAGCGGGCGATCGCATCCAGATCCGCAAAAAAGAACACACCGTGCGCCTGATTCACCCGGATGAGCACGATCACTTCCAAATCCTCCGCGCCAAACTCAACTGGGGATAAAAGCGTGAGTTCGTCAAGCCATGAGAACAATATGCCTACCATGGGCGATGGGTTTACGCTCACACTCTAACGCCCTAACGCTGATTAAAGACCGACATGCTGAAACATCTCCATATTCGCAATTTTGCTCTAGTTCAATCGCTGGAGCTTGACCTGAAGCCAGGGATGACCGTGCTCAGCGGTGAGACGGGGGCCGGGAAGTCGATTCTGCTCGACGCCCTTGGGCTGACCTTGGGCGACCGCGCCGACAGTAGTGTAATCCGCCATGGGGAGGAACGGGCCGAGATCAGCGCTACCTACCATCTTGAGAGTCTGCCCAAGGTCAAGGCCTGGCTTGCCGAGCATGAACTGGAGATGGACGATGAATGTATCTTGCGACGTATTGTGGGCGCCGATGGCCGCTCCAGGGCCTTCATCAATGGGCAACCTGCCCCACTCCAGTCACTCCGGGAGCTGGGGGAACAACTGGTCGATATCCATGGTCAGCACGCTCACCAGTCCCTGCTCAAACGTGATATTCAGCGCCAGTTGCTCGACAGCTTTGCCGGCCATTCTGCACTGGCCCGGAAAACCGCCGCAATCTGCCGCCAGTGGCAACAGCTGAACGAGGAGTATGAGCGGCTAAATCGAGCTGGCGCCGAGCGCGAGTCACGCCTCGAACTATTGCGTTACCAGGTACAAGAGCTGGAGTCACTCAAACTCGGCCCCAATGAACTGGCCGAACTGGATGAAGAGCATACCCGTCTGGCCAATGCCAATCGATTGCTCGAAGGAGCGCAAGGCGCCGTTACCCGGCTTTACGAGGCCGATGAGCAGAACATCAGCAGCCTGCTCGACCACACCCTGAACGAACTGCAGGAACTGCAAGTCTACGACAGCAGCCTGAAACCCGCCTGTGAACTGCTTGAGGGAGCTGCCATCCAGGCCCGGGAGGCCGCGACTGAATTGCGCCACTATGTCGAGCGGCTGGAACTCGATCCGGAACGCCTTGCCTGGGTCGAGCAACGCCTGGCCGATATTCATGATCTTGCCCGCAAACACCGCATCGCCCCAGAGGGACTTGAGCCTTTGCAGCAACAACTGCAACAGGAGCTTGATGAGCTCGACAAGGCCGGCAGCCGGCTCGATGGGATGCAAGAGGAAATCGAGCAAACACTCGCGCACTATCAGGAGCTCGCCGGTCAGCTGAGCACCGGTCGGCTTAAGGCAGCGAAAAAACTGGCCGAGCTGGTCACTGACAATATGCAGGAACTGGGCATGGGCGGCGGACGGCTTGATATTGTCCTTGTTCCTGCCGTAAACACCCCCAGCCCCAATGGGTTGGAGAGTGTCGAGCTACAGGTCAGCGCCAACCCCGGCCAGCCACTTCGTCCCCTGAGCAAAGTGGCCTCCGGCGGCGAGCTTTCTCGTATCAGCCTGGCGATCCAGGTTATCTCTGCCGCTCAGGAAGGGATCCCGACGCTGATCTTCGATGAAGTGGATGTGGGTGTCGGTGGCGGTGTCGCCGAGATGGTCGGGCGGCAGCTGCGCGCCCTGGGGGAAAACCGCCAGGTGCTCTGTGTCACTCATCAGCCACAGGTTGCAGCGCAGGGCCACCACCATTTCCAGATCAGCAAAAGTAGCCAGGGAGAGACCACCCGTACCGAGGTGCTGCCCATCGACGGCGAAGATCGGGTGGCCGAAGTAGCCCGGATGTCCGGCGGGGTCACGGTGAACGAAACGACCCTGGACCACGCCCGCGAGCTTATCAGCCAGGCGCAGCAGGGTTCCCAGGCCCAAAAAAAGGTCGGCTAGCTCTGACTTTGGACTTACAGCGGCGGCTCACACAGCCCAGCGACGTCGGGCTGAAGCCCGCCCCACCACAGTCCTTGAAGCTTAAACCTTGAACCTGCCTGCAGGGACAGCACACCGTGGCGGGAGTGCAGTTCCTACCCTTGGTTCTTCCGCTTCTCCTTTTTCTGGCACTCAGGACAAACCCCCTGGATCGTCAGGCTGTGGTCGGTCATGGTATAGCCATACTTTTTGGCAATATCGCGCTGCCGCTGCTCGATAGTCTCATCAACAAACTCGTCCACCCGGCCGCACTTTATGCAGAGTATGTGGTCGTGATGACGCCCCTCATTCAGCTCGAATACCGAATGCCCGCCCTCGAAGTTATGCCGGAACACCAGTCCGGCCGACTCAAATTGGGTCAATACCCGATAGACCGTGGCAAGCCCGACATCCTCGCCGGACTCCAGCAGCGCCTTGTAGACATCCTCGGCACTGAGGTGGCGCGTCTCGGCATGCTCCAGAATATCGAGGATTTTGATCCGCGGCAGAGTGGCCTTGAGGCCCGCTTTTTTCAGTTCCTGATTCATCATTTTTTCATCGTTCTGTTCGCAGCGCCTGTCACCATGCGGTATCATGCGTGCATTACCTATATGCTCGGAAATCCAATGCGAAGAATTCTCATTTCTCTGATTATACCGTTTGTGGTAGCAGCATGCGCCCACAAGATCGATATCCAGCAAGGCAACGTTATCACCGAGGAACAACTGTCACTACTGCAGCCGGGAATGACAGGTAATCAAGTTCGCCAGCTCATGGGTACCCCGCTGCTCACCGACCCCTTTCATCCAGACCGATGGGACTACTACTACAGCATGAAGTCCGGCACTGAGAAATTGATGCGGTATCGCGCCACTCTCTTCTTCAGTAACGACCGTCTTCTCCGTATCGAGCGCGTTGGTCCGATCCCCGAAAAAGATACCCCGCAACTCGAAAAGAAACGGTAACCACCGGGCATCAACCTTTGCTAGGTACGGCCTTATCCCCCAGGGAGAAGGCGGGGATAAGCGAACCTCCTCCTTCCTCAACGAGAGGGTAAGTCTATCAGGATTCTGCGGGTTCTTTCTGACCGGCATCCCCACCACCCTTTTTCATCTTCTTGCCTTCAGCGGCCCGCTGCTTGCGTACCTCCTTGGGGTCGGCAATCAAGGGGCGGTAGATCTCTATCCGATCCTTGGGGCGCAACAACGCATCCAGTTTACTCAGCTTGCCGAAGATCCCGAGCTTGGCCTTTTCCAGGTCAATCTCGGGAAAGCGTTCCAGCACGCCGGACCGTTCGATGGCGGTACGTACGGTCGCCCCCTCCTCCACCTCCAGAGGAATCAGCACCTGCACATCGGGCTTGGCGTAGACGACCTCGACCGGAAGGGTTTCACGCTTTGCCATAGACTTCCACCGCACGTTTAGAGAAGGCATCCACCAGGTTGTTGGCGATCTGGCTGAAAATCGGCCCCATTGCCAAACCAACGAGACGGTTGGAGAACTCGAATTCCAGGTCCAGCGACACCTTACAGGCCCGCTCTCCGAGGATATCGAAGCGCCAGAACCCCTCCAGTTGTTTAAACGGCCCCTGCTCCAGGCGCATTTCGATCATTTTGTCCTGTTGCAACCGGTTTCTTGTGGTGAATGACTTGTGCAGGCTACCGTGGGCGATCTCAATAGTCGCACGGATCTGGTCATCATCCTGCTCCAGGATCTGCGAAGAGCGGCACCAGGGCAGGAACTTCGAATAGGAACCGATATCATTGACCAGCGCATACATTTCACTGGCACTGTAGGGCACGAGAGCCGTTTTTTTTATCGTCGTCACAAGATATCCAGATTAGAACGTAATGATGCCGATAGCATTCAGAAATACCAGCCCCACCGCAAATGGCGTGACATAGCGAATCAGGAAGTACCACAGTTGGAACCCCGGACCATCGCCCACCTTCAACTCATTCAGGCTCGATTGGCGACGCATCTGCCAGCCGGCAAACAGGGCAATTAACAGACCACCCAATGGCAGCATAATATTGGCCGTAAGGTAATCAAGCAATTCAAAGAAGCTCAGCCCGAAGAGTTGATACTCCTCACCAGAAATAACATTGAATGACAGAACCGTACCGATACCCAGCAGCCAGACAGCAAGCCCGGCCCACACCGCCGCATAAATACGGCTAACCCCATGATTTTCAACCATCCATGCGACCGCAGGCTCGACCAGCGAGATCGCCGAGGTCCAGGCCGCAAAGGTCAGCAACAGGAAAAACAGACTGCCGAAAAAGGCCCCACCCGGCATATGGCCAAAGGCGATCGGCAGGGTCTGGAAGACCAGGCCGGCTCCCGCTCCGGGCTCCAGCCCGTTGGCAAAGACGATGGGAAAGATCGCCATGCCGGCAAGTAACGCAACCAGCGTATCCATCCCGGCAATCACCATCGAGGTTTTAACAATGGAGGTACGTTCAGGAAGATAGGAGCCGTAAATCATGATCGCCCCCATACCGAGACTGAGAGTAAAAAAGGCGTGGCCCAAGGCCGTCAGAATCGGTCCCCAGCTCAGGTGTTCCCTCCCAGCCGCATCCGCCTTGTAGAGCAAGGCGTGGAAATCCGGGGTAAAGAGGAACGAGAGCCCCTGATCAAAGGCCGCGGTATTCATCGCATAGCCAACCAGCACCACCAACAGCACAAACAACGCAGGCATCAGGTAACGTACCGCCTTCTCCAGACCGCTGCGCACCCCGCGTGCCACCACCACAATAGTCATCACCATAAAGATGGTGTGCCAGGCCAGCAGCCGCTCCGGATCGGCGATCAGCGCAGAGAAGATACTGCCTGCCCCGTCGGCGGTCACTCCCGTAAAGGTCCCCGCCGCAGTGCGGAAGAAATAGGCCAGCGCCCAGCCGGCGATGACCGAATAGTAGGAGAGAATAAGAAAACCGGCAATCATCCCCGCCCAACCAAGGTACTGCCAATGGGGTGATCGCATCTCATCACGGGCGAGGTGGCGCATGGTATTGAGGGGGCTGCGCCGGCCGCGGCGCCCCAACATCACCTCGGCAATCATAATGGGGATACCAATGATGGCAATACACACCAAGTAGACCAGAACGAACGCTCCGCCCCCGTTTTCGCCGGTAATATAAGGAAACTTCCAGATATTCCCCAGACCGACGGCAGAGCCTGTCGCTGCCAGGATAAACGCCCAGCGGCCGGACCACTGGCCATGCAACGACTCCCGCTTATCTGTCATCCCACTCCCCCGTTTCAATTTTGTCTCAATTGTCGGTGAAATTGCCTCAGGCCTCAACCACAGTAAATAAAACCCTCTCGCCCCCTGTCTCTCCCCCCCCTCAATCGCCTATAATGCCGCCCTATGGCTAAAAACAGTAAAACCGTCAAAGGCGCCGGCTCCAGCACCATCGTCACCAACAAAAAGGCGCGTCACGACTTTTTCATTGAGGACCGCTTTGAGGCCGGTATTGTGCTGGAAGGATGGGAGGTCAAGAGCCTGCGTGCAGGCAAGGTACAGATCATCGACAGCTACGTCTTCATCAAAAACGGTGAAGCGTGGGTCACCAACGTCCTGATCACCCCGCTGCAAACCGCCTCCACCCACATCCACCCCGAGTCTAACCGTACCCGCAAGCTGCTGCTGCACCGCCAAGAGCTGGATCGCCTCATCGGTGCCGTCGAGCGCAAGGGCTATACCCTTCTCGCCCTCTCGCTGTATTGGAAGCACGGTCGGGTCAAGGCAGAAATCGGTCTGGCCAAAGGTAAGCAGACCCACGACAAACGTGCCACGGAGAAGGAGCGGGACTGGAAACGGGAGAAAGAGCGGATTTTAAAGAACCGCTAGGGCGGGAAGTTGCCGCCCACCGAAGCCCAGTTCCCGATACCCCTCAGAGGCCGGCGACTTCGGTATCGATTGAATGACTTTCCAATATTGACTCTCCCAGTCTACCGATCTTCGATAGTATTGAACTTCCCTCTCCTCTATACTGTCTACTGTTACATACCAAAGGGGGCGACCTGGATTCGACGTGGGTTGCGAAACCTGAGGTGCATGCCGAGGTGCAGTTCACCTTCGTAAAACAAACTGCAAAATCATAGTTGCCAACGACGACAACTACGCACTCGCTGCTTAAACCCCAGTAGGGTGCCCTCCGAACTGAGGCCGTGCCTGTGCGCTCAGGTTTTCGGGGGTCATTTCTCACAGGATCGCGACAAAGCTCGTCCGGGGCAGAGTCGTTAAAACCTAACCGGAATCGCCGTCAGTTGGCCCTGCCTGTTGGGTTGCTGCCGGTTAAAACAATAGACAGGATAAGCATGTAGAGCCGATGGCAGAGGGCTTACGGACGCGGGTTCGATTCCCGCCGCCTCCACCAA
>JBFFNE010000011.1:0-56634 GCA_041563315.1 Thiohalomonadaceae bacterium
CATGGTCTTGTGATTTAGGGACACCTTTCTCTGAAGAATCACTAAATTTCGTATAAAGGTCACCAGCAATATCTGCCATTTCATCCCCGCCGATTTTCTTAAGTAAATCCTTATTTATCTGACCTGTCTTTTGATATTGTCTATATGATGCCTTGTAAATTATTTTACCAGCAGATACAGCAAGCTTGGCTACATTACCATCTGGTCATGCATGCTTACAGGACGAGGGTGTGATTAGCTATACAACCCTCATAGGTAGGATGAACTTTTAGCGCCCCACCCGATCTTGCACCTGGCTGAATAGAGTTTGACAACTCTTTTGGCAAGTGTCGTGGTAACCGGCAGCGACGTCGCCAGCAACCAGGGTTCCAGGCGGCAAGTACGCACTCCTGCAATGCATTCTGGCGACCCTCTTGAATCCAGGGGAGAGTATTTTGTGCGACACTTTACGGGCATGCATGCATTCAATTATCTTGATCCGCCCATTCAACTTTTGATTTATATTGATATTTCGTGGGGGTTCCTCAGACTCTGACCCCGAACCCACGCCGAACTCGTGGGGCTAGTTCGTCTCACGGGTGAAAACGGCGGCATCAGGAGTTATTGCGTTTTTGGCTTTTTAATGTCGTAGTTAATTCCACCAGGAGAGACGGTGCCGCCTGAGATGATGAAGGTCATCGCCTCGTCGACACTCCAGTCGGTGGGAACCAACCGCTCCAGCGGTACGATCTCCAGATAGCCCGAGGTGGGGTTGGGGGTGGTGGGGACATAGACGGCGGCGACCTTCCGGCCGGTGTTTTCGTCGGTAAGGACCTGGGTGACGAAGCCGACCGCGCGCATCTCGGGTGTGGGGAACTCGATAAGTACCACGCGTTCTATCTGATCCGGTTTTTGCTGCAGGGTAGAGATAAGTTTCTTGGTTGAGCCGTAAACGGTCTGTACCAGCGGAATGCGACCGATCAGTGACTCGGCCATGGCAAACAGACGTCGTCCCAACACGCGTGTGGTGATCCACCCTAACAGGTAGAGCAGCACCAGGGTGATCAGGGCCGCAACTATGGACTGAAACCAGGGTTGCAAGAGCCATTCGGCCAATGTGGGTGAGGTCTGTTCCAGGCCGCGTGATAGAGCGCGCACCGAGGGGCGTCCGAACTTGGAAAGCTGATTGAACAGGAAACTGAATACCAGCCAAGTGATCCAGATGGGGATCATCACCAGTATACCTGTGATCAGGTAACCCCGAATGTGGGCGTTGGAGCCTTGTTTCTTTTTCATGGGTCTATCCCGTGCCGAGGGGCTTCTCTATCTGTAACCTGTAGAATCTTGAAATGCAAGGTGGCGAGCGTGCGCTTGCCAGGCGATCGATTTGCCGTTGGCTGTCAGGGAGCAGCCATTACTTCATTTGCGAAAAAACCATAGCAGCAAAGAGATAACCAGGCTTATCAGTACCATGGTGGTAATAGGAATGTAGACTTTGATGGCGGGGCGGTCGATGATGATGTCGCCGGGCAGACGACCCAGTGGAAGTTTGCTGAGCCACGGCCAGAGCAGGCCGATGAAGATAAGGGTAATGCCGATGAAGATGAGGGTGCGGTGCATAACCTCAGTATAACGTAACGTGGGGTGGCCGTTTATCGCGACCGGGACGGTCGCTCCCACATGGTTTCTTGT
The DNA here is from genome assembly GCA_041563315.1 of Thiohalomonadaceae bacterium. GTDB lineage: Bacteria > Pseudomonadota > Gammaproteobacteria > Thiohalomonadales > Thiohalomonadaceae > JBFEYJ01. Next base: position 1,672 of record JBFFNE010000011.1, read on the forward strand.
TACTGTCGAAGATACCAGGTTTGGCAGGGGTTTGGCCTGATAGGTATGGGCCGGTCACGACATTCAGGTGATCGTGACCGGGATGGTTCCTACTTTTTGATGTGGTCTGGCAGGCAGGGGCGGATTTCGTTAAGCATCGCGTCGAATATCTTGAGATTGCCGGCGATGATGTTGCTGCTATCGAGGTAATCCTCGCCGCCGGCAAAGTCGCCCACCTTTCCACCGGCTTCCTGGACAAGCAGCGCACCGGCAGCCATATCCCACGGTTTGAGGTCGAACTCCCAGAAGCCGTCGAGGCGGCCGGCAGCCACATAGGCCAGATCGAGGGCGGCGGAGCCGGGGCGGCGGATACCCGCTGTGTCCTTGAACAGGGCCTTGAAGGTGGCGAGGTAGGTATCTAGCAGCTCCTGGCTCTTGAACGGAAAACCGGTGCCGAGCAGGGCCCCTTCCAGGGTCTTGCGGTTGGTGACACGGATACGGCGGCCGTTGAGCTGGGCGCCGGCGCCGCGGCTGGCGGTGTAGAGATCCTGGCTGATGGGGTCGTAGACCACGGCCTGGTCGAGCTTGCCACGAAAGGCCAAGGCAATGGAGACGGCAAACTGCGGGAATCCGTGCAGGAAATTGGTGGTGCCGTCCAGCGGGTCGATGATCCATTCGTATTCACTACTTTTGCTCGACTTGCCGCTCTCCTCAGCGAGAATGGAATGATCAGGATAGGCCTTGCGGATCGCCTTGATGATCTCCTGTTCAGCCATACGGTCGACATCGCTGACAAAATCGTTGCGCGACTTGGTGTCGACATTGAGGCTATCCACATGGGGGAAGGATCGAGCGATAATATTGCCGCCTGCACGTGCGGCACGCACGGCAATGTTCAGCATGGGATGCATGGGACAGCCTCCAGATTGTTAAATAGCGTGAGCAAGGGGGTTCCCCTTCAGGTCGCGTATTCTATACAGGCTGATGGAAAAAATCAGCCACTATGAGCAATAAAGAAAAAGGTGAGAGTGACGTGTTACCCCATATCCGCATAGTTATGGTCGAAACGAGCCACCCCGGCAATATCGGGGCCGCGGCACGGGCAATGAAAAATATGGAGCTGGACCGGCTCTACCTGGTCCGGCCACATCGGTTTCCTGATGCGGAGTCCACTTCCCGGGCATCCGGGGCCGATAATGTTCTGGCGGCAGCTACCGTCTGTGCCACGCTGCAGGAGGCCCTGGCCGGTTGCCAGCTGGTGTTCGGCGCCAGCGCCCGTAGTCTGCGTACGATTCCCTGGCCGCAGGTGGATGCCCGTGGGTGTGCAGAGCTGGTGCGGGGGCAGGAGGGCAATCTCGAGGTGGCACTGGTGTTTGGCCGGGAACACTCGGGGCTGAGTAATGAAGAGCTGGAGTTGTGCAACTACCTTGTACATATCCCCACTAATCCAAACTTCAGTTCACTCAATGTGGCCGCAGCGATCCAGGTGTGTTGTTACGAACTTTATATGGCACATCTTGACGGAAACTGGAAGGCGGTAGCCTCGACTAACGAAGATGAGCCAGCCTCTGCTGATGAGGTGGAGAGATTTTTTGACCACCTGGAGCAGACGATGCTGGCAACCGGCTTTCTTGACCCGGACAACCCGCGTCAGCTGATGCGCCGCTTGCGTCGTTTGTTCAATCGGGCGCAGATGGAGAAAACCGAGGTCAATATCCTGCGCGGGATCTTGACCAGCGTGATGAAACTTAAATAGAAGTTGCCGTTATCAGTTATCAGTTATCAGTTATCAGGTATCAGTTATTAGTTGGCAGTCGTCAGCAACTGCCAACTGCCGACTGAAAGCTGCCAACTGCCGTCGACCGGCTCGCAAACTCGCGGCCGCTGTGCAAAAATATGGCCCATCACTCTTATCAGGAATTATCGGCCCATCTGTCATGTTTGAACGTCTGCGAGAGGATATTGGTTGCATCTTCGAACGTGACCCGGCGGCACGTAATGTCTTTGAGGTCCTGACTGCGTATCCGGGTTTACACGCGGTCCTGCTTCATCGCCTCTCCCACCGCTTGTGGTTAGTTCGCTGGAAGTGGTTGGCGCGCATGCTCTCCGGATTTTCCCGCTGGGTTACCGGCATTGAAATCCATCCCGGGGCCACGCTCGGGCGGCGCTTTTTCATTGATCATGGTATGGGGGTGGTGATCGGCGAGACCGCGGTGATCGGTGATGACTGCACGATTTACCATGGCGTTACCCTCGGCGGAACGAGCTGGGAGAAGGGGAAGCGCCATCCTTCGCTGGGCAACGACGTGGTCGTAGGGGCGGGCGCCAAGGTACTGGGGCCTATCACTATCAGTGATGGCGCTCGCATCGGTTCGAATGCGGTTGTGGTCAAGAACGTCCCACGTGGAGCGACGGTTGTTGGGGTTCCCGGGCGTATCGTCAAGCGGGCATCTACCGGTGAGCAGGAGGCCCAGCGCAAGGCGATTGCCGAGAAGATGGGCTTTGATGCCTACGGCACTACCGCTGATATGCCCGACCCGGTGGCCCATGCCATCAACTGTATGCTCGATCATATCCATGCCATGGACGGCAAGATGGAGGAGATGTGTGGGGCGATCAAGAGCCTGGGGGCGGAGTTGGGAGATGTAGAATTACCGGCGCTTCGCCAGTGCGAAATCCGCTCTGATATGGAGGATGACCTGAGCGGGGAGAAGCTGGAAACCGGGGACAAAGGGTAGGGAAATTAATAGTTGACTAATTTGCTTGGTATTGCTACTTTATTCATCAGCAAATGACACACAACTCTACTGGGTATTTTTGGAGAAGGCAATGAGACTGACCACTAAAGGCCGATATGCGGTAACTGCGATGCTCGATCTTGCGATCCATTATAAGGATGGCCCGATCACACTGGCGGATATCTCCAAGCGCCAGGGGATCTCCCTTTCCTATCTGGAGCAACTGTTCTCCCGTCTGCGCAAGAACGGCCTCGTTGACAGTGCGCGCGGCCCTGGTGGCGGCTATCGCCTGAGTCGTGCAGCCAATGAGATCTGTGTGGCCGACGTGATCACCGCCGTTGACGAGAAAGTCGATGCGATGCGCTGCGAGGGCAAAGGTAACTGTCAGGACAACGGCACCTGCCTGACCCATGAACTGTGGTGCGACCTCAGCGATCAGATATACAGCTTCCTCAAGAGTATCGACCTGGGACAGCTGGTCGAGCGTGAGGGTGTGAAAGACGTCGCCGCCCGTCAGGATCGCAAGAACGAGGGCACGGTTGAGAGTATCGCGGAAAAAAGTGCATCCGTGTAATTCACCTGCAAGACATGGTCTACGCAGACCATAACGCCACCACTGCCCTGGATGAACGGGTTCTGGAGGCCATGCAGCCCTGGTTAAAGGGGCGCTATGGTAATCCCTCCAGTGTCCATTCCCTGGGGCGTGAGGCGCGAGAGGCGCTGGACAGAGCGCGTGAGCAGGTAGCGCGGCTTGCGGGTGCCCATCCCAGTCAGGTTGTCTTCACGAGTGGTGGCACCGAAGCGAATAATAGTGCCCTTAAGGGCGTCGCCCATCGATTACCCCAAGGACGAATTGCACTCAGCGCGGTCGAGCACGCCTCCGTGTCGGCGCCGGCGTCTGCGCTGCGTCGTTTCGGCTGGGAGTGTGATGCCATCGGCGTCGATGAACACGGCGTTTGTACACTCAGTGCCTTCGAGCAGGTGGTACAGGGCGATACCCGGCTGGTCTCGGTGATGTGGGCCAATAACGAAACCGGGACGGTGCAGCCTGTGGCCGAACTGGCTGCCCGCTGCCGTGAACAGGGGATTCTGTTTCATACCGATGCGGTACAGGCCGCTGGTAAGCTGCCGGTGGATTTTGTCGCCAGCGGGGCACATCTGATGAGCCTCTCGGCACACAAGCTGTACGGACCGAAGGGATGCGGTGCCTTGATCGTGGACAAGGCGCTGGATATGGAACCCTTGTTACATGGGGGTGGGCAGGAGAAGGGGCGTCGTGGCGGCACCGAAAATCTGGTCGCTATCATCGGCTTCGGCAAGGCCGCCGAGCTGGCGCATATTGAATTGGCGGCACGGCGACGCCACTTAGTTAATCTGCGAGAGCGGTTTGAAGCGCAGCTGGCTCAGCAACTCCCCCAAGTGGTGATTTTTGCCGGTGGGGCGGAGCGACTTCCCAACACCGTCTTCCTTGCTGTGCCGGGAGTGGAGGGGCAGACCCTGATCATGGCGCTGGATCAGCAGGGCATCGCCGTATCCAGTGGTTCGGCCTGTGGCAGTGAACATACCGAGCCCAGTGGTGTACTCAAGGCGATGGGAGTCGACCATGACCTGGCGCTCGGCGCCATCCGTATCAGCTTGGGCAAGGACAATACAGAAGCGGATATCGATGTCCTGACTGGGGCTTTGGTATCTCAGGTTAAACAGCTACAACGCCTGGCCGCGACGACGGCTTGGTGATGAATCAAATAATGTGATTGGAGCGAGAGAAGCATGAAAAAACCGATCTATCTCGACTATTCGGCAACCACCCCGGTCGACCCGCGCGTGGCCAAGACCATGTGCAGCTACCTGACCATGGAGGATGGCCTGTTCGGGAATGCCGCTTCGCGCTCGCACCAGTACGGCTGGGATGCGGAGGAGGCGATTGAGAACGCACGCAAGAACGTGGCGGACCTCATTGGCGCCAACCCCAAGGAGATCGTCTGGACCTCTGGTGCCACCGAATCCGACAACCTGGCGATCAAGGGGGTGGCCCAGTTCTATGCCAAGAAGGGTAAGCACATCATCACCAGCAAGACCGAACACAAGGCGGTGCTGGATACCTGCCGCCAACTTGAGCGTGAAGGCTTCGAGGTGACCTACCTCGACCCGGAAGAGAACGGCCTGATTGACCTCGGCAAGCTGGAAGCGGCGATGCGCGACGATACCATTCTCGTTTCCATCATGCATGTGAACAACGAGATCGGGGTGATTCAGGATGTAAAGGCGATCGGCGAGTTGTGCCGCAGCAAAAAAATCCTGTTCCACACCGATGCGGCGCAGAGCGCTGGCAAAGTGCCGATTGATGTCGAAGAGATGAAGATCGATCTGCTGTCGCTCTCGGCCCACAAGATCTACGGCCCCAAGGGTATGGGTGCCCTGTACGTACGCCGCAAGCCCCGGGTACGCCTGGAGGCGCAGATGCACGGCGGTGGTCACGAGCGCGGCATGCGTTCCGGTACCCTGGCCACCCACCAGATCGTGGGTATGGGCGAGGCCTTCCGTCTGGCCAAAGAGGAGATGGCGACCGAAAACGAGCGCGTGCGTATGTTGCGTGATCGTCTGCTCGAAGGCGTTAAGGACATTGAAGAGGTCTACATTAACGGTGACCTGGAGCAGCGTGTACCGCATAACCTCAACATCAGCTTCAACTTTGTCGAAGGTGAGTCGCTGATGATGGCACTGAGCGAGTTGGCTGTTTCCTCCGGCTCCGCCTGCACCTCCGCTAGCTTGGAGCCCTCTTACGTGCTGCGTGCCCTGGGACGATCCGATGAGTTGGCACACAGCTCGATCCGTTTCAGTATCGGGCGTTTCACTACCGAGGCGGATGTTGATCGTGCTATCGAGTTACTGCATCAGAAAATCAGCAAGTTGCGTGAGCTCTCCCCATTGTGGGATATGTACAAGGAGGGGATCGACCTTTCCTCTGTGGAGTGGACGGCACACTAGCTATGGCAGGCATTTATGCCTGAATCGAGTTTTGGGTTAAAATTGCTGCCCCGCCGCCTCATGGGTAACGAGGCGGGGCAGTTCGTTAAGGCGAGGTAAGAGAGATGGCATACAGCGAAAAGGTCATGGATCATTACGAAAATCCGCGCAATGTCGGGAATTTCGATAAGGACGATGAGGGTGTGGGTACCGGTATGGTGGGTGCTCCGGCCTGTGGTGATGTGATGCGTTTGCAGATCAAGGTCAACGAGGAGGGAGTGATCGAGGATGCCTGCTTCAAGACCTATGGCTGTGGTTCTGCCATTGCCTCCAGCTCGCTGGTGACCGAGTGGGTCAAGGGAAAAAACCTGGATGAGGCCGCCGAGATCAAGAATAGCCAGATCGCTGAAGAGCTGGCCTTGCCTCCGGTCAAGATTCACTGCTCGGTACTGGCCGAAGATGCGATCAAGGCGGCCATCACTGACTACAAGTCCAAACGTAAGAGTTGATTGAACACAGTGGAGAAAGCCATGGCAATTACACTGACAGAACCGGCGGCAGAGCGCGTCAGAAACTTTCTCGCCAACCGCGGTAAAGGTGCGGGGCTGCGTCTGGGTGTACGCACCTCAGGGTGTTCCGGTATGGCCTATGTGCTGGAATTCGCCGATGACATTGAGGTAGAAGACGAGGTATTTGAAAGCCACGGCGTCAAGGTGATTGTTGATCCCAAGAGCCTGGTTTATCTCGACGGTACCGAGGTGGATTTTACTAAAGAGGGGTTGAATGAAGGCTTCAAGTTCAACAATCCCAACGTCAAAGATGCTTGCGGTTGCGGCGAAAGCTTCAACGTCTAACCATGCGGTGACGAATGCAGTCTGCGTTAGGTAAAAATCACTTCGAGTTGTTCGAGCTACCCCCAGCGTTTGAGGTGGAGCAGGAGACGCTTGCGCTGCGGTATCGCGAATTGCAGCGGGCGTTCCATCCAGACCGTTTCGCCAATGCCTCGGAGCAGGAAAAACGCCTTTCCGTGCAGCAGGCTGCACAAATCAACGAGGCCTTTCAGGTCCTCAAGTCCCCATTGTCACGCGCCCGTTATCTGCTCGAGATAAACGGGCTGCCGCTGGACGATAGCAACACGCAGATGGACAGTGACTTCCTGATGGAGCAGATGGCGCTGCGCGAGGCGTTGGTTGATGTACGCGGCAAGGCCGCTCCTTTCGATGCTCTGAACCGTGTTCGCGACGATATCGAGAGCCGGGAGAGAGAACTGATTCAGTCCCTGCAACAGCTGTTTGCTGACGGTAGCCAGGAAGCGCTCGAGAGTGCCAGGGAGACGGTAAGAAAAATGCAATTCATGCAGCGTCTGCTCTCCGAAGTGGACGAGTTGGAAGAGACACTGGTTCACGAATCCTGAGCGGTATCCCGCCTGACCAAGCGAGAAAATTCACGACATTATGGCCTTACTTCAAATCAGCGAACCGGGACAGTCCGCCTCTCCCCATCAACATCGCCTTGCCGCCGGCATCGACCTCGGTACGACCAACTCTCTCGTTGCCACCGTACGTAGCGGTATGGCTGAGACCCTGCCTGACGAGCAGGGCAATCATCTGTTGCCGTCTGTAGTGCGTTATCTGAGCGGTGGTGAGCGCATTGTCGGCGCTACGGCGAAGGGTGAGGCCGCAGTCGACCCACTCAATACGATTATTTCAGTCAAGCGTTTCATGGGCCGTGGCGTCGATGATATTAAAACCCTGGGCTCACGCCTTCCCTATGATTTTGTCGCGACCGAGTCCGGGATGCCAAAGCTGCGTACCGCCGGTGGGGATTTCAGTCCGGTGGAGGTTTCTGCCGACATTCTGCGCGCCCTGCGTGACCGGGCTGAAACGAGTATGGGGGGCGAGCTGACCGGTGTGGTGATCACCGTGCCTGCCTATTTCGATGATGCGCAGCGTCAGGCCACTAAGGATGCGGCAACACTGGCTGGCCTCAATGTACTTCGCTTGCTTAACGAGCCCACCGCCGCAGCGGTTGCCTATGGACTTGATCGGGGGTCCGAAGGGGTGATCGCGGTCTATGACCTGGGTGGTGGCACCTTCGATGTCTCCTTTTTGCGTCTTAACAAGGGCGTGTTTGAAGTGATGGCTACCGCGGGTGACTCCGCGTTGGGTGGCGATGACATGGATCGCGCCATTGCGGAATGGATTATGGCCGAGGCAGGTATCGCTGACGATGCCGACCATCATCAGTTGCGTCGCCTGATGCGTGATGCTTGTGCTGCCAAGGAGTCCCTGACAACGAATAGCCGTACCGAGCTGAAGGTGGAGTTGGCCGATGGAAGCTACTGGGAGGGGATACTGTCGCGCGAGCAGATGAACGGTCTGGTGGATTCCTTGATTCGCAAGACCCTGATCCCTTGCCGTCGTGCCCTAAAGGATGCCGGTGTTAACACCACCGAGATCCTTGATGTGGTCATGGTCGGTGGTTCAACGCGCGTACCGCGCGTACGCGAACTGGTGGGGGAGTTCTTTGGCCGTGAGCCCAAGGTCGATATCGATCCGGACAAGGTGGTGGCCATTGGTGCGGCGATGCAGGCGGATGTGCTGGTCGGCAATAAACCCGAGGATGAGATGTTACTGCTGGACGTGATCCCACTGTCACTAGGTCTTGAGACTATGGGCGGTCTGGTAGAAAAGGTGATTCCGCGTAATACCACGATTCCTGTTGCCCGTGCCCAGGATTTCACCACCTTCAAGGATGGCCAGACGGCAATGATGATTCATGTGCTGCAGGGGGAACGCGAACTGGTCAGTGACTGCCGCTCCCTTGCCCGTTTCGAACTGCGTGGCCTCCCGCCCATGTCGGCCGGTGCAGCACGCATCCGTGTCACCTTCCAGGTTGACGCCGATGGCCTGTTGTCGGTTACCGCTCGTGAGCAGGGCACCGGCATTGAGAGCAGCATCCAGGTCAAGCCTTCTTATGGTCTTGCGGATGATGAGATCACCCGGATGCTCAAGGAGTCCATGGATCATGCAAGCGATGATATGGCTGCACGTGCGCTGCGTGAGCAGCAGGTGGAGGCCGAAAGGGTCATCGAGGCGCTGGAGGTTGCTCTCGCCGCAGACGGCGACGCTCTGCTTTCGGCAGAGGAGCGTTCAGAGCTCGAACAAGGCATGGCGCAGTTGGCCGGGATCAAGCAGGGCAACGATAGCAAGGCGATCAAACGGGCCATTGATAGTCTTAATGGCAAATCTACTGAATTCGCTGCGCGGCGCATGAATGCCAGCATCCAGAAGGCCCTTTCCGGTCAGGATCTGGAAAAATTTGAATAACCCTGTGACTTGTGAACGGCCTTGGCCGGACTTATTGAAGTCATAAATGTCGTGATTGGATTCTGGAGTGTAGTGCCATGCCCCAACTGATTTTTCTCCCGCATGAAGAGCTCTGCCCCGAAGGGGCAGTGATCCAGGCTGAGCCGGGGCTAACGGTCTGTGATGCCGCGTTGGCCAACGGCATCGAGATCGAGCATGCCTGTGAAAAGTCCTGTGCCTGCACCACTTGCCATGTGATTGTGCGCGAGGGGTTCGATTCTCTCAATGAGGCCGAGGAGATCGAGGAAGATATGCTGGACAAGGCGTGGGGGCTCGAGCCGGAGTCGCGTCTCTCCTGCCAGGCGGTCATTGGCGATAACGACCTGGTGGTCGAGATCCCGAAGTACACCATCAATATGGTTTCCGAGTCGCATTAACAAACTACAGGAAATGCGTAGGAGCCGAGTCCTCTCGGCGAACATTCGCCCAGGGGACCGGGCTCCTACGGTTAACAGGAGATCACCCCCATGAAATGGACCGATAGCCTGGAGATCGCCATCGCCCTGGATGAGGCCCATCCCGATGTGGATCCGCAGTATGTACGCTTTACCGACTTGCACGACTGGGTGTGTGAGCTGGAGGGGTTCGATGACGATCCCGGCCACTCCAACGAAAAGATCCTTGAGTCGATCCAGATGAACTGGATTGAGGAGCGGGACTGAATCATCCCCATCACCACAGCTACACACCATCACAAGCCAAAGGTAAATTCGGGACGAATGGTGAACTCTCTCAATTTTCGTTTGTCGTAGCCTTGTGATGGGAAGCGCTGGAATGCCCTGACAAGCCCGCGTATAATCGCGGGTTTCGCATATATGCACTATTAGCCCCGATTTAACGGAGAAACTGTTGATGGCAACCGAACGCACCATTTCCATTATCAAACCTGACGCTGTGGCCAAGAACGTAATTGGCGAGATCTATAGCCGTTTCGAGAAGGCCGGCCTCAAGATTGTTGCCGCCAAGATGATGCACCTGAGTAAGGAACAGGCCGGTGCCTTCTACGAAGTGCACAAGGAGCGTCCTTTTTACAATGACCTGGTCGCATTCATGACCTCCGGTCCGGTTATGGTGCAGGTGCTCGAAGGCGAAAACGCCGTTGCCAAAAACCGTGAAGTGATGGGTGCGACCAACCCGAAAGAAGCGGCGCCTGGTACCATTCGTGCCGACTTCGCCGACTCCATCGATGAGAACGCGGTACACGGTTCCGATGCTCCGGAAACCGCCGCGCGTGAAATCGAATTCTTCTTCAAACAGGAAGAGCTTTGCCCGCGCACCCGTTAATGGTGCGGGCGGTTCTGCCGCTGTGTACGAGTTGGAGAACCGATGACTGAGTCCGCCAGGATCAATCTACTTGGTCTGACCCGGCAGGATATGGAGGCCTTCTTCGCCGAAATGGGGGAGAAGGCCTTCCGTGCTTCTCAGGTGATGAAATGGATTTATCAATTCGGGATCGATGATTTCGATGCCATGACCAACCTGAGCAAGTCGCTGCGAGATCGCCTGAAAGAGGTTGCCGAGGTGCGTCTGCCGGAAGTTGTGCAGGATATGCCCTCGAGTGATGGTACCCGCAAGTGGTTGCTTAAGGTCGATGAGGTCAACCATATCGAGATGGTTTACATCCCTGAGGCCGAGCGCAGCACGCTGTGCGTCTCTTCCCAGGTAGGGTGTACACTGGCTTGCAGTTTTTGCTCGACTGCACGACAGGGATTCAATCGTAACCTTTCTGTCGCTGAGATCGTCGGCCAGGTGGCTCTGGCCGCCCGCATTATTGGTCTTCCCGACAACAAGGGGGAGCGCGTCATTACTAACGTGGTGATGATGGGGATGGGGGAACCGCTGCTGAATCTGGATAATGTGGTCAAAGCGATGGATCTGATGCAGGACGATCTGGCCTTCGGTATTTCCAAGCGCCGGGTGACTCTGAGCACTGCCGGTGTGGTGCCGGGTATTGATGAGCTGCGTGCGCAAAGCGATGTCAGCCTTGCAGTATCGCTGCATGCGCCGAATGATGCACTGCGTGATGAGCTGGTACCGATTAACAAGAAATATCCGATCAAGGAACTGATGGCTGCCTGCAAGCGCTATGTGGAGGGAAAGCCGCATCGCCGGGTGACCTTCGAATACGTGATGCTGGCAGGTGTCAACGATAGTCCGGAACATGCGCGCCAGTTGGTTAAAGTGCTGCGCGGTGTACCGGCCAAGGTGAACCTTATCCCGTTCAACCCCTTTCCTGGGGCGCCCTATGTATGCTCCAGCCTGGAGGCTATTAATGCCTTTCGTGAGGTGATCATGCAGGCGGGGATCATTACCGTCACCCGCAAGACCCGCGGTGAGGACATTGCAGCGGCCTGCGGGCAACTGGCAGGGAAGGTGAAGGATCGGACAAGACGGAGTGAGCGCTTTGTCATTAAAGGGGAAAAGATCGCATGAGGAAACAGACCATTCTGGTGCTATCGCTTTTCACCATGGTGCTGGTGTCAGGCTGCAGTAATCCGGTGCGCGAGGGTGTCGACACCGCTAAAGCGGCCCAGGCTAATGCCGATCTGGGACTGCGTTACATGATGCAGGGCAATTACGAAACCGCGATGCAGAAGCTTAATCACGCCCTGACCTATGAGTCTGGTCATGTGGCGGCCAACCACTACTTGGCGGAGTTGTATCGACGCCTTGAGCAGTATGACGATGCCGATAAACATTTTCGGCGTGCCCTGAGTAATGCCGACTCTGACAACTCCGCCCTGCAGAATAATTACGGCAGTTTTCTCTGCAGTCAGGGCCGTATATACGCTGGGGTTAAACAGCTCAAGAAGGCGCTGGATAACCCGGTCTATCCGCAACGTGATCTGGTTTATGAAAACCTGGGGTTGTGCCTGCAGCGCAAGCCCGATCCTGAGAAGGCTGAGATGTATCTGCGCGAGGGGCTGGAGATCAACCCCAGGATGCCCAAGTCGTTGCTGGCCATGGCCCGCCTGAGTCTCGCCGACAAAAAATACCTCTCTGCACGAGCGTATCTGCAGCGTTATTCCGAGGTTGCCCGGCATTCCCCAGAGAGCCTTTGGCTGGGGATTCAGGTGGAGCGTGTTCTGGGTGACAAGAATGCCCTGGCCAGTTATGGGCTGTCACTGAGGGGGAATTTTCCCAATTCAGACGAAACCAGACTGTATCTGGAATCACAATAGCAGGGTGGTAGTGTGAGCGAGACGACAGAGAACAACGATTTGCCTGAGCAGTTATCATCACCGTCGCAAGAGCCGGAGCAGGAACTCCCTGGAAAACGTCTTCGTGCAGCGCGTGAGGCCAAGGGGCTAAGTCGTGAAAAGGTCGCTGGGCAGTTGCGTCTTAATGTGCGACTTATCAGCGCCTTGGAGGAAGATGATTACGCGGCCTTGCCGGGGCTGACCTTCACGACCGGCTATCTTCGTAGCTATGCCCGTCTGCTTGAGCTCCCTGCTGATTCGTTTGCTATTTCCCCTTTGGCAACAAACAAGACGCCGCCCTTAGTCTCGACTTCCGCTGCAGTTAAGGAAATGAGTAGCCGCGATGGTATTGCTCGCCTGGCAAGCTATCTGATTATCGGCGTGATTATCGTGTCCGTTGCTATGTGGTGGATGGGGCGACAAGAAGAGTTTGAACCGCAAACCAGATTGTCGGGAACAGAGCTTGTCGAGTCGCAAGACAACCCTACGGCAGAGGTTACCGAAACCGGTGAGGCATTGTTGCAGGACACGTCCGATGAGGTCGCCCAATCGGAAGAGGTGGAAACCGCTGAACTGCAAGCCGAAGGAAATGCCTCTGGCGAGGAGGGGACGGCTGCGGAAACTGAGGCCGCCGCGGCAATTGAACAGGTGAAGCCTGTACCGCAGGCCGCCCCGGCCTCAACCCCGGCGGCAACCAGTAGCGTCTCTGAACAGCCAGCCCCGCTGCCGTTGACCGATGCGATGCCACAGTCGACACTGGAGTTGCGTTTTGTCGCAGATAGCTGGACCGAGGTTAAGGATAATGCCGGGCGTCAATTAGTCTATCGTCTGATTAAAGAGGGTGGGGTGCTGGTGCTTAGGGGGGAGGCTCCATTTCATGTCTTCCTAGGCTATGCGCCTGGCGTTACGGTCTATTACAATGGCGAGCTTTTTGATCACTCAGTCTTCCAGCGCAGGGATGTCGCTCGCTTCCGCATAGGAAGTGCTGAGCACAACCATCCCATACTCAGGTAATTTATGTCACACACAAGCCCAATCGTGCGTCGTAAGACGCGCCAGATCATGGTGGGTAATGTCCCTGTTGGCGGCGATGCGCCCATCACGGTACAGAGCATGACCAACACCGAGACCACTAATGTGGCCGCCACGGTGGGGCAGATCCGGGCACTGGAGAAAGCCGGTGCCGATATCGTTCGTGTCTCCGTGCCCTCGCTCGATGCTGCTGAAGCTTTTGGTAAGATCCGCAGCCAGGTCAAGGTGCCATTGGTTTCCGATATCCACTTTGACTACCGCATTGCGTTGCGCGTATTGGAGCTTGGAGTGGATTGCCTGCGTATTAATCCCGGCAATATCGGCAAGGCCGACCGGGTGCGTACCCTGGTCGATGCGGCCCGGGACAAGGGGGTGCCTATCCGCATCGGCGTCAACGCCGGTTCGTTGGAGAAGGACCTACAGAAAAAATACGGCGAGCCGACCGCCGAGGCGCTGGTGGAGTCGGCGATGCGCCATATCGATATTCTGGATAAGCTCGATTTTCAGGACTTCAAGGTGAGCCTCAAGGCCTCCGAGATTTTTATGACCGTGGCGGCCTACCGCAAGCTGGCCAGCCAGATCGAACAGCCGCTTCACCTCGGGATCACCGAGGCGGGTGGGTTTCGCTCCGGGACGGTAAAATCGGCTATCGGCCTGGGTATGCTGCTGGCTGACGGCATCGGAGATACCATTCGTGTCTCGCTGGCGGCCGACCCGGTGCAGGAGATCAAGGTCGGGTTCGACATCCTCAAGAGCCTGCATCTGCGAAGCAAAGGAATCAATCTCATCGCCTGTCCTTCCTGCTCGCGGCAGAACTTCGATGTTATCGCCACGGTCAATGCCCTGGAAGAGCGACTGGAGGATATTCTCGAACCTCTCGACGTGGCGGTGATCGGCTGTGTAGTCAACGGTCCCGGGGAGGCCCGTGAGGCGGACGTCGGCCTCACCGGTGGCCAGCCAAACCTGATCTACCTTGGCGGCAAGCCCGATCACAAGGTCGATAACGAAAACCTGGTCGACAAACTGGAAAAAGAGATCCGCACCCAAATTGCCAAGCGAGAAAAGGAAAAGAACTAAACGCAAAGGCGCGAAGACGCAAAGAACGCAAAGGGGTATGAGGTTGTCATTCCGGCGAATGCCGGAATCCAGGACCTCTCCTTATCTACGCCAGGATAGCTACAACAGTACATAACTTAAATGCCACTAAACAAACGATTTAGTAACCTTTGCGTTGAGGTTTTTGTTTTGGAGAGAGTAATTTGAGCATGAACATTCAGGCCATTCGCGGGATGAACGATATCCTGCCGGGTGAGACTCCCGAGTGGCGCCACCTGGAGGAGGTGGTGCGGCAGTTGCTGGACGCCTACGGTTATCACGAGATCCGCATGCCGATTGTGGAGAAGACCGAGTTGTTCAAGCGATCTATCGGTGAGGTGACTGATATTGTCGAAAAGGAGATGTACACCTTTGAGGATCGTAACGGTGACATGCTGACGTTGCGCCCGGAGGGGACTGCCGGTTGTGTGCGTGCCGGCATTGAGAATGGTCTGTTGCACAACCAGGTCCAGCGCCTCTGGTACCGTGGACCGATGTTCCGTCATGAGCGACCGCAGAAGGGACGCTATCGCCAGTTTCACCAGATTGGGGTTGAGGTATTCGGCCTGGAGGGGCCGGATATCGATGCCGAGCACATTCTGATGACCGCACGGCTTTGGAAGATGTTGGGACTGGCCGATTCAGTACAGCTGCAGATCAACTCGCTAGGTTCGCCGGCGTCGCGCCACGCTTATCGCGCCATCCTGGTGGACTATCTTTGGCAGCATGTGAGCGAGTTGGATGAGGACAGCCGGCGCCGGCTGGAGAGCAACCCGTTGCGCGTGCTCGATAGCAAGAATCCGGCGATGCGCGGCCTGATTGAGGCGGCACCCAAGCTCACGGAACATTTGGATGAGGCGTCGCAGGCCCACTTTGCCACGTTGTGCTCGATTCTTGACAGTGCAGGGCTGAAATACAGCATCAATCCTTGCCTGGTACGCGGCCTCGATTATTACGGCAAAACGGTGTTTGAATGGGTGACCGATAAGCTTGGCGCCCAGGGTACGATCTGTGCCGGCGGGCGCTTTGATGGACTGGTCGAGCAGCTGGGCGGCAAGCCGACACCTGCTGTGGGTTTTGCCATGGGGGTGGAACGTCTGGTCAGCCTGCTGGAGGCCGAGCAGGTACCAAGGGAGCAGTACCGTCCTCACGCTTACCTGGTATTGGTCGGCGATGGAGCACAACAGCAGGGACTCTTACTGGCAGAGCAGTTGCGAGACGCCTTGCCGTTGTTGCGTCTGGAAACCCATTGCGGCGGTGGCAGCTTCAAGAGTCAGTTTAAGAAGGCGGACAAAAGCGGTGCGCGCCTAGCGCTCGTTCTGGGTGAGGATGAAGTAGCTAACGGCACCCTTGGTATCAAATTCCTGCGTGAAGAAACCGAACAACAAGTACTTGAGCAGGCACAGGCGGAAGCATTTTTGGCGGACTATCTCGCCAAATGTGATATCTGATTTATAACGGCAATTAACCTATCGGGAGTCGGGGGATGGAAATCTATAACTCGGAACAGGACCAGGTCGACGCGCTCAAGGCGTGGTGGGACAAGAATGGGCGAATTACGATCGTTGCGATCGTCGCGTTATTACTGGGTGTGTTGGGCTGGAAAAGCTGGGTGCAGAATCAGGAGCAGCGTGCCGAAGCGGCCTCAGTGCAGTACCAGCAGATGCTTGATGTGCTCGAAGTAAATACCACTCAGGCGATGGATATTGGTCGTTTGATTGTCGGGGAGTTTCCGCGGAGTACTTATGCGGTATTGGCTTCTATGGCGATGGCCAAGCTGGCAGTTGAACAAACGGACCTAGACGCCGCTGCAGCACATCTGACGGTAGCGACAGAGCAGGCCGGAGAGAAAGCTATTAAGCAGCTCGCGCAGCTTCGTCTTGCCCGCGTACTGCACGCTCAGGGTAAGGGGGAGGAGGCACTCGGCCTGTTAACCGCAGATGTTGCTCCTGGATTCCGTGGCAGTTATGACGAGTTACGTGGTGATATCCTTCTTAGTCAGGGGCAGAGAGCGGCAGCCCGAGATGCTTACAGCAATGCAATCAGTGGCTACAGCGATGCGCCGGAAAAGGGAAATCTGGTGCAAATGAAGCTGGATAATTTGGCGGAGAGTCAATCCGAGTGAAGTCGTTTTACCTAATCTTGATGCTAAGCCTGTTGGCCGGATGTAGTGCGGCCATCGATCCTGTTGAGCCGCCACAACCATTGACGGTGATTACTCCCGAACTGAAGGCTGAGCACCGCTGGGTACGACAGCTGGGGAAGGGGAGTTACACGCAACATCTGCAGCTCATCCCTCTGGTTGATGGTGAACGGCTCTACCAGGCAGATAACCGTGGTCGTGTGGTCGCCTATGAGGCGTTTACCGGTGAGCGGCTGTGGCGAGTCGAACTGGATGCCCGGCTCAATGCCGGTCCCAGTGGAAGCGCAGATCTGTTACTGTTCGGCGGCGATGCCGAGGTAATCGCCTTGCACAAACAGGACGGAACCCTTGCCTGGCGCGCAGCGGTAAGCAGTGAAGTGTTGAGCCTGCCTGTGCATCAGGGTGAAACCGTGGTGGTTCACACTGTGGACGGCAATATCATTGCGCTCGATGCGAACAGTGGGCGCCAGCGCTGGCGCCACAGTGAATCGGTTCCGACCTTGAGTTTGCGGGGCAGTGGCAACCCACGGATTGTCGATGATCGGGTCGTTTGTGGTACTGCCAACGGCAAGGTTGTGGCTCTCGGTCTGGGCGATGGGATGCTGCTTTGGCAGACCACTGTGGCTGTGCCCAGTGGCCGCAGCGAGCTTGAGCGAATGGTTGATGTTGATGCCGATCTGGCTGTAGCGGACGGCGTTGTCTATGCCGCCAGTTATCAGGGAAATCTGGTTGCAATGACGCTTGCCAGTGGTCAGCTGATGTGGAATCGAGAGATTGCCTCGGCCACAGGGATCAGTGTCGACACTGATATGCTTTATGTGACCGATACGGCGGGTGATGTCTGGGCACTGTCGCGTCGCGGTGGGGCCACCATGTGGAAACAGACGGCACTACATCAGCGTGCCCTGACCGCCCCGGTGCAACAGGGCAACTACCTTATTGTTGGTGACTATGAAGGTTTTTTGCACTGGTTGGCGAAGGAGGATGGCCGGATCGTTGCTCGCTCCCGGATTCAACAGTGGCAAGATTACTTCCCGGTTGAGGATGAACTTTCTGCCTGGAGTGCATCCTATCCTGAAGACAGGGCGGTGCTGATGGCACCGGCAGTCCAGGGAGTGTTTGCCTTCGGCCTCGATAAACGCGGTGTCCTGGATGTATTCCGGATGTCACCCATCGCCCCAGCGGCGGAGTAATCATGAAGCCGGTAATTGCACTCGTCGGTAGGCCCAATGTGGGCAAATCTACCCTGTTCAACAACCTTACCCGCACACGTGATGCGCTGGTCGCCGATTATGCCGGTCTCACTCGTGATCGAAAGTACGGTATTGGCCGGCTTGGTGAGCATCCCTACCTGGTAGTCGATACCGGGGGGCTCAGTGGCGACTCGCAGGGGGTTGAGGGCGAGATGGCGCAACAGGTCAAGCGAGCCATCGGCGAGTGTGATGCGGTGATCTTCCTGGTGGATGCGCGTGACGGTCTGACGCCTTCGGATGAGAATATCGCCGGTTATCTTCGTCAGTGCGGTAAGCCGGTAACGCTAGTGGTTAACAAGACCGACGGGGTTGATGCCCTGATTGCCAGTAGCGAGTTTCATGCCCTCGCCCTGGGTGACCCCCTGCCTATCGCCGCCTCTCATGGACGTGGTGTGCGCAACATGATCGACCTTGTGCTGCACCAATTCGTCGCCGATGAGGAGGAAGCGGGAGATGAGGAATCTGAGGAGCAGGGTATCAAGGTCGCCATTGTCGGCCGGCCGAATGTGGGCAAATCGACTCTGGTCAACCGTATTCTTGGTGAGGAGCGGGTCGTGGTGTTCGATATGCCGGGAACGACCCGTGACAGTATCTATATTCCCTTTGAGCGCGACGGCCAGAAATACACCCTTATCGATACTGCAGGGGTACGACGCCGCGCCCGCATCAAGGAGACGGTGGAGAAGTTCAGTATCATCAAAACACTGCAGGCGATCACTGATGCCCATGTGGTGCTGATGGTGCTCGACGCTCGCGAAGGGATCAGTGAGCAGGATGCCCATTTGCTGGGCCATGCGATGGAGGCGGGGCGTGCCCTGGTTATCGCCATCAATAAGTGGGATGGGTTGGATCAGGAGAAGAAGGAACTAGTACGTCGTGAGTTGCTGCTTAAGTTACCTTTCCTCGATTTCGCGAAAATCCACTACATATCCGCACTGCACGGAACTGGCGTGGGGGAGCTCTATCGTAGTGTGAACAAGGCTTATGATTCGGCGATGAGAAAGTTCTCAACGCCGGAGCTGACAACATTGCTGGAATCACTGGTGTTTGCCCACCAGCCGCCGACGGTGAACAATCGGCGTATTAAATTACGATACGCCCACCAGGGAGGAAAAAATCCTCCTATCATTGTCATCCATGGCAATCAGGTCGATAAGGTACCGGGTAGTTACAAACGTTATCTGGAAAATGGTTTCCGCAAATACCTGAAGCTGGAAGGCACACCGATTCGTATCGAACTCAAGGGTGGAGAGAATCCCTTTGCTGGCAAGCGTAACGAGTTGACCCCTCGGCAAATTAGTCGCAAACAGCAGCTGGCCGCCCAGGATAAGAAGACCGTGAATCGATATAGCAAAAAGAAGGGCCGTTAACACTACACCCTCTACCGAAAAACACGATTTTCTCACTCGTCATCAATACTGCACTCCGTGGGGGAAAACGTGTAGCATATGGGCGGTAGGACAATAAATATCGCGAATAGTGACAGGAAGTTCGGAACATTCGATTTTCTGTTTTCTGCGGCCGCTTTCGCACGGTGATGACGATACCTATAATATTGGCCCCGTGCGGCCGCAGCGCTTTATAATCTTCTTGATTTTAGTACTTAATAATATACAGGTTCCACCACACGTCATTGACGTTGTCTTTAACTGAAAGGAGTAATCAATGAGCATTGAACGCATCGTGTTTGCCGTTGCTGGCAGCTTCATCCTGTTGAGTTTGGCTCTTGGCATGCAAATGAGTCCGATCTTTCATCATGAATACTGGTTGTTCTTCACTGGTTTTGTTGGTTTGAACCTGCTGCAGTCGGCTTTTACCGGCTTTTGCCCAATGGTCATCCTCCTCAAGGCTTTTGGCGCCAAATCTGGACAGGCTTTCGGCTGAAGACAGGAGAAAGAAAAAAACCCCGCATTGCGGGGTTTTTTTTTGCTGAAATAAGGCTTCAGATAATTGATTTGCTGGCGTAATTTTTTGGAATCCCGAGGAACTAGCCGCACTCCCATAACACCCTGCCACGGTAATAACCATTTCCTGTTAAGCGTTACTGGGTTCATCCATCAAGTAAAATAATGAGTGCATGTGAACTTGCTGGTGATCGCAACGAATTACAAAAAAGGCTCCTTAAGGAGCCTTTTTTGAACAGTGTAGAGTTAGAGTGCGATTAGTGTTCGTCTCCTTCCGGTCCATGAACATGACCATGGGCAAGTTCTTCCTCAGAGGCATCACGGACTTCAACGACAGTGACGTCGAAATTGAGGGTCTGGCCTGCCAGCGGATGGTTGGCATCGACCGTGACATTTTCACTGTCGACACCTGTGACGGTGACGATGTGCATACCCTGTTCAGAGCTCGTTTGGAATTGCATTCCAAGTTGGATCTCCTCGGCGTTCTCGAACATGTTACGAGGCACCGCCTGGGTTAGAGAGTCGTCCCGTTCGCCATAACCGTCTGCAGGGGCGACGCTTACCTTCAGAGCATCCCCTTCGCTCTTGCCTTCCAGCGCATTTTCCAGGCCGGGAATAATGTTACCGTGACCCTGAAGATAGGCCAGCGGACCACGACCTTCGGAGCTATCGATGACTGTTCCCTGTGCGTCGGTAAGAGTGTAATCGATGGAGACGACTTTGTTGGCTGAGATGTGCATGATAAATCCTTGAAAAACGTCAAAAACATGAACAGTTTACGCGGTTCAGAAAGAGAAATCCAAACAGATTTTACCCAAAGGAAGCTGCGGGATGCCGAGTTGAATTAATCTACGATCCAGAAGGGGACGGCCTGTGCTTCAAGAAAATGTCTGCCATCCGCTCCCTGGAGGATGGCAAAAGTGGCCAACATCCCTGCCTCCAGGCAGCTATCGGCGATTACCGTGACGGAGCGAGCTGCATTTTCTATCGGATAGCCGGTGTACGGATTGAGGATGTGGCTGTAACGCTTGCCCTTATACAGCAGAAAGCGACGGGCATCCCCGCTGGTGGCGACACCACCGTGAGCAACAGCAATTTGGCCAATCTGCTGGACACCGGTGGCCGAAGGGTCATCCACGGCGATCTTCCATGGTTGTCCGCTGCGACGAGGTTTGTTGATAAACAGATCGCCCCCAAAGTTAACGACAAACGAGGCCTCTGTTGACTGGCTAGCCAGTTGGGCGGCCTTGTCCACCGCATACTCTTTGCCGATCCCGCCGAAATCGATCTCCATCCCTTGCGGCAGAGTGAGAAACGGCGGCTCCCAGCTTAGGCGTGACCAGCCGATAAGACTAAGGCACTCCTGTACCTTGTCATCGTTGGGTGGTATGGCTCCAGGTTGAAAGGACCAAATTTTTCGCAATACGCCAGCGGTGATATCAAACAGTCCATCACTCAGCTGGAAACACTGGGCAGCATAGTTGAGGAGCAGGGTTGTCTCTTCGTCCATTTCAAGGGGTTGCCCCTCGCCGTGATTGATACGGTGGAGAAGATTGTCCTGGCGGTAGCGGCTGTACTTTTTTTCGATGCGCCACGTTTCCTCGGCTACCCGTTGCACGATGTGTTGTGCTTGCGTTCGGTCCTCCATTTCCAGAAGTACCTCACAGGGGCTGGCCATCGCACTGAAACGCCCGATCCAGTAGCTGCCGCAGGTGCTGTGTTCGAGGGTGATACCCATAGCTGCTAAATCGGGTGGGGTGCTTGGCCCCACCGAGGTTTCCGTCAAAAAAGAGTACTGTAACCGATTTGCACGATGGTGGCATCCAGTGTTGGATAGAGGTCGTAATTGCGCTGCAGACCTACGGCATCAGCCGGGTGGCTTTCGCCCGATTGCGTCATCTTTTCCACGCGGACATTGAACTCGCCGCTACCCAGCGGCATGCCGAATTTTAAGCCCACGGTGCTGCCGGTCATCTCACCCAGCCGCAGGTCCGCACTGGCATAGTTGGGCAGCGCGGTGTTATCGACCAGGCTGTGGCGATAGAAATCGGCTGCAGTTTGCTGGTAGCGACGGTAATGGGGTTGCAGGTAGTTACCACTGGGCAGCTCGTAACGGTATTTCAGATCCATGGTGTGGGAGCGAATTCCCCAGTCGTCCTGAAAGTAGCGGTAACTGAAGTAGATTACATCCTCGGTCAGCTGGTGCTGCAGCTTCCAGTAGAGGCTATCGCTGTTGCGCGTATCCGGCCGTTTCTCGTAGCGATAGTCCAGAGTTGAACCCGTGCCATCTACCACACTCAGTATCTTGTAGGGCTCGGTGAGATAACCGCTACTGGTGGTATGGCTGTAGTTGAGCTGGGTGAGGGTGTTGCGGTTGAGGACCTGAGTCACCCCAATCAACACGTCTACGGCGGTCTTTTGATTATCGTCCTCAAGCTCGCCGGTGGCAGGCTGGTTGGTCAGTTGCAGGCCGACCGGCGCGCCCCCTTCCGGTTTAATGACATCCAGGGTCAGTCCCAGACCGGCAGAGAGGGTGGTCTGCCGGTTGTTAAAATCACGACTAACGGTGTCGGAGACGCTGAGGGAGAGGTAATCCCGCTCGGTGGAGAAATTGGCGCTCATGGCGTTGCGCACCAAACGGTTCAGCTCGTGCTCCCAATCGACACCGACCGCTAGACGCACGTCGCTCAGATCACGCAGTGGCGTCTCGCCAGCCGGTGTGGTGTAGCTGCTTTCACCCGATGGCGAGGTAAATGTTTGTGCGGTATCTGTTGGCGTGGCGCCATTGGGTGATGCCCCTGTTACCGAGTCATAGATTGCGCGCAGGGTGACTACATCACCGGATTTTGTTGTTTTACTTACGGAAACGGATGGTGCGGCTACGGAGATCCTATCGGCCTCGTTATAGAACAGCATGCCACTTTTTATATCCCAGTCATTACTGTTCTGATTGGCCTGGAGGGGATGTGACAGGACGGTGCAGGTTGCTGCTGCCAGTGCTGCCCGAATCGATGATTTGTTGGTCAGTTGCATCCGCAGCCACCTCCGCCGACACCCTGTCCGCCAAATGATGCTTCTTTGCTGAAATAGATATGGTCATCCAGTGAGTTTTCGATCGCATCCGGAACCAGCTGCATTTTCTCTTGGGCGAGAAGATCACGATCCCAGGGTTTGACCGCTTCCATGCTGCAACCTGTCAGTGACAGCATGAAAATGAGAAATAGAGACTTTATACTCATTGTTATGTCCTATTTATCCTCAAGAAGTTGAATGATTTTTTGTTCGAGCTCTGTCTTGTCCTTATCGCGAAATCCAATATGTGTGCTACGCAGATTGCCGTTACGGTCGATGAGGTAGGAGCTGGGCATGCCTTTTACCCTGTAGCGCTCGGCAACGGTGCCATCGGGATCGTAGGCAATGGTGAAGCCTGGCGGTGTGGCTGTGATGAATGATTCGACATCGCTGCGGTCTTTGTCGAGGTTGATTGCAATGACTTTCAGACCTTGTTTGCCGTACTGCTTCTGTAAGTCATTCATCCAGGGGAAGGATTCGCGGCAGGGTGGGCACCACGAAGCCCAGAAATCGAGATAAACAACCTCGCCATGATGCTCGGACAGGGTGATCACACCGCTGTTATCTGGCAGAGAGAAATCCGGTGCCGCTGTTTGTCCGTAAGTGAAGGCAGGAGTTAGAAGAGTGAGGCCGAGTGCGATAAAAATAGAAAGAGATTTAATCATTTTCTTATTATTATGGTGGTTGCTGACTAGAAGATAATTTACTCACGAACCCTTAAGGCAACCTTAAAAGATAGGGTTGTGTCATTGTGGATGAAAACTTTAGTCCGTAGCGATAAGGGAGATTTACTCTCGGGATTTTCGATTCGGGGCATCCAGTGCTGCCATGGTCTCGTGGCTAAGAAACAGTGCCGGATCGATGCGAATATTGTTCAGACTCACCGTCCAGTGCAGGTGCGGGCCGGTCACCCGTCCGGTCATCCCTACCTGAGCGAGTACTTCACCCTGGCGCAGCTCCTGACCCACCTCTACAGCGATGCTGTCCAGATGACAATACATACTGACCAGCCCCTCTCCGTGATCGATAAAGACGGTGTTGCCGTTGAAGAAGTAATTGCCGGTTTCAATGACCTTACCGGCGGCCGGCGTGGCCACATCGGTTCCCGTGGCGGCTGCAATGTCCAGACCGCTATGAGGACGCCGCGCCTGGCCGTTAAAGAAGCGGCGCTTACCGAAGGTGCCGCTGAGTCGGCCACTGACAGGTAGCTTAAAATCGAGCTGTGCATTACGTTGTGCATCCCAGCTGGCGAAAGCCTTCTTGCTGCGCGCCTGTTCGTTGAGGATGCGGTCCATATCACTGGCGTAAGGGTTGACCTTGCGCTTGTTTTTGATGGTGATGTGCTGTTCTTCGTATTTCTTGTCCGTCACCGTAAATGCGAGGGTTCGCGTGCTGCCACCGGCGATTACACGCAGAGGGTGGCTGCCTGGTTTGGCCGTTAATGGCAGGCCTACCAGTGCCATCCAGCCTTCACCGCTGGGCTTGACCATTGCCCGGTTGTTGTAGAAATAAGCCGAGGGCTTCTCATCATATGCCCCGAGAGGAATGATGGCTATGCCTCCGGGCACCGACGATTCGCGTGGCAATGTGCCGGCTTGCGCCAGTGTGGTAAGGGTGAACAGAAAACACAGTGTTATTACTTCAGGAATTTTCATTCTCAATCTCCTCGACACGACAAAGCAGCTGCCCTTGGTGGAGGCGTGCACGTATCAAATCGCCAGTGGCCACCTCTGCGCTTCGGTGCAAGACTTTATCGGTTTTTGCCTCGCTGACAATAGCATAGCCTCGTCCCAAGGTGGCCAATGGACTGACCATTTCCAATGCATGCGCTTGTGTTGCCAGTCTCAGCTCGAGCTGTTTTAGCTGCTGCTGCATGGCTTGTTGCAAGCGGTGTCCCAGTTGCCGTTGCGATTGCTGCAGTTGATGAAGAAGCATCGTCGGTCGATGGCGTTCCAGTCTGGCCTGCAGGGTTTCCAGCCGCGCTTGCTTGTGTCGACCCAGATTGCGCCAGGCCTGCAGCATACGCATCTCTATCTCGTCCAGCCGCTGGGCATTCTCTTGTAGTCGCCTCCCCGGATGTTTGAGCCGTTTGCCTAGCCACACGAGTTGTTGCCTGCGCTGGTGCAGATGTTGCTGCATGCGCTGCACAAGGCGACCCTCGATTCGATGTAGACGGCTCAGCCAGGCCTCGCGGTCCGGACTGAGCAGTTCGGCGGCGGCAGAAGGAGTAGGGGCGCGCGCATCGGCGACAAAGTCTGAAATGGTAAAATCCACTTCATGGCCCACGGCACTGACTACCGGCAATGGGCTGTCATGGATAGCCCTGGCTACCATTTCTTCGTTGAAGGCCCAGAGATCTTCCAGTGAGCCACCGCCGCGGCCGACAATCAGTACGTCGCACTCCTGACGCTTGCCTGCCAGGCGGATTGACTCGGCGATTTCGCTCGCTGCGCCTTCTCCCTGTACTGCCACCGGGTAAATTACCACCGGGATCGCAGGAAAACGGCGCCTGAGGACGGTGATAATGTCACGGATCGCCGCCCCGCTGGGGGAGGTTACGACACCAATGCAGCGTGGTAACTCCGGAAGCGCGCGTTTTCTCGTTTCATCAAACAAGCCTTCACTGCTGAGCCGTTGTTTCAGCGCCTCGAAAGCGCGGAGCAGGGCACCGTCACCGGCCTCTTCCATATGGTCGACGACCAGCTGAAAATCTCCACGAGGCTCGTACAAACCGACCCGCACCCGTGCCAAAACCTGGGTCCCGTCCTTGGGGGAAAATCCGAGGTGCGCTACGCGCATACGGAACATGGCACAGCGGACCTGGGCAAACTCGTCCTTTAGTGTGAAGTAGATATGACCGGAGCGCGGACGGGTCAGGTTGGAGATCTCCCCTTCGAGCCAAAGCAGAGGGAAGTTACCCTCCAACACGGTGCGAGCCTCACGGTTAAGGCGTGAGACTGAGTAGATGTCACGTTGTGGCTGGAGGGGTGCCGGTTTATTAGCCATCATAAGCTCAGTCTATCACGTTCTCGGCTGGTTGAAGTGCGCACTGATACGGCAAAAGATGAGCCCGTTAAGAGTGTTGGTATTCACTCCCCTTGGCTCCTTAAAAACTCGCAAGGTACAAAAAAGCCGCCACAGATGCGGCGGCTTGTGCTGATAAGCTGATGCCTGCTTTTACTTGCCGACGTCCTTTTGTGCTTCGTATTGCGTCATTGCCGCTACGCTCTGCTGCTCGGCTTGGCTCGCTAGTTTGGCCGCCTTATCATACTCTTTGGCTTCGGCTGCTTTCTTGGCGTTGTCGATGATAGCGCCGGTATCACGCCACTCGTAACCTACCTTCGCGACCTTCTCTGTGGCAGCTTGGGCTGCCGCAATAGCACGGGTTGCATCATCGGCTGAATTGGCCTGAGTGCCGGTAGTGGCGCAGGCGCCAAGCATCAGTGACAGTGTGGCGATTATCATGGTTTTTTTCATGGACTTCCTCCGATTGTAATTTTACTTAGGGGGGCACTCCGACCCGAAATGGCCTTTTCAGCGTCCACTTCCCTGTAGTATTCGCACGGATTATCGTACCTCATTAGGCTATCCAGTTTACCGGACTCTCGTCAAACATTATAATGATTCGTTTATCTACCCGGAAGATAGCGCGGATACCTACTATGAGAATCGTTCAGGAAGCCCTTACATTCGATGACGTTCTGCTGGTCCCGGCGCACTCCAACGTGCTGCCCAAGGATGTCGACCTTACTACCAAGCTGACCCGCGAAATAACCTTGAACATCCCGCTGGTCTCCGCCGCGATGGACACCGTTACTGAAGGACGCCTGGCCATTGCCGTGGCTCAGGAGGGGGGAATTGGTATCATCCATAAGAACATGACCATCGAGCAGCAGGCTGCGGAGGTGCGCAAGGTCAAGAAGTATGAAAGTGGCGTGATTAAAGACCCGATCACCATCAGCCCCGATGCGACCATTCGCGAGGTGCTTGAGTTGACCTCCACAGCAGGTATTTCCGGGGTTCCGGTGGTGGCTGGCGATGAGCTGGTTGGCATCGTCACCAACCGCGACATGCGGTTTGAGACCCGTTATGACGCGCCTGTCTCTTCCATTATGACTCCCAAAGAGAAGCTGGTCACGGTCAAGGAAGGGGAGGAGCGCGAGAAAATCTTGCATCTGTTCCACCACTATCGTATCGAAAAACTGCTGGTGGTGGATGACTCCTTCCGTCTGCGCGGCCTCATTACCGTTAAGGATATTCATAAAGCCACTGAAAAACCCAATGCCTGCAAGGATGATCAAGGGCGCCTGCGTGTCGGTGCCGCGGTTGGCGTCGGTGCCGGTACCGACGAGCGTGTTACCGCGCTGGTGGCCGCTGGGGTTGATGTGGTGGTGGTCGATACCGCCCATGGCCACTCTCAGGGAGTGCTTGATCGTGTCGCCTGGGTTAAAAAGAACTTCCCCGAGCTGCAGGTCATTGGTGGCAACATCGCTACGGCTGCCGCTGCCAAAGCCCTGGTCGAGGCGGGTGCCGATGCGGTTAAGGTCGGCATTGGCCCCGGCTCCATCTGTACCACCCGTATCGTTGCCGGTGTAGGGGTGCCGCAGATCAGTGCCATCTCCAATGTTGCTGAGGCATTAAAGGATACGGGGGTACCGCTTATCGCTGACGGCGGTATCCGCTTCTCCGGCGATATGTCCAAGGCGATCGTTGCCGGCGCCTATTCGGTGATGATGGGTTCCATGTTTGCCGGTACTGAAGAGGCCCCGGGCGAGGTCGAGCTGTTCCAGGGGCGCTCCTATAAGTCCTACCGGGGGATGGGCTCACTGGGCGCGATGGGCGGCTCCCAGGGCTCCTCCGATCGCTATTTTCAGGAGAGCACCGAGGCAGACAAGCTGGTACCGGAAGGGATCGAGGGGCGCGTTCCCTTCAAGGGCCCACTCAATCCAGTCATCCACCAGATGCTTGGCGGGCTGCGTTCTTCCATGGGTTACACTGGCTGCCAGAATATTGATGAGATGCGTACCCGCCCCGAGTTTGTTCGCATCACCAACTCTGGTCTTTCAGAATCCCACGTTCATGACGTGCAGATTACTAAGGAAGCACCGAACTACCGCCTGTAGTCGATACGATAGAGCGGAAAAAAACGGCCCCGTTCGGGGCCGTTTTTTTGCATGGGGGAATTAAAGTGTAACTGCTTGCCCCATCAGACAATGATCTTACCGCAGGCGAAAAGAGAGGTGCGCCAGGTAGCCGGTGAACGTGGAGCATGGCGCTTTCGATAAGCTGCGATGGGGTGTTGAGGTTCGGGGCTCCGGAGGGGGGCAACCTGGCCTACTCGGCACTCGCATAAGGGGGCGAGTTACGTTCAAAGTTCAAGTTGAAGGCGACTCTTGTCGGTTGCACTTTCGCACACGATGGATCGTCGGCCCTTGGGCTGAAGTCCAATCTAAAGGTTTTCTCCGCTAGTCACATTTCAGCCTTCATGTGCGTTGCGCAATGCGTAAAATAGTCCAATATTTAATTAGGTAGCCTGAATCGTTGAGACTGGCGTAAGCGCTTTTTTCAACCAATGACGGGCTTTCATCAGTATGCAGGCCTTTCGTGGGAGGACCCTTGCCATGAAAAACGTTCAACTGGTCGACGTCACTATCCATATTGATAAGGAAACCGATGACGCAACGCGCGCGGAGATTGAGAAAGTGTTGCGCGGCAGTGCGGGTGTCATCAGCGTACATATGCCTGTGGAGGAGCGGCATCTCATTGTGGTTGAGTATGACCCCGATGTGACCAAGTCGCTTGACCTGCTGAAAGCGGTAGAGAAGGTTGCCGGACAAGCTGAGCTCATTGGTCTGTAAGCTTCGCTTGCGCCATCTTTCCGGGCGGACGTGAGCTGTACTCACACCCTCTGAACAAGGCGCTCTTGCTCTCAGGGGTTGTCCGGATCACAGCTTCCCTCCAGCACCCACATGCCCCGTTTGCACTGTAGCAGGTCGCTGCCGCTGCAGACGTAGTCATTGTGCGAAAAAGCGGTGTCGTTGAAGTAGCAGCCGCTGGATTCCGTGGCCTCCTGCTGGATTACCTCATACTCCTCGTCGAGTTCATCAGCAATGGGGGAGGTCTTGCGTTCCGGGTCGATGGCTCCTACATGAGCTACGTGAAGACGTACATTCATGTTCTTCTCCTCTCCAATGGCTTATCGACCTAAGCATAGACAGGTTGTGAAGAGTGACAACGTAGTTATACGGGCAGGCGTGCTTTCAGCATGGCGCGTTTTGGGGCGGGGTGCCCTTCCACGGTACGGCCGGGGTCTTGTGGGTCGAGGTAGTCGGCAAGGGACTCGAAGTGCATCCACTCAGTACGACGCTGTTCCTGCACGGTGGTTGGACTGACGTCTAAGAGTTCGATATCTAACAGCCCTGAACTCTCCAGCCAATGTGCCATGGTGGTGGGGGAGGGTAAGGTGTGGACGTTCTTCATCTTTGCGTAGCGTCCCCTGGGGTGGAGCGCATCGCCAAGGGCCCCTTCAATGATCAATCCCTCCAGAATCAGTTCACCGCCAGGTTTAAGGTGGCTTTTGAGACGCTCTATATGCTCCATGTGATCCTTGCGGTGGTAAATCACACCCATGGAGAATGCGGTGTCGAACACGCCTGTACCTTCGGGAAGGGCCTCCAGGGTAAGCGGCAGCAGGTGCATCGGCTGCTCACCGATGAAATGGCGCATGGCGGCATATTGCATGACATAGCTGATGGTGGGATCAATGGCAATGACGCGACGTGCACCGGCACCGAGCATGCGCCAGCCGTAGTAGCCGTTGCCGGAGCCAACATCGAGGACCAGTTTATCCTCAAGTGAAATCCGTGGCTCTAGGCGAGCCCATTTCCAGTCGGAGCGCCATTCAGTATCCAGGTGAATTCCATAAGGGCAGAAGGGACCCTTGCGCCACGGGTGAAAGGCCATCAGGGTTTGGCTGATTTCCCGGCGGAGAGTCTCATCGATTTGCCCGGCTGAGCCGATGCGTAGACAGGGCGCGGAGAGGTCCAGGCTGTCGGGTATCAACGCGGGCAGTTGCGCCAGTGCCTCAAGCCAGCGTGGCATGTCCCCGTGGTTTGCCAGCCTCTCTTCGATCAGTGGCGGCACGCTCTTCAGCCAGTGGGCCAAAGGTGAGTCCTTAAGCCAGCGATAGAGATAGTCGTAGCCGAAGGGGGAAAGATTCATTTGAAGGCCGCGATGGCGCCGAAGTTGAAGGCCTGGAACCAGGGCTCGGTGCGGCTGAATCCGGCCTGCACAAGGCGTTCGCAATGTTGTCCGAGGGTTTCGGGGATGAGCACCTTTTCCAGCGCGCTGCGCTTTTGGCTGATCTCCAGTTCCGAGTAACCGTTGGCGCGCTTGAAGGCAAGGTGCATCCTCTCCTGAAACTGCTGGCTCTGCTTGTCGGCAATGCGCAGCTTCTCCGCGAGCACCAGTACGCCGCCCGGTAGCATCCCGGCGTGGATCCGTTGCAGTAGTGTCAGGCGGTCATCCGGCGCGAGAAACTGCAGGGTGAAGTTCAGTACCACCACCGAGGCGTTGCTAAACACCACATCGCGCATATCGGCACATACCACTTCGACTGGCGTCGACGAAAGATCGGTGGCGATATTCTCGCGACAGCGCTCTACCATTGCCATGGCGTTGTCGACGGCGACGATGCGGCAGCCGCTGGTCTGGATGCGACGGCGCAGGGAGAGGGTGGCGGCGCCAAGGGAACAGCCCAGATCGTAGAGGGTCGATCCCTTCTGTGCGTACTGCTCAGCAAACAGGCCTAGCAGGGCGACGATGTCGCCGTAGCCGGGTACCGACCGGCGAATCATATCGGGAAAGACCGAAGCGACACGCTCGTCGAAGGCAAAATCGACGATGTGTTCATGGGGGGTTGAGTAGATGGCGTCTTTGTTCACAATGGCTGCCTGAAATGTCACCTGAAATACCGGAACCTGATTATAGCATCGCCATGCTGTTTCGTTCGGTGGCCATTAGGATGTTGCCTGGTTTCTGACCATGCCGTAGAGCAGCTGGATCTCTTCGGCCCAGATAGAATCGTCGATAGTCTCCAGAACCATCGGAATATCGTCGAAGCGTTTGTCGTTCATAATGTAGCGGAACACCTCCAGGCCCAGCTTGCCCTTGCCCAGGCTGTCATGACGGTCGACCCGTGAGCCGAGATCCGGCTTGGAGTCGTTGAGGTGCATGCCGCGCAGGTAGCGAAAGCCCACTAGGCGTTCGAACTCAGCGAAGGTGGCCTCGCAGGCCTCGGCAGTAAGCAGGTCGTAGCCGGCGGTAAAGGTATGGCAGGTGTCGAGACAGACGCCGACGCGGGATTTGTCCTCGACTCTGTCGATGATCGCCGCCAGATGCTCGAAGCTATAGCCGAGGTTGGTGCCCTGGCCAGCGGTGTTTTCAATCACGGCGGCGACGCTTGTGGTCTGCTCGAGTGTCCAGTTGATGGAGTCGGCGACGATCGCCAGGCTTTCCTCTTCGGTGCTCTTTTTTAGATGTGCGCCGGGGTGGAAATTCAGCAGCTTGAGTCCCAACTGCTCGCAGCGCTGCATCTCATCAAGGAAGGCGTTGCGTGATTTTTGTCGTGGTTCTTTTTCCGGGTGGCCGAGGTTGATGAGGTAGCTGTCATGGGGCAGGACCTGCTCCGGCGCGATCTCGACCTGTCGCAGGTTGGCTTTAAAGGCGGCAATGCTCTCATCAGTGAGTGGCTTGGCCACCCATTGGCGCTGGTTTTTGGTAAACAGGGCAAAGGCTTTGGCGCCGATTTTGGCGGCATTCAGTGGCGCATTCTCGACTCCGCCGCTGGCGCTGACATGGGCTCCGACATATTTCATCTGAACGCAGTTCCTCGTATTTCGTTGTTTGGAAAAACCGGACAGCGATGATACCAGTGCCAGCGGATAATTGTCCCGAGGGGCTTTCGTTGCCTTTGATGGACGTCGTTTCTGGGAATCCTCTCCCTGACGCTACGGTTAGCCCCGACAAGCATGTATAATCACCCCCTTTTCACGGGTTTTGAGACCATACCATGTCCACAGATATCCATGCCCAGCGCATCCTGATCCTCGATTTCGGCTCCCAGTACACTCAGCTCATCGCCCGCCGCGTGCGCGAGGCCGGGGTCTATTGCGAGCTGCATCCCTATGACATGGAAGAGGCGGATATCCGTGCCTTTAATCCCAACGGCATCATCCTCTCCGGCGGCCCGGAGAGCACTATGGCCACTGAGGCACCGATCGCCCCACCGGTAGTGTTTGAACTGGGGGTGCCGGTATTCGGCATTTGTTACGGCATGCAGACCATGGCGGCGCAACTCGGCGGCAAGGTGGAGAACGCCGACCATCATGAGTACGGCTATGCCAAGGTGCGCGCCCGTGGCCACACCGGGCTGCTCAAGGATATCGAGGACCACGTCAGCGAAGAGGGCTATGGCCTGCTGGACGTGTGGATGAGCCACGGCGACCGCGTTATCGAGGTGCCTGAAGGCTTTATCCTTATGGCCTCCACGGATTCTGCACCGGTCGCGGGCATGGCCGATGAGACGCGTCGTTTTTACGGCGTTCAATTCCATCCTGAAGTGACCCATACCACCCAGGGGCAGCGCATCATCGAGCGTTTCGTGCATAGCATCTGTGGTTGTGAGGGTCTGTGGACACCGGACAACATCATCGACGACGCCATTGCCGCGGTGCATGAGCAGGTAGGCAACGAGGAGGTTATTCTAGGTCTCTCCGGCGGGGTCGACTCCTCAGTGGTGGCGGCACTGCTGCACAAGGCGATCGGCGAGCAGCTCACCTGCGTGTTTGTCGATAACGGACTGCTGCGCTACAAGGAGGGCGATCAGGTGATGGCTACCTTTGCCCAACACATGGGGGTGAAGGTGATCCGCGTCGACGCCGAGCAGCGCTTCCTCGACGCGCTCAAGGGCGAGAACGACCCGGAGAAGAAGCGTAAGATCATCGGCAACCTGTTCGTCGAGATCTTCGAGGAGGAGGCCGGCAAACTTAAGGATGCCAAGTGGCTCGCCCAAGGCACCATCTACCCGGATGTCATCGAGTCGGCCGGCGCCAAGACCGGCAAGGCGCACCTGATCAAGTCACACCACAACGTCGGTGGCCTGCCCGACTGGATGAATCTCAAGCTGCTTGAGCCACTGCGTGAACTGTTCAAGGACGAGGTGCGCAAGCTCGGCGTCGAGCTTGGCCTGCCCTACGACATGGTCTACCGCCATCCCTTCCCGGGACCGGGCCTGGGTGTGCGGATTCTCGGTGAGGTGAAGAAGGAGTATGCCGACATTCTGCGTCTGGCTGACCACATCTTCATCGAGGAGTTGCTGAAGAACGACCTCTACCACAAGACCTCGCAGGCCTTTGCTGTGTTTCTGCCGGTCAAATCGGTCGGTGTTACTGGCGACGGCCGCCGCTACGAGTACGTGGTGGCGCTGCGCGCGGTCGAGACCATCGACTTCATGACTGCCCGCTGGGCCCACCTGCCCTACGACTTCCTCGACCATGTCTCGCGGCGCATCGTCAACGAGATCAACGGCATCTCCCGTGTGGTCTATGACATCACCGGCAAGCCGCCGGGCACCATCGAGTGGGAATAGAAAGGAGGCGGCCAACAGGCCGCCTTTTTCGTTGTGTTATTCTCCGCTGACTGAAATGCCCATCGCGGACTGCTACAGTGTATTCAACCAATGAGTGAATGCCGGAGGTGGTCATGAAATTCCCCAGTACATTATTCCTTGCCCTCTCAATTGCCTTGATTCCCGGTATGGCAGTTATAGCGGCCGAGCCGTCGGTGACCATCCATTCTCCGGTCGAAGGAGCAACGCTGGATCTGATGGAACAGAACCGGGTCGAGTACATGGTGGCCCCCGGGCCACATGGGCATCATGTCCATTTTTATGTCGATGGCAGCGAGACGGCTATCCTGCGCCAACTCGCCGGCAGTTATACCCTGGGCAGTCTTGCCGAAGGCAAGCATGAACTGTGTATTAAAGTGGTCAATAGGAACCATACCCCCATCGGGGTGGAAAACTGTATCCATGTGACCGTGGAATAGGATGGACCTGCAGAGTCTTGCCTATGCCCTGACCCAGGTCGCCCATAATTTCGGCGCGGTGGCGGTGACCGGTGGGGCGATCATGGGGCGCTGGCTTATGGGCGGCTCGCCCTCGTCACAGCGGCGGGCGGGCGGGCTGGTTCTGCTGGGCTGGCTGGTGCAGGGCATTAGCGGGGCCGGTTTCGGTGTCATCAGTTTTGCCTACTATCGGCAGTTTCCCGACCTCCATGGCATCGCCCTTGCCGCGCTCTACCTTAAAATGGCTTGTGCGGTCGCCGGATTCCTGTTGGCAGCGGCCTTTCTGCGCTATCAGGGGGAGTGGACCGAGCGGCGACAGCGTGTAGCCTGGTTCGTACTTATCCTGCTGGGGATGATTGCTCTTACCGCCGCCGCCTTCCTGCGCTGGTTCTCCTAGAAAATTATTCCCCGCAAAGGCGCAAAGGACGCAACGAAAATCGGAAAAAACTGGTTGTTGTGTTTACGTGCGGCTCATTCGCCACCCTGCTTTTCATTTTTCTAGTCCTTTGCGCCTTTGCGGTAAGATCTCGATGGGGCCGGCCCGCGAAATATGGTTCAATACGCGGATGACTGTCGAACTCGAATCCCCCGATATTCACTGGATGCGCCATGCTCTGGGGCTGGCAATGCGTGCCGCCCAGGCGGGCGAGGTACCGGTCGGTGCGGTGCTGGTCAAGGAGGGCCAGCTTATCGCCGAGGGATGGAACCTGCCCATCAGTCATCACGATCCCACCGCTCATGCGGAGATCCAGGCGCTGCGTGCTGCAGGACAGGCGTTGAATAACTATCGTCTGCTCGGCACCACCCTCTATGCTACTCTTGAGCCCTGTCCGATGTGTGCCGGGGCGATTGTGCATGCCCGCGTTGGACGGGTCGTGTATGCGACCTCTGACCCGCGCACCGGTGCCGCCGGCTCGGTCTATAACATCCTGCAGAGCAACGAACTAAATCACCGCTGCGAGGTAACCCGTGGGGTGTTGGCCGATGAGAGCGCCCATCTGTTGCGTGAATTCTTTCGCTCCCGCCGCTGAATACTTCAGGCAGGTTGCTTTGCTGGCTGAAGACCGTCGTCGCCTTGACGCGTTTGTGCAAGAAATTCGAGAAACTCAGCGGCCTGTTGGGGCTGGCCGAAGAGAAATCCCTGTACTTCATCACAGTCATAGTGACTGGCGATATCCAGCAGATCCTGATGCTCAATACCCTCGGCGATGACCTTGAGACCCAGGTTATGCCCCAGCTGGATCGTTGACTGCACAATGATTTCGTCACTTTCATTGTGGTCCATATCAAGGACAAATGATTGATCGATTTTGATGGTATTAACCGGTAGCTTCTTCAGATAGGAAAGGGATGAAAAACCGGTGCCGAAGTCATCGATGGCGAGATTAATCCCCATTTTGCTGAGCGCCTTCAGGACATTGATCGAACGCTTGGGGTTTTCCATCATGCCGCTTTCGGTGATTTCCAGCGTGAGATCATGAGGAGACAGGCTGTGCTGCTCAAGCAGTTGGTCAATTTGCCGGGTGAGATCCGGATTGGCAAGATCCTGTACTGAAAGGTTAACTGACACCGATAGGCTATGGCCGGAATTTTGCCAGGCAGCACATTGTTCAATGGCCGTATCTAGTACCCATAACGAGAGTTGATGGATGATTCCTGCATACTCGGCAAGTTCTATGGTTTTGTCGGGTGGTATCTCGCCATACTTTGGGTGGCGCCAACGCAGCAATGCCTCGGCACCGCAGACCTGTTTCGTTTTGACATCAATCTGTGGCTGAAAGTGGATATCCAGGGTGTCGCTATTAATGGCGCTCTTCAGGTCTGAGATAAGGGACAGTCGGTTCTCCTCAAAAAAATCCTTGTTTGAATTGTAGAACGAGAAGCCGGTTTTATGGCGCTTGGCATGGTACATGGCGATGTCGGCATGTTGAAGCAGGCTCTTTATATCCGTGCCATCGGAAGGGTAGCTGACAATGCCGATGCTCAGGCCAACACCGATCATTTTCCCCTCAAGGCTGAAAGGCTGTTGCAGGGTGTGTAATAGGGTGTGCGCCAGTTTCTGCGAGTCATCCTTAGTCGTGTCCGGTAGCAGGATGGCGAACTCATCGCCACCGAGCCTGGCTACGGTGGCGGATTCTTGTACCGCTTCAGTCAACTCCCGAGCAACCTTGTGAAGGAGGGTGTCTCCGGCCGCATGCCCCAAGGAGTCATTTATGTCCTTGAAGTTGTCGAGATCCATCAGAAAAAGAGTAAATGACTGCTTACTCCGGGCTGCTGTAATGAGTTGGTTCTCGATATGCTGGTTCAGCATGAATCGGTTTGGCAGGCCGGTGAGGTAGTCGTGCAGTGCCTGATGCTCTAATGCGTTCTGGCGCTGGTTGACCTCTACATCCATCTGCTGAAACGCTTCAACCAGATAACGGATCTCACGTGAATCACTGACTTCCAGTGCTGGCGATTCTTGATTGTACGCCTTGGACCGGAGTGCTTCGGTTACGCTTGCGATGGGCCTGAACACCATCATGTCCAGTGAGAAAATGAGTCCCAGAGTGAATAGCATGAAGAGTCCAATGATGCTGAAAAGAAGTGTACTCAAGGTATCGGAGTTCTTTCTCAGCTGTTCTGTAATGGTGTCTTCCCTTAGGGTTAACCATTTCTCCAGGTGGGTAATGGCAGAGGAGATTTCATCGGTGAGGGGGATGATGACCGTTTTCATGGTGTAGCTGTCACCGCGCCACTTTCCCGACTCGGAAACGGCTCTCAGCTGCCCAAAAAGAGTAAACCAATCGGCGGTGTCTTTGATTAGCGATTGGAGGACTGTCTTGCCATCGAAACTGTCTTCAGAGGAGTACAGGTGGGTGAGTTTTTTAATATTGTCGAGAAATTTCTGATGCAGGTGGTTGAGTGAAGTGGCCTGGGATATCAGGAGATCAGTGCTAAACGAGGCGAGGCGGTTTGCCATGTATATCCTCACCTGTGATATTTGAAGAGCCCACAGTGTCTTGGATTTCAAAAGTAGTGGGTAGAGCTCCTTTGCTTTTGGTTCCAGGCTGCCACTCTCTATCTCTTCGATAAGTAGCTGCAAGTTGTTGCTGATGTTATGTTGAGGCGCTGTCATTTCAAAGGCCGAGATGGCCATCCCGGGGTACTGTCGCCCGATATCCATTCGTAACGCAGTCAAGGCCGCGAAACTGTCTCTTAGCTGGGATAATTTTGTGGCTAATGGCGCTGATTTTTTACGCAGACCTTTGCCATTAAAAGGGTGCCTGCTGGAGAAGTCATTGACCTTATCGAGTGATGAGGAGATCAGTTTATTTGCAGTTTCAGCGTGATTGCCTTGCGATGGGTCAAGCAGGAACAGATCGATATTGCGGTAGATCGCTATCAGGTCAATTTTTATTGTGTTGAGTGTGTCGTGATCTGCCTGGATTACCGATAAATGCTCAGCAACGCTCTGTTTTGTGGAGATGATGTCTTTGTAAAAAGCCAAAACGATCGAGATGACCACGATGGCAAGCACCAGGGTTAACGTAACATAGCGTGAGCGAAGACTGCAGGGTTGGCGGTGATCATCAAAAGGTCGTGAATACATTAAATTAACTTCCTTATTATTTTTGAGTTAATCGTTTTTGCTTAACCTATAGGTAATGTGTGTGGGTACGCAAAGGGTGTGGATGTAGCTCGGGATGCGTACGGTTTTAATGATGCAAATCGACCAAGGGTATACCCTACTATACTACGGTGTCTTTTCCCGGCTATGATCGGCGATTTGTGAACAACAAGGAGCCATTCATGGCGCTGCGAGCACTCTCTGTATGGTTCATCATACTCTTTTCTGTCCAGTCGCTACAGGCCGCTGACTATCCACCCTCGGGGGTGGGGATGATACTGCAGGAGGTCGCTCCGCACTGTTATTACGTGCAGGGGCAGTCAGGTACTGCGGTCGAGAACGAGGGCTTTATTTCCAATGCCGGTGTGGTGGTGACCGATGCCGGTGTGGTGGTGATTGATGCCCTGGGCAGCCCTTCGTTGGCACAGCTATTGATACAGCAGATTCGCACCATTACCGACAAACCGGTGGTGAAGGTGATCGTCACCCATTACCACGCGGATCATGTTTTGGGTCTGCAGGTTTTCAAAGAGCAGGGCGCCGAGATCATCGCTCCCAACGGGGCAGAAAAATATCTCAACTCACCGCTGGCCGAGGAGCGATTAGAGGAGCGGCGCCTGTCGCTCGATCCTTGGGTGAACGACCAGACCCGTCTGCTGTGGCCGGATCGTTACGTGGACGCTGGGCTGGAACTTGAGGTGGGAGGCACCCGTTTTCAGCTGGCGGTGGTTGGGGATGCGCATTCCGATGCGGACATGACCGTTTATGTGGAAAATGAGCGGGTGCTCTACTCTGGCGATGTGATCTTTGAGGGCAGGGTACCTTTTCTTGGGAGCAGCAATACCCGCCTCTGGCTTGATGCTCTGAAAAAGATGGACAGCGGCGATCTGGCGGCCCTGGTTCCGGGCCACGGTCCGCATCAGGCCGCCCCGGTAGAGGCCATCGGCCTGACC
This sequence comes from Thiohalomonadaceae bacterium, assembly GCA_041563315.1. Lineage (GTDB taxonomy): Bacteria > Pseudomonadota > Gammaproteobacteria > Thiohalomonadales > Thiohalomonadaceae > JBFEYJ01. The sequence continues at coordinate 40,110 of JBFFNE010000011.1, forward strand.
TACCATTATCTCCATTACGTGCGCCAGACGATGGGGGCTGCGGTTGATGAACTGATGCCGTTCGACGAGGCCTATGCCGCCACCGATTGGTCCGAGTTCAGGGCGTTGCCAGCGTTTTATGCCGCACACCGACGTAATGTTTATCAGGTTTACCTGTCGATGCAAAATGAGGCCTTCGGCGAATAAAATGTGTGATAGCCACGCGAGTACCAGTGCCGGGATGACCTGGTGCTGGCATTAAGCAAGCACCAGGCCTTCCACGCGCCTCAACCGCACTATTATCGCAGTGGGGCTAAGGTTATTAGCACCAGGGGAAATAGGGGAGGCAGCAAGCCCTGGCTTTCAATTTCCTGCTGTGAGTTTTTGCTTATAACGCCGGGTTGGCGATCCCCAGTGCTTTGGGGAGAGGCGGTGTCTTGACGCGTTCCCTGTCGGTGAGCCAGACCAGGATGTCATAATAACTTCGAATATTTTCCACGTAGCGAGTCGTTTCGTTACCACGGGCATATCCATAGCGGGTCTTTCGATACCATTTGCGGTTATGCAGCAGCGGAAAGCGCTCCCTGACCTCCTTCCAGCTGTCGGGATCGGCACCCTGTTGCTGGGTGATGATGCGTGCATCCTCCATGTGTCCGTAGCCTATGTTGTAAGCGGCCACGGCCAGCCAGGAGCGGTCGGGTTCTGTAATGCGTTCCGGTAGCCTGTTCAGTAGCTTACTGAAATAAAGAGCCCCGCCACGAATGCTTTGGACCGGATCGGTTCTTTGCTCCACGCCCAGCTCGGAAGCCGTGGTGGCTGTAAGCATCATCAGGCCGCGCACTCCGGTAGGCGAAACAGCCGCCGGGTCCCAATGGGATTCCTGATAGGCCATGGCGGCGAGCAGTCGCCAGTCAACGCCGAACTCCTCGCCCGAATACTCGAACGTGGTGCGAAATTCCGGTAGACGCTGCTGGATATGCCGCATGTAGATGCGCGTGCCGACGTAGTCGAAATCCTCCAGGTGGCCGTAGTAACGATCGATGAGCTGCGCCAGGCGGCCACTTGCCTCAAGGTCTTCGATGTAGACATTGGCCGCCTGCTGCAGGCTTTTGTCCCGGCTTCTGGGGAATGCCCAAGCCAGTGGCTCCGGTTTGGAGATATCGAAGGCGACGCGCAGCTCGGGGTAAAAGCGCCGGTTCATCGCCACCTCGTTGGAGTCAGCGATGGTGTAGTCGAGAACTTTCTCCCACACCAGATTCAGCAATTCTTCGCTTTCTACTTCGCTGTTCTCACTCCAGCTGAGATTACGGTATTTGCTCTGCAGTTTGCTCAGATGTTCAGCGTGACTGCTCATGGCAATGATTTCCAGCTGCCCATTGAGCTTGGCTAGACTGCGTGGGCGGGCTCGGCCGCTACGGTAGACCAGTTGCTGGGTAATCTGCTGATAGGGAGTACTGAAGTGAGCCCACAGTTCGCGAGGTGCGGTGATTGTGAGGCCGGCCGCAGCCATGTCAGCCTTACCCTCGGCCAGCAGGGTAAGGACCTCGCTGACAGTATCGGCGACGATCATCTCCAGCGTTACTCCCAGTTCCGCGGCGAAGCCACTGGCAAGGTCATATTCGAGGCCGGTAGGGCCGTTCGGACCCTCGAAATAGGTCGTAGCGGCATTACGGGTGACGACCACCAGTTTGCCCTCATGCTTGATACGTTGCAGTTCGTTCTTCGGCTCACTGCACGCTGCCATGAAGAGCGATAACAACAGCACAGCGAGCAAAGTGGGGAGTAAGCGTGTCGGCATCAGGCCATTATAATGTGATGAGGTTCTAATCTGTAGCCCTTGTGGCTACGGAAAAAACGTGCTTGGCGCGGGGAGGACGGGAAGGGGAGACAGGGAGAGTTTAAGGCACTAGGGCATGGGAGGCGCAAGTTCAGGAGAGCGTTAGACATTACAGGTCAACTTTCTCGAACCAACGATCTCACGATTCCAACGTCTGCAATTCACACCCCTTGTCGTCGCACACTAATACCCCCCCTTTTCGTTTATGCCAGTCGCTCAACACATAGCGTGTTGCCGGCAGGCCATTTAGTTGGAAATGGTGCACCGCGGGGCGATGGGTGTGTCCGTGGATAAGTTGCTGTACCGTGTGTTCCTGCATGGTGCGGACGACGGTGTCGAGGTTGACGTCCATGATCGCCTCATCCTTTTCACCGGTCTCCATTTTACTGCGCTCTCGCAGTTGGCGAGCAAAGTCGATGCGTTCTTGCGCTGATTTTCCCAAGAACGAGGTGATCCATCGCGGATCACGCAACTGTTTGCGCATCGCCTGATAGGGGAGATCGTCACTGCAAAGGAGGTCACCGTGCATCAACAGGGTAGGTGTGCCATAGAGATCGAGCACCACGGGATCGCTGATGAGGGTGGCCCCACTTATCTGCTCAAAGCCCTCTGCCAGCAGAAAGTCGCGGTTGCCGTGCATCACATAGATTGGGGTGCCGCTATCGCTGAGGCGTTTCATCGCCTCTAGTACTGGAACGTATCCGGGCAGTGGCAAGTCATCGCCCAACCAGACTTCGAACAGATCGCCGAGAATATATAATGTTTCGGCCTGTGCTGCCCGGTTGGCGAGGAACTTGAGAAACAACGTAATGGTGGCAGGTTGTTCTGCATTCAAATGCAGATCGGAGATGAACAGGGTTGCCATGGACAAATGCGGTTCCGTTGTAGGGTAGGATGAAAACCGTAGCGGCGTCTGTCAGAGTATTTTTCGCTTGCAGTGGGGCTGCGACGGGAAATCCTCAATGGGCCATTGCCGGCCAGTAACTGGCCGGCAATGGCCTCGGCTTTATGCCCCTTCGACCACTTCAGCGGATTCGAGGATCACATCCTCCATCGGTACATCCTGGTGGTGCCCGGCGTTGCCGGTGGCCACATCCTTGATTTTATCGATCACGTCCATGCCATCGACCACGCGACCGAACACGGCATAGCCCCAACCATCAGGGGTGGGGGAGCGGTGATCAAGAAACTTGTTGTCCTTGACGTTGATGAAGAACTGGGCGGAGGCCGAGTGGGGCTCCATCGTGCGGGCCATGGCAATCGTGCCGCGCTCGTTGGAGAGACCGTTGTCCGCCTCGTTCTTGATCGGGGCGTTGGTGGCCTTCTCCTTCATTCCCGGCTCCATGCCTCCGCCCTGGATCATGAAGTTGCTGATCACGCGGTGGAAGATGGTGCCGTTATAAAAGCCGGAGCGGACGTAGTTGAGAAAATTCTCAACGGTGACGGGCGCCTTCTCGGCATTCAGCTCCAGGGTGATGGTGCCGAAGTTGGTGTGCAATTTGACCATGTTTTACTCCTTGCTGGAGGCCGGTGCGCCATTCTGGCGTGAGACCTTGGTAATGAGGATGTTTGTTGTTGGAACGTCCCGGAGCATGCCGCGGCTGCCGGTACTGACGGATTTGATCGCTCTAACCACCTCCATGCCGTCGACCACGCGGCCGAACACCGTATAGCCCCAGGCACGCGGGGTCTTTTCACGAAAATCGAGACTGGTGTTGTTGTTTACGTTGATAAAGAACTGCGAAGTGGCCGAGTGCGGGTCCATGGTGCGGGCCATGGCGATGGTGCCGGTCGTGTTGCGCAGGCCATTGTCCGCCTCGTTCATGACCGGTGACCGGGTCTCCTTCTGCATCATCTCCCCGGTAAAGCCGCCGCCCTGGATCATGAAACCATCGATAACCCGGTGGAAGATGGTGCCAGTGTAGAAGCCATCATCGACGTACTGCAGGAAATTGGCCACTGTTTTCGGTGCCTGCTGCGGGAACAGTTCGATCACGATATCGCCCATGCTGGTCTGCATCAGCACTTTCGGGTTCTCGGGGGCGGCCGGGGTGCCGGCGCTCTGGCCCTGATCGCTGCAGGCGCCAAGCACCAGGGCCAACAGCAGATAGCTCAACTTTTTCATTACGGGATCCTCTGTGCTTGGTTGAAAGGCGCCATGATATCGACTTGGGCGAGGTGAGGAAAGCCGCACGAAGCGTTTCACGGCATGTGAGGCCTCTAAGGTGTGCAGACCACAGGACGCCGGACCTTTGTCGCGACCAGGACTTTTGGGCTAACATGCGCGGCTGGGCCATGTGATGGCACTGATTTTGGATGAGAGCGAACGAATGGCGTATCAACACGGGCTAAAAGTCCACAACAACCTCAGCAAGCAAAAAGAGCGCTTCGTGCCTATCGACCCGGAGCGGGTACGCATGTATGTCTGCGGCATGACTGTCTATGACTACTGTCACATCGGACATGCTCGGGTACTGGTGGTGTTCGATGTGATCAATCGTTATCTGCGCTTTCTTTATGGTGAGCACGCGCTCACCTACGTGCGGAACATCACCGATATTGATGACAAGATCATCGCCAGGGCGAATGAGAACGGCGAGGATTTCAATGCGCTGACCGGCCGCTTCATTGAGGCGATGCATGAGGATGCCGATGCCCTCGGTGTGTTGCGACCCGACAGTGAGCCTTGCGCCACGCTGCACATGGCAGAGATCATCGCCATGATCGAGAAGCTGATTGCCAGGGGCTACGCCTATGCTGCCACCAATGGCGACGTCTATTACGATGTGTCGAAATTTGAAGGCTACGGCAAACTCTCCGGTAAGAATCCGGAGGATCTGCGGGCCGGTGAGCGGGTGGCGGTGGATGAGGCCAAGGACGATCCGCTCGACTTCGTGTTGTGGAAGGCGGTCAAGCCCGGTGAGCCGAGCTGGGACTCCCCATGGGGCAAGGGCCGTCCCGGCTGGCATATCGAGTGCTCTGCCATGTCGACCCAGGCCCTCGGTGATCACTTTGATATCCACGGTGGCGGACTGGATCTGCAGTTTCCCCACCATGAGAACGAGATCGCCCAGAGCGAAGGGGCCTGTGGCTGCACCTTCGTCAACTACTGGCTGCACAACGGTTTTGTGCGTGTGGACAACGAGAAGATGTCCAAATCGCTCGGTAACTTCTTTACCATCCGCGAGGTAATGAAGCAGTACGATCCGGAGGTGATCCGTTACTTCATTCTGACCAGCCATTATCGCAGCCCACTGAACTACTCCGATCAGCATCTGGACAATGCCAAGGCCGCCCTGACCAGTCTCTACAACGCTCTGCGTGGGGGGGGGGGCGCAGCGGCGGTTACGGTCAGCGAGAACGAGCACAGTGACCGTTTCTATGCGGCGATGGATGATGACTTCAATACCTCGGAGGCACTGGCGGTACTGTTCGAGCTGGCCCGCGAGGTTAACCGCTGTCGCAGTGACGAGCCTGCCAAGGCGATACAGCATGCGGCGCAATTGCGTCAGCTTGGCAGCCTGCTTGGGCTACTGCAGCGCGACCCAGAGGCATTCTTCAAGGGCGGAGGGGGAGACGGTGGGCTGGATGATGCCGCCATAGATGGCCTGATTGAGGCCCGGCTGCAGGCACGGGCGGACAAAAACTGGGCCGAATCCGATCGTATTCGCGATGAACTCAAGTCCCAGGGAATTGTGCTTGAAGATGGCCCGCAGGGCACCACATGGCGCCGTGAATAAGGATGAGTGAGATGATACTGGCAGGACTCTACACCTGGGGCGTTCCACTGGTCCTGTTGCTATTGGCTCTATTGCTGGTGTTGCCGCTGCTGCGGCAATGGCGTACACAGCGGCGTATGGAAAAGCGCATTTCATCGGTGGGGGCCGCACAGCTGAAAAATGTGCTGCTTGATGATGGCATGGGGGGACAGACCTTCTTTGAACGGCTGCTGCTGACGCCGAACGGCCTTCTGCTGCTGCTCTCCAACCGACGTGACGGTATTATCTTTGGCGGCGAGCGCATGGATACCTGGGCCCAGGTCTTGGGCAATCGTACCATTCGTTTCGCCAATCCGCTTTATCAAATAGAGAATCAGCTTGCGACGTTGCGCTTTCACCTGCCGAAGGTGCCAGTGGTGGGCAACGTGATGTTTACAGGGGATTGCCGTTTCCCCAAGGGTAAACCGCAAGGGGTCTGGACAATGGATGATCTTGCTGTGGCGGGCAACGATGAACAGCATGAAATCGCACCATCATACCAGCAGGCCTGGGAGGAGATCGGGCAACGTGCTCGCGCAATCGACCCCGTCCGTGATGCTTACCTGCTGCCGGTGAAGGAGGGGGGCTCCCCTCTCAGGGCCTGGTTGGCATTGTTGCTGGCAGGTTTCGCGCTGGGCTGGCCGCTGTGGTTTTTGTTCAGTCCATGAGTTATTTCCGCCGCCCACGGCGGTCATGGCGGTCATGGCTGAGCGCTCTTTGCCTGCTGGGGTTTGCCTCTGGTACACAGGCGACACAGCCGATCAGTATCGGTGTTCTCAGCCACCGGGGGGATGAGACCGCCCTCAGCGATTGGTCCAACACCGCTGACTACCTCAGCCGCGCCTTGCCTGAGTACCGTTTTTATATCGATCCTCTCGATTTCGACGAGGTGGATGCGGCGGTGGGCGATGGCATGGTGGATTTTATTCTGGTCAACCCGGCTATCTACGTGAACCTTGAAGCACGCCACCGCGTTTCACGCATCGCTACTATGAAGAACCGCTGGGGCAATGAGGTATTCAACATTTTCGCTGGAGTGATCATTGCCCGCGCCGAGCGCTATGATCTCAATACGCTGGAGGACCTGCATGAAGGCACGTTTGCTGCGGTCGATGAAACCTCGCTAGGCGGTTTCCAGATGGCCTTGCGCGAGTTCAAGGCAAAGGGAATCAACCCCTATCGGGATTTTCTCGAGCTCCGTTTTTTAGGCACCCATGACAAGGTGGTTCAAGCGGTGCGAGAAGGGCGGGTCGATGCCGGTACCGTACGCAGTGATATCCTCGAACGCATGGTAGGTGAAGGGCGAATTCGGCTGAATGAGTTCCGCGTCATTGAGCAAAAACACTATGCGGATTTCCCCCTGTTGCACAGCACCCGTCTCTATCCGGAGTGGCCGTTTAGCAAGGTCCGCTACACCTCAAACGAACTGGCTCATCAGGTATCGAGCGCCTTGGCCGCCATGCCCGAGGATGCCCCGGCAGCGCTGGCCGGCAACTACGCCGGCTGGACCATTCCGCTGGATTACCAGCCGGTGCATAACCTGCTGCGTGAATTGCGTCTTCCGCCATACCAGCACGCGCAGCGTTTTACATTGCTGGATGTTTTGCTGCGTTATTGGGCCTGGTTGCTTGGTGGCCTGTTGCTGCTGCTGTTTATGGGCGGAATGAGCTCTTGGGTGTGGCGACTGAACCGCGCACTCTCTCATGCCAAGCAGCGCCTGGAGGCACAGCATGCTCTCATTCTCGATTCTGTTGCTGACGGGATCTACGGTGTAGACCTGCAGGGCAATTCTACCTTCGTCAATCGGGCGATGGAGGAGATCACCGGATGGAAAGCCGAAGAGATCATCGGCAAAAATCAGCATTGGCTCCTGCACCACACTCGTGCCGACGGTTCACCTCACCCCGGGGATGAGTGTCCGGTTTACCATACCTTTCGCGATGACCAGCCGGGGTATGTGGATGATGATATCTTCTGGTGCAAGGATGGCCGCAGCATCCCGGTGGAGTATTCCAGTAATCCGATACGCGACGAACACAGTAAAGTTACTGGTGCGGTGGTCGTGTTTCGTGATATCACCGAGCGGAAAAATGCTGCCGAAGAGGCACGTCAGCGCCAGATCGAATTAGCCCATGTGGCGCGCTTAAGCACCATGGGCGAGATGGCCTCGGGCATTGCCCATGAGCTCAACCAGCCGTTATCGGCTATCAGTAACTACACCCGCGGCTCAATCCGTATGCTGCAGAGTGACAAAGAGGGACTGCGGGAGCAGCTTATCGAGGTCATGGAACGGGTTGCCTCCCAGGCAGAACGGGCTGGCGAGATTATCCGTCAGCTGCGGCGCTTTATTCGCAAAGAGGAGCCAGAGCGCCAGTGGGTTGATGTCAATCGCTTGATCCGCGAACTGGTTGCCTTCCTAAAACCGGAGCTGCGTAAGGCGAAGGTGACACTGCAGTTGCAGTTACACGAAGGTTTACCGCAATTGTGGGCGCACGAGATCCAGCTCGAACAGGTTTTTCTTAATCTGACACGCAATGCCATCGAGGCGATGCAGGATACACCCGTACCTGAGCGTCTTTTGGTGATCCGAACCTCACACAACGAGGATGGCGTTGAGCTGCTGGTGGAGGACACCGGTCGCGGTATCGACGAGCAGTTGCGCGACCAAATCTTCGAGCCCTTTGTCACTACCAAAGGGCATGGTATGGGGCTGGGGCTTTCCATTAGCCGCGGTATCATTGAGGGGCATGATGGCCAGTTGCTGCTGGAACCTACCAACGGTCGGGGCACGTGTCTGCGCATTGTTCTGCCGACGGAGAAAGGAGAGGGGCAAGGTGATTGAACAAAGCACAGTATTTATTGTTGATGATGATGAGGCGGTACGCGATTCACTCTCATGGCTGATGCAGTCGGTGGGCTTGAATACGGAAACCTTTTCCTCGGCCGATGCCTTTTTACAGGGGTTTGAGGATCGCCCCGGGTGTCTGCTGCTCGATATTCGTATGCCCGGAATGAGTGGCCTGGAGCTGCAGGGGATACTGCGGGAGCGTGGATTTCGCCTTCCGCTGGTCGTGATCTCCGGCCATGCGGATGTGCCGATGGCAGTACGGGCGCTTAAGGCCGGGGCCTTCGACTTCGTTGAAAAGCCGTTTAATGACCAGTTGCTCCTCGATATAGTGCAACGCGCCATCGAACAGGATCGTGAACGTCGTGGAAATCACGCTTTGATTGATGAATGGCGCAGCCGTTTCGTGACCCTAACTCCACGGGAACACGAAGTGCTGGAGCTGGTGGTTGCCGGGGCCTCCAACAAGCTGATCAGCAGTGAGCTGGGTGTCAGCCTGAAGACCGTCGAGGCACATCGCGCGCGGGTCATGGACAAGCTGCAGGCTGATTCCCTGTCGCAGTTAGTGCGCATGACACTGACGGTGGCTAACGCGCAGGAGTAACACGGTTCAGGCGTAGGAGCAGCATTCTGCCACGACCTGATTAAGTTTAGGGTTCAAAGTCGAGTGCCGAGTAGGTCAGGTTGCCCCATCCTGAGCCCCGATTCCTGGCTACCAGGCACTTTTCTTTTGGCCTTTCCGGTAAGAGCATTGCCAGGTGGTCCTTAAGCCTTTAGGGAAAACCCTAATAACGGTCGGTGTTTCTCCCAATAGTTCGTGGTTGCAACTCACCTCATAATCTAGTCATGTCCCGCCTTAATGGCGTTGCGTTGAATAAGAGAGGAGTGAGGATGAGTATTTCGCGTCGAGAGTTTCTGCAGGTACTAGCCGCTGCGGCGGCGGCCGGTTTTGCTATGCCCGGTATGGCGGCGTCTGGCGGACGCGATCCGTATGATGTACCACGCTTTGGCAACGTCTCGTTCCTCCACTTCACCGACTGCCATGCCCAGCTGCTGCCGGTGTGGTTCCGAGAGCCGAATATCAATCTCGGCATTGCCGGCATGCATGGTCAGGCACCGCACCTGGTCGGTGAGCATTTTCTCAAGCAGTATGGCATTCGCCCCGGCACCATGGAGGCGCACGCTTTCACTTATCTGAATTTCACCGAAGCAGCGCAGCGTTTTGGCAAGGTCGGCGGCTTTGCTCATCTCTCCACCCTGGTCAAGCGCCTGCGTGCCTCGCGCCCGGACGCACTGCTGCTCGACGGCGGTGATACCTGGCAGGGTTCTGCCACATCGCTTTGGACCAATGCCCAGGACATGGTCGATGCGCAGAAGCTGCTCGGCGTGGATATCATGACCCCACACTGGGAGATGACCTTCGGCGCAGAGCGGGTGCAGGAGATCATCGACAACGACTTCGAGGGCCATATCGAGTTTCTGGCGCAGAACGTGGTTGACAAGGAATGGGAGGAACGTGTGTTCAAGCCCTACACCCTGCGCGAGATGAACGGTGTCCCGGTGGCGGTCATCGGCCAGGCCTTCCCCTACACCCCGATCGCCAACCCTGGTTATATGGTGCCGGACTGGAGCTTCGGTATTCGTGACGAGGCGATGCAGGAGGCGGTGAACGAGGCCCGAGCAGAGGGGGCGCAAGTGGTCGTGGTTCTCTCTCATAACGGTATGGATGTGGACTTGAAGATGGCAAGCCGTGTCAGCGGTATCGATGCCATCATGGGCGGCCATACCCACGATGCCATCCCCGATGCCGTCAAGGTGAAGACGCCAACAGGCGGCACTACGTTGGTGATCAATTCCGGTTCCAACGGCAAGTTCCTCAGCGTACTCGACTTCGATGTGCGCGGCGGCAAGGTGCGTGACTTCCACTACAAACTGCTGCCGGTCTTCGCTGACCTGTTGCCAGCCGATGCGAGGATGCAAAAGCACATTGAGGCGGTGCGCGCACCGTATCTCGACAAGCTTAACGAGGAGCTGGCGGTGAGCGATGACTTGCTCTACCGTCGTGGCAATTTCAACGGCACCTTCGACCAGCTCATCACCGATGCGCTGATGGATACCCAGGATGCGGAAATCGCCTTCTCACCAGGATTCCGTTGGGGGGTGAGCGTACTTCCGGGCCAGCCAATCACTTTCGATCACGTGATGACCCAGACAGCCATTACCTACCCGACGGTGACTCGCAACCAGTTCACCGGTGAGCGTATCAAGACCATTCTCGAGGACGTGGCGGACAATCTCTTCAACGCTGACCCTTACTACCAGCAGGGCGGGGACATGGTGCGGGTCGGCGGGCTCAAGTACACCATTGAACCGGAGCAAGTGATGGGCAAGCGCATCAGTAATATGGAACTCAACGGTAAACCGCTGCAGGCCAGCAAGGAGTATGTCGTGGCCGGCTGGGCCAGTGTCGCCGAGCCCATCGACGGAACTCCTGTGTGGGATGCAGTGACTACCTATTTGCGCGAGAAGAAGGTCGTCAGGGTCAGTAACACCGATAACGTTCGTCTCAAACTCTCGCGCGGCAACCCCGGTCACGCATAACGGTTTCTTTTGTGGTAGCACTCCCTTGGTGGCCCGGCCCGTGTGCGGTGACCGGGCCTCTTTTTTATCTGTCACGGCGACAGGCGAGGGGGAAATGCCTGCTAATATTTGGCATATTACCAATAGTGTGTCAGCCTGCTTTCAACACACCACTGTTTCTCGTCGTTGTTCATGAAAAGGAAGAGTGATGACAAAACGCTACTATGTCTTCCGCCTGCTCGATCAGAAAGATGGGGATTGTATTCTGCAGGGGCTGGTAGAACTGCCTGAGCAGAGTGATGGTCAATCGTTGAACGAAAGTGATGCCCGCTCCATGGTGGCCGATGCGGCGATTCGCCGCATGATTCGCTCCAGCTCCCGCCCCTTGCACTCGCGGATCCAGTTTTGTGAAATTTCAGGGCTCGAGGATGAGCGCCTGATCGGCGAGGCGGAGGCGTTCACCTTTGACTGGGCGCGCTGCGAGTTGGATGAGCTGGAGTTGAAGCTGGGGGAGGAGGAGTGAGTAACTCCTCGGTGTCAGTCTATCCGGTGGCGGCGGAATAATGCTATCCCTATATATTAGGGTTTTCCCCAATATTCAGGGCGGCGATTTGCCATCATAATCTCACCTACTGGTAGACATGACTCCCCCCAGAGTTTTCATGTTTACCAATCCGGCTACGGCAGAACACTGGCTGCAATGTTGCCGGTGGGTATTCCCATTTTCATGTGGTAGCAACAACGTAAAGGTCACTCTTTACGATTTTTCCCCGTTATTTTCGGTATGGATTGCCGACCAGGGAACCCTCCATTATTGACAGGCAACGGACTGCCGCCATTTTTTCCGTATCGCACCGTATGTTCCCTTTTCTGCTCTGAGCCGCAGCCATGGCTCTGCTATGATGGTCGCTATCTATTTCCCCGATGTGATATCAACGCAGGACGTTATGCAAACTGAGCTCTTTACCGGCTACACCTGGAGCCATATCTGGCAGATCGTGCTGCAACACCGCCGCGAGTTGGTGCTGGCACATGTGGTCGCGTTTCTCGGTGCACTGGCGGCTGTGCCGATCCCGCTGCTGATGCCGTTGCTGGTTGATGAGGTCTTGCTGGAACAACCGGCGCAGCTGGTTGGGACAATGCAGACGCTGTTTCCTGCAGGCTGGCAAGGTCCGATCCTCTACATCGTTGCGGTATTGCTGCTGACCGTGGTATTGCGCCTTGCCGCATTGGGACTGGCTGTCTGGCAGAATCGTCAGTTTACCCTGATAGCCAAGGATGTGACCTACCACATGCGCAGCCAGATGCTCTCGCGTTTGCAGTCCATTTCGATGAAGGAGTACGAAACCCTTGGCAGTGGGGCGGTGGCCTCACACTTTGTGACCGATCTGAATGCCGTTGACGAGTTTATTGGCTCCTCGGTAAGCAAGACCCTGATCGCGCTCTTAAGTCTTATTGGTGTCAGTGTCATCCTGTTGTGGATGCACTGGCAACTGGCACTGTTCATTCTCTTCATGAACCCGGTGGTGATCTATTTCACCGTGATTTTTGGCAAGCGGGTCAAGGAGCTCAAACGGCGTGAGAACAGCGCTTTTGAGCTGTTCCAGCAGTCGTTAACCGAAACTCTCGATGCTATCCAGCAGGTGCGCGCCACGAATCGTGAGGGCCACTACCTGGCCAAGGTGAAGGACCGGGCCGCCGCAATCAAGGCCACCTCAGCCACCTATGCCTGGCGCAGTGAAGCGGCGGGGCGTTTCTCCTTCGGTATCTTTCTTTTCGGGGTCGACAGTTTCCGCGCCCTGAGCATGCTGATGGTGGTTTTCTCCGATCTCAGCGTCGGTCAGATGATGGCGGTGTTCGGTTACCTCTGGTTCATGATGTCACCGGTACAGGATATGTTGAATGTACAATACGCCTATTACGGCGCCAAGGCGGCGCTGGCGCGCATCAACCGCCTGGTCTCGCTGCACGCAGAGCCGCAATACCCCCATCTGGCGGATCCCTTTGCCGGAAAATCCACGGTAGGTCTGGCCGTACGCGACCTGCATTTTCGCTATAGCGAGGGGGCCGACTGGGTATTGCACGATGTGAATCTGAGTATCGCCCCTGGCGAGAAGGTCGCGTTAGTGGGGGCCAGTGGTGGAGGTAAATCGACACTGGTGATGTTGATCCTCGGCCTCTATCCGCCCAGCCACGGGCGAGTGCTGTTCGATGATGAACCGGTGGAGTGTGTCGGCCTGGATGTGGTGCGCGATAACGTAGCAGTGGTGCTGCAACATCCCGCCATGTTCAGCGACACCGTTCGAGCCAACCTTACAATGGGGAGAGAGTACGACGATAGCAGTTTGTGGCAGGCGCTGGAAGTAGCCCAGCTCAGACAGACCGTAGAGGAGCTGCCGCAAGGGCTGAATACGGTCATTGGCCGTCAGGGGATCCGCCTCTCCGGTGGCCAGCGCCAGCGTCTCGCTGTAGCGCGCATGGTGCTAGCTGATCCCAAGGTGGTGATCCTCGATGAGGCCACCTCCGCCCTGGATGCAGAGACCGAGGCCAACCTGCACCGTGCCCTGCGCGAGTTTCTCCAGGGGCGCACCACGCTGATCATTGCTCACCGACTCAGTGCGGTGAAGCAGGCTGACCGCGCATACGTTTTCGATGACGGCCATATCATCGAGGAGGGAAGCCACGAAGAGCTGCTCCGGCAGGGTGGACTCTACCGAAGGCTCTACGGTCAGTTACAACATTAACGTTCTGATTTAATGCCATAGTTGGCGGGCGAATAGTGCTATAGCGTCAACTATGGCGTATCCGGGGTATGTCACCCGCTGTCAAATGGCCAACTACTCCTGTTATTAACGGCAAAAAAATCTTCAAAACAAGAAGTCAGCATATTCTTCTATTGTTGTATTTTTGCTGGCATGCACCTTGCGGTATGAATCGTTAAAGCCAACACCATGACGAGGTATAACTGATGAAATTACTTTTCGTTCCATTTGCCGGATGTTGGGGCTGATGCAACCTCAGGGCACTCCTCGGAGAAGGCCCCGTCTCCGCGAGCAGGGCTGCGCCTGTTCCCAGGCGCTGTATTGCACCTAATCGCGCAGATCAGCCGAGTCCACCGTATTCTGCAGCAGGGTAGCTACGGTCATCGGGCCAACGCCGCCGGGAACGGGAGTGATCCAGCCGGCCTTTTCCTTGGCGCTGTCAAACTCTACATCTCCGACCAGTTGACCGCTTTCCAGGCGGTTGATACCTACATCGATCACGATAGCGCCGGGCTTTATCCAGTCACCTTTGACCATCTCAGGGCGACCGACACCCACCACCACCAGATCGGCGGCGTGTACCTTGGCCTCTAGCTCCCGGGTGCGGCTGTGGCAGACCGTTACCGTACAGCGTGCCATCAGCAACTCCAGCGCCATCGGCCGACCGACGATATTGGAGGCGCCCACCACGACGGCATCAAGACCGGCCAGCCCTACCCCGGTGCTCTCCAGCATGGTCATTATCCCGCGCGGGGTGCAGGGACGTAGTACCGGCATCTGAATGGTCAGGCGTCCGATATTATAAGGGTGGAAACCATCCACATCCTTGTCCGGGTGGATGCGTTCAATCACCGCCTCTTCATTGATATGAGCAGGCAGGGGGAGCTGCACCAGAATGCCATCGACCGTGGGGTCGGTATTGAGCTCATCGATGAGAGAGAGCAATTGCCCCTCACTGGTATCGCCAGGCAGGTCGTGGGCAATGGAGAGAATACCGCACTCTTTACAGCCTCTACGCTTGCTGCCGACATAGACCTGAGAGGCCGGATTATCACCGACCAGGATCACGGCCAGTCCGGGGGCGCGCTTGCCGGCGGCAATGCGCCGTTCCACCCGCTGTTTAAGTTCCTGGCGAACCTGTGCCGCGATAGCCTTGCCGTCGATGATCTGTGCGCTCATGGAAAAACCGTTACCTGCTCGATTTGTGGGGGCGTTATCTTCTCATGGCCACTGCAGCAAGCCAAGTTTGCCGTAGCCGCATTCGCCATAAAATAGGACTAGAATTTTCACCCGGGGGAGTTGACCGAAGCCAGAACGCCCGGTAGTATTGCCGTCTTCGCGCGTACGGGCCTTCCTGAACTCAGGTTTTCCCGGACAGCTCGGGGTATAGCGCAGTCTGGTAGCGCGCCTGCTTTGGGAGCAGGATGTCGGGAGTTCGAATCTCTCTACCCCGACCAATTAAGTAGTATGCAGCTCGTAGTAATGCGCCCGTAGCTCATCCGGATAGAGCATCGGCCTTCTAAGCCGAGGGTAGCAGGTTCGAGTCCTGCCGGGCGCGCCATATAACGCGACCAGGCAGTAAGCAGTTTCAATGGTGGCTGTAGCTCAGTTGGTTAGAGTCCTGGATTGTGATTCCAGTTGTCGTGGGTTCGAGTCCCATCAGCCACCCCAACAAAATGCACGTAAGTGCATGAAAAGCCAGCAACTATTGCTGGCTTTTTTGTTTCTGCCGTTACCTCAAAATCCACTGCGTTACCTCTATTTACCACCTTCAGTGCCGCAAAATTGCCGCAGGATTATTTTCGCCAAGTAGGCAACTACCTGAATTTCATATTGGTTCTGCCGAATCCTCTTGTTCACATAGCTTTTGCCGACGCTGATACCTTTATGGGCAAAGCGCCGATTGAAAGCTGTTCGAAAGGGAGGGGCACCCCGTGTGAGCCATCAACGCCTTCATGCGGATGATTTCCTTACATATCCATTCGGGTTTCTTGGCAAAACGGTGCATTTTCGGATCGGCTACGAGTACGACTTCCAGCGGCTGGTGAAGATTGACTACCCCAACGGCGTGAACAACGACGTCACCTACGCCTATGGGACCGACACGTCCGAAAACCGAACCGCCGACCGTGTGTCGGGCGCATCATCCGGGTGGACCACGAGTCGGGCTATGAAGAGCGCTGGTACGGCAAGCTCGGCGAGACCGTGCAGGAGCGCAAATGGGTGCACCTGCCGGGCAGCCTGTGGCACTCGGGCCAGAAGCATAATCAGGGCACCACCCAGTACGAATTCGACACCTTCGGGCGGCTGCAGAGCATGGTCTTCCCCAGAAAAAACCGGGTCAGAGAGCAATTGTTTCTAATATATTTGGAAGCTAATATACCCATTTATTTCAGTGCGTTACTCACACGGAGGTGACCAATGCCGCGCAAACCCCGCTTTAATCTGCTGGGCGTTCCCCAGCATGTCATTCAACGTGGCAATAACCGAGAGCCATGCTTCTATGCAGAAGAGGATTATCGACGGTATCAGGACGACCTTCATGAGTCCGCCGTCAAATTCGGTTGTCGTATCCACGCCTATGTTTTGATGACTAACCATGTGCACCTGTTTATTACGCCAATGGTGGAGTATGGCGTGTCCCAGAGGATGCAGGCACTTGGTCGTCGATATGTTTACTATTTCAATAAAACCTATAAGCGAACGGGCTCCTTATGGGAAGGGCGGTACAAGTCCAGCCTTGTTGACAGCGACCGCTATTTGC
>JBFFNE010000012.1:0-53989 GCA_041563315.1 Thiohalomonadaceae bacterium
GATAATCACCAACGCCTACGCTAACGTGGTCTCCTCCTTCTACGGTTCGAAATTCCAGCGCTACGTGGAGGAGTTGCTGATCGCACCGATCCCCCATTCACTGATTCTGCTGGGCTTTGTCGGTGGAGGAGTGGCGCGCGGGCTCATTGTCGGATTGATGGTCACGATCGTGGCGACATTCTTCGTCGACCTGCAACTGCATAATCTCTGGGTGACACTGAGCGTCGCGCTGCTGACTTCGATCCTGTTCGCCCTGGGGGGGTTTATCAATGCGGTCTATGCCAAAAGCTTTGATGACATCTCCATCATCCCCACCTTTGTGCTGACGCCCCTGACCTATCTCGGCGGGATCTTCTATTCAGTGACGATGCTGCCGGGGATCTGGCAGGAGATCTCACTAGTTAATCCGATCCTCTACATGGTTAACGCCTTCCGCTACGGCATGCTGGGCGTCTCCGATATAGACCTCACAACGGCCTACGTAGTCATCGTGCTATTTATCGCCGCGCTTTACAGCTACAGCCTGTGGCTACTTAAGCGGGGCGTGGGGCTGCGGGGGTAGTCAGTTGGCAGATGACTGATGACTGATGACTGATGACTGATTTTATCCTGTGATCAGCTTCATCCAGTTCTTTTTCTTGTCGCCATGGCGGTCAAAGGCATTGACTATCTCCTTATGGCCGGCCTCCTGGGCAATTTCCCGCGCGGTTAATTTCTGCTTATTGCGAAGGTAGGGATCAGCTCCCGCCTTCAGCAACGCCTCAACCACGACATTGTGTCCCCGCTTCGCGGCCAGCATCAGGGCACTGTTACCATTATTGTTGCGGTGATCGAGCGGGGCATTGCCCTTGATTAGCAAATTGACTACCTCAACCTTGCCCTGCTGGGCCGCAAGTGTCAGCGGGGTGTTGCCATCTGTCGTCACATGCGACAGTTCGGCACCAGCGCTCAACAGCAAAGAGACGCTCTCATCATGACCATGTAGCGCGGCTCGAACCAGCGCATTGTGGCCCTTGCTATCTGCCGCGGAAAATCCCTCTCCCAAGGCAAGCAGCTGCTTGAGGATTTCGGCACTGCCGGCGTCGGCGGCATACCAGACGGCACTGTGCTTGGCCTTGTCCACAATAGCGGCCTTGGCCCCGGCTGCCAGCAATTGTGATACCACCTCGGCGTGCTTGTTCCTGACCGCCTGCATCAGTGCCGTGGTGCCATCCTTCGCGGCCTGATTAGGATCGGCTCCTCCCGAGAGCAAAAGTGAGAGTGTGGCAACATCCCCGGACTCCGCCACCAGAGAGAGCGCACTTCGCCCTTCGCTGTCTGCTGCATCAGGATCGGCACCTTTGGCCAATAGGCTACGTATAACATCAGGATTGACCTTATCACTGACGGCCCAGAACAAAGGCGAACGCCCCTTCTTGTCTGACTGGGCCACATCGGCGCCTGCAGCAAGCAGCTGATCAATCACCTTGCTGTGACCGCGCCAGGCGGCGCGCGTAAGGGGAGTGTGACCATCCTGATCCGTGGCATTGACCTTAGCCCCCTTTGCCAGCAATGCGCTCACCCGCCCTGGCTGGCCGAGCCAGGCAGCAATCATCAGAGGCGGCCAGCCTTTGTAAAGATTGGCCTCATCGCCGGTAATAGCCAGCGGCACGTCAGCTCGCTTCGCCTTCACCACCTTGGTCGGCCTGGCGCCAGCGCGTTTAAGCAGCTCGATCATTGCCTTGTCCTTGCGTCGCTCGGCAACGACCAAGGGGGTCTCGTCGTCACGATTGCGTTGATTTGGATCGGCCTTTGAGGACAACAGGTGCTGGGCAATCTTCAGATCGCCCTTGTCGACGGCGATGAGTAATGCTGTATTGCCAAAGCGATCTGACGCATTGACTTTAGCTCTGGCATTGAGCAGTAATTTGACAATCCCGGCCTCTCCAGTACGAGCCGCAAGACGTAACGGGCTGTCGCCGTAGCCATCCGCATGATTAACTGCGGCGCCGGTCTTCAAAAGAAAACGCACCACATCCGCTTTGGCATTTTCTACAGCTTCAATCAAAGCGGTGCGGCCGTTCTCATCGGCACTGTCCACCGCCACCCCGGCTTGTAACAGTCGCTCAACCTCCCTGGCATCACCGCGACGTGCCGCCGTACGTAACCGCTCGGGAGAATTCGCACCGACCTCGACACCGGAGGAAGCCGCACTCTTCAGCCTCTCTTTTGCAGGAGCATAACCCTCGGCGGCAGAGGCGGCATACAATTTTTCCGCCTCACTCTCGCTTTTGCAGCCAACCCCTTTTTCACACAATCCCGCCAACAGATACTGTGCCTTCGGGTGTCCCTGCTTTGAAGCCTTTCGCGCCCAGTATGCTGCAGCGTCCAAATCCTTGCTTACACCCCTGCCGCTTCGGTAAAGATTGGCTAACTGGTATTGCGCTTCAGCATCATTGGCGCCTGCCAGTTTTTTCAATATCGATGCCATTTTCGGATAATCGCGCATTTTTGCCGCGGTCATGGCATCGTTCATAGTCACTGCGAAAACCGGCCCGGTGCCGAGTATCAGGCAGGTAACGATAAGAGAGATAGCAGTGCTTCGATGAAAACGGTTCTTCATCATGCAGTCCCGTATTTGGTTTCCACGTCGATACCAATGCGTTTGAGAAAGGGTGTAGGCAGTACCCCGCCGGCGGAGATAATCACCGCATCGTTATCGATGGTTACCGTGTTACCATCCTGCTCCAGCTCTACCTGCTCCGAGTGGATTGCGGTGACGTTGGAGCGCATCAGAAGCTGCAATCTACCTGCCGCCTCGGCTTCGGCTATGCGCTTGCGATTTTTTTCCTTGGCGCGGGAAAAACCATCGCTACGATAGGACAGGGTGACGGTGGTACCGGGTTCGTCTGCGATACTGGCTGCCGCTTCCAGGGCACTGTCACCGCCGCCGACCACCAGCACCTTTTTATCCCGGTATTGCTCGGAATCGATTAGCCTGTAGACGACCTTCGACTGCTCCTCGCCCGGTACGCCAAGTGTTCGCGGTGTGCCTCGCCGGCCGATGGCCAACAACACGGCGCGCGCCCGGTAGCTCTCCCCGGCGGCTGTTTTGACCTCAAATCCATCGCCCTCACGGGTGATGTCTTCCACCCGTTCACCGGTCTGTACCTGGAGCCCGGTGTCAGCAATCACCTTTTCCCAGAAGGCCAGCAACTCCTCCTTGGAGACCTCGGTAAAACGCACCTTACCCACAATAGGCAGCTTGGCCGGCGCGGTCATCACTACCTTGCCGCGCGGAAAGTGCGACACGGTGCCGCCCAGCGTATCCTGCTCCAGCACCTTATAGCTGAGCCCCTTTTCTATCGCGCCAAGGGCCGCTGCCAGGCCGGCCGGGCCAGCGCCTATAATGATGACATCCAGTCGGTCAGAACGGCCGAGGCCATCGAGACAGGCGATGGAATCCATTGCCTGACTGCCCTGGTTCACAGCGTTGCGGATCAGGCCCATGCCACCGAGCTCACCGGCAATGTACAGTCCGGGGACATTGGTTTGAAAATCGGGATTGACATTTGGGATATCGACACCTCGCTTGGCGGTACCGAAGACCAGGGTGATGGCGTCACGGTGACAGGAAACCTTGCAGGCCCCGTGGCCGATGCAACGGGTCGGGTCGATAAGATGCGCCTTGCCGCGGATCATGCCAAGAACATTGCCTTCGGGACAGGCGGTCACACAGGAACCGCTTCCAATGCAGCGGTTGGGATCGATGACGGGATGTAATGACGCCGGTTCGGTCAGACCGGCCTTAACCACATCGGCGAGGGTGTTGGCCGCCTGGCGCTCGCGTTTGCTGACCGCCCGAAGATGCCACCCCCAAATCAACAGAAAAGGGGCTGCGTAGATACTCCATAGCCACCATTCACCGCTATCCATCACCATTCCTCTTGATATTATTCTCGAAAACGTGAAGTCCACATCACTTCACTGTGACCACTACATCAGATAGCGTCGCAAAGTTCTGCGAGCATATTCGCAAATCATCCTTAAGTGGGGCTTAAGTTAGGTTTAAGCTTGACCCCTTAGTATATGAAACAACCAAAAAGAACATGGAGTAAATATGTCGGGTACACCTCCTTCGGCCGCCTTGCATCATCCCGAACGGCTCACGACCCCGCTGTCGGGTCGGCTTGCCGGTTTGCTTTTTTTCTCTATCGTCGGATGGTTCATCTATCGCGGTTGGCAACTGCGCACGGAGCACTACATCACGGCAGAGAAAGGCTTGGGCTATGCGCTGGGAATCATCGGCGGCTCGCTGATGGTAGCACTACTGCTTTACCCCTTGCGCAAGAACTGGCGTGCCATACGTAACTGGGGGCCTACCCGCTACTGGTTTCGTACCCACATGGTGTTCGGCGTACTCGGTCCTACCCTGATTCTGTTTCACGCCAACTTCGGGTTGGGCTCACTCAACAGTAATGTGGCACTGATCTGCATGCTACTTGTCGCCTCCAGCGGCATCGCCGGACGCTTTTTCTATACACGAATTCATTACGGCCTGTACGGGCGCAAGGCTAACCTGCAAGAACTAGGTGAGGTGGTCGGTGACAGCCGTGGCCATCTCTCCTGGATCAGCCAGTTCAGTGAGCAATTCATGCCCCATCTGCAAGTCATTGAAAAGATGGCACTAGCCCATTCACCGGGTCTCCTCCACAGCATGGGTCGCTGGACAAAGTATACCCTGACAGCCTGGTGGCACCGCTGGGTGTTGCGCCGAATGCTGCGCTCGGCACTGCGCGAAACGGCCGCAAAAGAGCAGTGGGATCGCAAGACGACTCACGCGAAACGTCGCGAGGCAATGCGCTACCTCAACAACTATTTTGATGCCACTCGCAAGGTGCTGGAATTCCATTTTTATGAGCGGTTATTCGCTCTGTGGCATGTCATTCATTTCCCATTTTTCCTCATGATGGTGCTGTCAGGGATTGTTCATGTTATCGCTGTTCACATGTATTAAAGGCAGGGCCGCCCTGTTACTGCTATTGAGCGCCGTCACCCTCCCGGTGTCGGGCGCCAGCATTGAAAAGCTGTTGATGCCGGGTAAACTCATCGAAGGACACGCCGAAAAAGAGAGCGAGTGCACCAGCTGCCACGAGCGGTTCAGCAAGACCACCCAGAATGCGCTTTGTCTGGACTGCCACGATAAGGTCGATGCCGACGTCAAGGCACGCAAGGGCTACCATGGCCGTGCTCCCGAGGTCCGCAATGCGGCCTGCAGCTCCTGCCATACCGACCACAAGGGCCGGGATGCACAGGTGGTACTGCTCGACAAGGAGCTTTTCGACCACTCCAGGACCGACTACGCCCTCGATGGCGCACACAAACGCGTGCAGTGCAGCAGCTGCCATAAGGAAAACAAGCCCTGGCGCAAGGCTCCCAGCATGTGTATCGACTGCCACAAAGAGCAGGATGTGCACAAAGGTGACTTCGGGAAAAAGTGTGCCGACTGCCACACCACCACCACCTGGACCGAGCGGAAATTCGATCACAGCACGACCGATTTCCCGCTGGTCGATGCCCATGAGAAAGTCATCTGTGCTGCCTGTCATCCCAACCAGCGCTACAAAAAAACACCGATGGACTGTCTTTCCTGTCATCGTGGTGACGATGTCCATCGCGGCGGTTACGGCAAGAAATGCGACAGCTGCCACCGCAGCACCGAATGGAAAAAGGCGAAATTCAATCACAACAAGACTGACTTCAAGCTACGTGATGCACACGAAAAGGTAGCCTGTAGTGCCTGCCATCTACCCGGCAAAGATGCAAAGAAACAGTCCACGGCCTGTGTCGATTGCCATCGTGCCGATGATCCTCACCGGGGGCGCAACGGCAAACGCTGCCAGGACTGTCACTCGACCAGGGACTGGGGGAAAGCCTCATTCGATCACGACAAGGACACCGAATTCCCGCTACGTGGCCCGCATGCCGAGGCCACGTGCACAGCGTGTCACGCTGGCGGTGTGGAAAAGGATGCCCCTGTGCGTGACTGCATCGTTTGCCACAAAAACGACGATATTCACCAGGGCAGTCTCGGCAGAAAGTGCGACACCTGCCACAACGATAAGGGCTGGAGTGAAAAGGTCAGTTTCGATCATGACCTGACCCGCTTTCCACTCTATGGCCTGCATGCACTGGCCACCTGCGAGAGCTGTCACACCAAGGGACGTTACGCATCGCTTCCGTCAGGGTGCAACGATTGTCACCGTGATGACGACAGCCACGAAGGTGCTCTGGGCGCATCCTGCGGGGATTGCCATAACGCCAATGGCTGGCTTTTGTGGCTATTTGATCACGAGAAAACCGATTTCTCACTTACAGGTGCCCACAAGGAGCTCGCCTGTAACGGCTGTCACCGTGAACCACCTGCGGACAAGACGCCTGCAACCTGTGTGAGCTGTCACGAGGCCGATGATGTGCACCGCGGCCGTTTCGGACGCAACTGCAGCCGTTGCCATTCAACAAAAAAATTCACTGCTGTTCGGATTAATGGCCTGCTCGGGTCAGAGGGAAGATAATCATGTTTGATTTCATCACCAAAATGCTCGGGACTGCCCTTTTTTCACTGCTGCTGGTATTGCCAACAGCGGCCTCGGCAGCCACTGTCGATGATTTCGATCATTTCATTACCGGCTTTCCCCTCACCGGCAACCATCGTAATGTGGAATGTGAAAGTTGCCATCGCTCCGGCATCTTTCGCGGCACACCGCGCCAGTGCGGCACCTGCCACAGCCAGCAGGAGATTGCCAGCAGCTCGGTCAAGCCAGCCAACCATATTGCCAGCAACAACGAGTGTCAGGACTGCCATGGGACCCGCAGCTGGAGTCCCGTACGCAGGATAGATCACATCGCGGTCATCGGTAGTTGCGCGACCTGCCACAATGGCAGCACTGCACCAGGAAAATCAGCCAATCACATGGCCACCGACCGGCAATGCGATGACTGCCACCGCACCAATGCATGGCTCCCTGCCCGTTTCAGGCATATCAATGTACAGCCTGGCCAATGCGCCAGTTGCCACAATGGCACCACGGCTACCGGCAAGCATGCCACCCATTTTCAAACGACGGAATCGTGCGACAGCTGCCACACCACCCGCGGCTGGATTCCGGCCAGATTCAACCACAACGGCGTCATTCCCGGCCAGTGCGCCAGCTGCCACAATGGCGTTAGCGCTACCGGCAAGAACGCCAGTCACTTGCCAACAACCGAATCCTGCGACGTCTGCCACACTACCCGCGGCTGGACACCGACTTATTACGATCATAGTGGTGTCACAGGCAACTGCAGCACCTGCCACAACGGCATCTCGGCCAGCGGCAAACCGATCACCCATGTCACCACCACATTGGAGTGCAATAGCTGCCACACCACTCGTGGCTGGATCCCTGCCGGCTACACACACACCAGCCCGAACTACCCCAATCACGGAAGAACCATGTCGTGTAACAGCTGCCACACCGGCACGCCACAGACCAGCATGAATGCCTATCGCTTCACCACCTATAAGCCGGACTGCGCAGCGTGCCATGCCGATGATTATGACACTAGCGAGCACCGGGATACGGTCAGTGGAAACCGCAACTGTGCAGGCTCCTGTCACCAGCAATCCAGTCCGGAACACCGGGTAACGGATCGCAATTGGTAGCTGCATTGAGGTAAAATTTTTCATGAAAGCACTGCACAAGCAAGGTAGACGGCTGGCCGGCCGCCTGCTCGCCCTCACCCTTTGCCTGAACGCCCCACCCGTTGCGGCCCAGGAGTACGGCATCATCGATGATGTACGCCTCAACACTTCGGCACAGGGGCAGGAGATCCGGATCAGTTTCACCAAAGCGGCCCAGTACCTCGGCCATACGCCAAAGGAACAAAGCCGGCAGCTGTTCATTGATCTGCGACTGATCGGCCCAGCGCCGACCGAGATACAAGTGCCAAAGCCACAACAAATCCGCTTCCAGCCCACACAGGAGCTCCCGCTCAGCACGGTCAGCTACCGTGAGGAAGGTGGCAACCGAGCACGCCTGGAGCTGAACTTCAGTAAACCGGTGCGTTATCAGATCAGCGCACACAACGACTATCGTGGTGTCACCGTGACCCTCATCGGCGACGGGGCACGTCAAGAGCTGCCCCGGTTCGAACCGGAGCCGCTGGCTACCCCTGAAGTGGAAAAACGGGTTGATGCGTTGATGGAAGAGGCACGCAAAACGCTCATTGATGAGCGCAACTACGCCCGGGCCATCTTTCTCTATCAACAGGTACTGAATCAGCCACGAAACAGCCGTAGCCGACTGGCACTGGAACTTCTCGGGCTCTCCCGTGAACGTGCCGGCCAGCGCTCAGAGGCCAGCGCTGTCTACGCGCAATACCTCAAGCGCTATCCCACGGGTGAGGGCAGTGAGCGGGTGCGCCAACGCCTGATAAGCCTGGAGACGGCCGCCCTGGCAGACAAAAAGGAACTGCGTGAAGCCCGGCAAGAGGGGGAGGTGGAGTGGGAAGTCTACGGCGCCCTCTCCCAGTTCTACCTGCGCGATACCTTTAGTGTCGACGGCGCCACCACAGAAACCACCGCCTCGGCCTTTAGCACCGACCTTGACCTTAACGCCCTGCGCCGCAGTGACGGTTCTGATACGCGTCTGCGAGTCACTGCCGGCCATTACCGTGATTTTATGAGTGAGAGCAGTGGCGACGATATGCGGGTCAGCTCCCTCTACACCGAACACCACGACCGTGATTTCGGCTGGTGGGGCCGCGCTGGACGCCAGAGCAGCAGCCGTGACGGTGCCCTGGGGCGCTTTGACGGCATAAAATTGGGCTACGCATTAAATAAACGTATCGAGGCAACCCTGGTTGCCGGGTATCCGGTTGAAAGCAGTCGGGACCCCTTCAATGACAACCGACGCTTTACCGGCGTGGCCCTCGACCTTGGCCCCTACGCCAAAAACTGGGAGTTTTCCCTCTACGGCCTGGAGCAAACAGTGGACACGCTGGTTGACCGCCGCGCCGTGGGGGGGGAGATACGTTACTTTCGCCCTGATCTGATGGTCCTGAGCCTGGCGGACTACGACATCTTTTACGATGAACTCAACATTGGGATGCTGCTGGCCAACTGGACATTGAAGAACGAGATAACGCTGAATGCCAGCTACGATATACGTAAAACACCGACACTGACCACTCGTAATGCCCTGATAGGACAGACCTTGGGTGTTGGTGGTCCGGCGGTTGAAGATATCGCCCAGTTGCGCGCACTCTACACGGATGACATGATTTATCAATTGGCCCGTGACCGCACTGCTGAAAGCAGTACGGTTACCTTGGGACTCTCCCGCCCTGTCACGGTGCGTCTGCGTCTCGCCGGCGATCTATCCATTATGCAGACCAGTGCCAGCGTCGCTTCAGGTGGGGTCGAGGCTACACCGGCCACCGACGACGAATACTTCATCAGTCTGCAGGCCATCGGTACCGGTGTACTTAATGGCGACGATATCAGCTCCCTCGGGCTGCGTTACTCAGACACGACCTCCGTCTCAAGCATCGGCATCTACGCCAGCAGCCGCCTGCAGATCGGCCGTCACTGGCGTTATTACCCACGCCTTCGAATCGACCAGCGCACATGGAAAACCGGCGACCAGAATCAGTGGCTCCTCGGTCCGATGGTCCGTGTCGAATATACCTGGGACAAGATGACCTTTGAGGCCGAAATCGGAGGTGAATGGACCAACCACGAGATGCCCGATGTTACTGAAAGAACAACGGGCACCTACGGCAGCCTAGGTTACCGTTACGAATTCTGAGACGGCAGGGAAAAATACCTCTCTAAACCCATTACACTGTGAAGACTCTCGGCTTAGATACTGAATTTATGCTTGAAGCCAAAAACCTGGAGTGCACTCGCGGCGATCACCGTCTTTTTAGCGATCTCTCACTGGATCTCTCCCCTGGCGAAGTGCTACATGTCCAAGGCCGGAACGGCACGGGCAAGAGCACCTTGCTGCGAACACTTTGCGGCCTGTTCACGCCAAGCAAGGGTGAGGTCAGCTGGAACGGCATGGCTATCAGCGCACTGCGCGAGATATTCCACAAAGAAGTGCTCTATATCGGCCACAAGCCCGGAATCAAGGATGATCTGACCGCCCTTGAGAACCTGCGCGCCGCCTCGCTCCTCGATGGCGACTCCGTCAGTAAGGAACAGCTATGGCAGGCACTTGAGAAGATGGGGTTGCGCGGCTTTGAGGATCTGCCCAGCAAACACCTCTCTCAGGGGCAGAGGCGTCGCGTTGCCCTCGCTCGTCTGCTCGTGAGCAAGGCCAGACTATGGGTTCTTGATGAACCCTTCAGCGCGCTGGATAGTGCCGCGGTAGCTGTTCTGCAAACAGTGATCGGCTCACATATCCATTCTGACGGCATGGTAGTCCTCACGACCCACCAGGAGGTCACGCTTACCCAAGCCACCAGCAAGCAGCTGCGTCTCGGCACGGGAGAGGAAGAGGATGTTTAAGACCTTCTGTGCCATTGTCGGTCGAGACCTGACGTTGGCCTTTCGCCGTCAGTCCGATGTGCTCTCGACACTCTTCTTCTTTGTGATCGTTGTCAGCCTGTTCCCACTGGGTATCGGACCCGAGTTCGAGACGCTTCGCCTCATTGCTCCGGGGATTGTCTGGGTGGCGGCCCTGTTGGCCTCCATGCTGGCACTGGAGCAGCTGTTCGCGGTCGATCATACCGACGGCACACTGGAACAAATGCTACTGACACCCCATCCGCTCTCCCTGCTGGTTATCGGTAAGGTTTTTGCTCACTGGCTGGTCACCGGGCTGCCGCTGGTTCTGATAACACCACTCCTCGGGTTACAGTATGATCTGCCGATAGAGGCGCTAGGTGTTTTGATTGTCAGCCTGTTGCTCGGTACACCGGTATTGAGTCTCATCGGCGCTATCGGCGCCGCATTGACATTGGGTTTGCGAGGCGGAGGAGTGCTGGTCTCACTGCTGGTATTGCCGCTCACGATCCCGGTGCTGATCTTCGGTACCGGCGCAGTGGAGGCCACTACCT
This sequence comes from Thiohalomonadaceae bacterium, assembly GCA_041563315.1. Classification (GTDB taxonomy): domain Bacteria; phylum Pseudomonadota; class Gammaproteobacteria; order Thiohalomonadales; family Thiohalomonadaceae; genus JBFEYJ01. The sequence goes on from JBFFNE010000012.1 coordinate 11,086, forward strand.
CGGGACTGGGTGCCGAGGGCCACCTTTCGATGCTGGCGGCGATTTTGCTGTTGGCGCTGTTTTTCGCCCCCTTGGCGACAGCGCTTGCCCTGCGCATCTCATCAGAGTAAAGCAGATGTGAGCTACAAGAGTCGAGATACAAGGGAAGGAGTTCGCTGCGCTCACGCTCATATCAACTGTGCGCGAAGCGCACTCGACCCCTCGTATATTTACTCTCGAACCTCGTCTCTGTTTTGCTTGGGAACTTAGCACGCGACACCCACTCTATTGGTAACAAAACAACAACTGCAGAGGCTCCATGAGTTCAAAGCTGATTAACTGGTTCAAGTTCTCCTCTCCCGCTACCTTCTACCCAGTGGCGGGACGAATGTCACGAGGCTTTGCCTGGACCGCCGCAGGTCTGCTCCTTATCGGTCTGTACATGAGCTTTTTCGTCGCCCCGACCGACTACAAGCAGGGTGAAGGCTACCGCATCATCTTCGTCCATGTACCCGCTTCCTGGATGTCGATGCTGATCTATCTGGTAATGGCAGGCTGGTCCTTCATCGGCCTGACCTTTAATACTCGCCTCTCCTCGATGATGGCCACGGCACTGGCACCCACCGGCGCCCTGTTCACCTTCATCGCGCTGTGGACCGGCGCCTTCTGGGGTAAGCCTATGTGGGGCACCTGGTGGGTGTGGGATGCCCGCCTGACCTCGGAGCTCATCCTGCTGTTTCTCTATATCGGCTTCATCGCCCTGCATTCGGCAATTGAAGACCCGCGGCGGGCCGACCGTGCCAGCGCTATCCTGTGTCTGGTTGGCGCCGTCAACATCCCCATCATCCATTTTTCCGTCAAATGGTGGAACACCCTTCACCAGGGTGCCTCTGTCAGTGTCAGCTCCGGTTCAAGCATGAGCACGATCATGCTGACCACCCTGCTGCTCATGACTCTCGCCTTCTGGGCCTACGCCATCGCCGTAGCACTCGCGCGAGTGCGCAGCATCATCCTCGAGCGCGAACGCGAAAGCCGTTGGGTGAAAGAACTGATCATGGAGAAGACGAAGGTATGAAAACCTTTTTTGAGATGGGCGGTTACGCCCTTTATGTGTGGCCATCCTTCGGTATCGCCGCCCTGTTGATGGTAATCGAGCCCCTGTTGGTGCGTCGACACAAGAGGCTTGTCGTTCGCCGAATCCAGCGAATCATCCGTATGAACGAAACGAGACCGCAATGAAAGCAAGACACAAAAGATTCGCCCTGTTGCTCACTGGCGTGACGGTGCTGGGGCTGGCAGCCCTCCTGGTCATCAACGCCCTGGGCAATAACCTCTCCTATTTTTTCAGTCCCACCGAGGTCACTGAAAACAAGGTGCCGGAGAACCATGTTTTTCGTCTCGGCGGACTGGTCGAACCCGGCTCCCTGCAACGGGGCCAGGAGTTAACGGTACGTTTTTCCGTTACCGACAACAGAAACCGCATCAGAGTCAGGTATACCGGCATCCTCCCCGATCTGTTCCAGGAGGGTCAGGGTGTCATTGCTCAGGGACGTCTGGGAGAGGATGGAGTTTTTGTGGCGGATGAGGTTCTGGCCAAGCACGACGAGAACTATATGCCTCCCGAGGTTGCCGCGGCACTGGAAAAATCCCCTCAGGACGGCGTTGCCGGAGGAACCAAACCATGATCCCGGAAATCGGCCACATGGCCCTGATCCTCGCCTTGTCTATGGCACTGCTCCAGGCCACGCTTCCTGTTATTGGTGCGCACCGGGGGATCTCCTCCTGGATTGCCGTGGCGAAACCGGCAGCACAGGCGCAACTGCTGTTTATGACCATCGCCTTCGCCTGCCTGACCTACGCCTTCCTGGTGCACGACTTCTCGGTGCAGTACGTCGCCGCCAACTCCAATACCGCGCTGCCGACGCTATATCTTATTTCCGGGGTATGGGGTGCCCATGAGGGCTCCTTGCTGCTATGGGCATTGACCCTGTCGATCTGGACCACGGCGGTGACGCTGTTCAGCCGCAGTGTACCCGCAGCCATGGTGGCGCGAGTGATCGGCGTGATGGGAATGATTAGCGTCGGATTTATTTTGTTTATGCTCTTCACCTCAAACCCCTTCGAGCGCCTGCCCATGCCCCCGATGGAGGGGCGCGACCTCAACCCGCTGCTGCAGGACCCTGGGCTGGCCATCCATCCACCGATGCTCTACATGGGTTATGTGGGATTTTCCGTGGCCTTTGCCTTCGCTATCGCCGCGATGCTCAGCAGCCGGCTCGATGCCGCCTGGGCACGCTGGTCCCGTCCGTGGACCAATATCGCCTGGGTGTTTCTCACCCTGGGTATCGTCCTCGGTAGCTGGTGGGCCTATTACGAACTGGGCTGGGGCGGCTGGTGGTTCTGGGATCCGGTAGAGAACGCCTCATTCATGCCCTGGCTGATTGGCACCGCACTGCTCCACTCCCTGGCTGTGACAGAGAAACGCGGCGCCTTCAAGGCCTGGACCGTACTGTTGGCGATTTTCGCCTTCTCCCTGAGCCTGCTGGGCACCTTCCTGGTGCGCTCGGGCGTGCTGACCTCAGTCCACGCCTTCGCCACCGATCCGGGACGCGGCATATTCATCCTGATATTCCTCGGCGTGGTAATCGGCGGTTCCTTGCTGCTCTACTCCCTGCGCGCCAGCGAGATCCGCTCCACCGTACGTTTTAATTTACTGTCTCGCGAAACGGGGCTGCTCTTGAACAACGTGCTGCTCGTGGTCGCCGCCGCCAGCATTCTGCTCGGCACCCTCTACCCGCTGATTCTTGATGCTCTGGGCGTCGGCAAGATCTCGGTCGGTCCGCCCTACTTCAACAATGTGTTCATCCCGCTTACCTTGCCGCTGGCGGTGCTGGTCGGGTTCGGCGCCTTCGCCCGCTGGCGCCAGGACAGTGCCGCTACGCTGTTGCGCCAGTTGCGCCTCCCCCTCGTGGCAAGCCTGTTCGCCGGTATGGCCTACGCTATCTGGTTGACGCCCTATTTCACCTGGGGTGCGGCACTGGGGATGGTACTCGCTTTCTGGGTACTGCTATCCACCATGAGCTGGGTGAAGGCGCATATGAAGCCGGGCGAACTCCTTAACGGTGCCTCACGGGGACGCTGGGGCATGGTAGTTGGCCATCTGGGGATTGCGGTGTTCGTGGTCGGTATCACCCTCACCTCTATCTACAGCAGCGAAAAGGATATCCGACTCGAACGCGGCCAGAGTTACAGCATGGGCGACTTCACTTTCACTTTCGAAGGGGCGAGCGCCTTTACCGGCCCCAACTACGACGGCTACCGCGGTTTGGTGGCCGTGGCCGAAAAGGGTGAGGCGCTCACCACCCTGCATCCGGAAAAACGCAACTACCGCAGCGGCATGCCCATGACTGAGGCCGGCATCGACGCCGGATTGACCCGCGATCTGTTCGTTGCCCTCGGCGAGCCGCTCGGCCAAGAAGGCGCCTGGAGCCTGCGCATCTATCACAAGCCGTTCGTTCGCTGGATCTGGTTGGGCGGACTGCTGATGGCCCTCGGTGGCTTGCTAGCTGCCAGTGACCGACGCTACTTCAGGCTGGCGAAAAAGGCGCGTAAAACGATGGAGCAAGGTGCATGAAAAAACGTTTCCTCATCCCCTTTGGCCTGTTTGCCATCCTGGTAGTATTTCTCGGTATCGGCCTGACACTGGACCCGCGCGAAGTGCCCTCGCCGCTTATCGACAAAACAGCGCCCACATTCGAGCTACCCACGCTGCATAACCCGGCGGCCACCTTCACGCCGCAGGATATGCGCGGCAAGGTCTGGTTGCTTAACGTGTGGGCCTCCTGGTGCACCTCCTGCCGCGCCGAACATTTGGTGATTACCGATCTGGCCAATACCGGCGAAGTAGCGATCATTGGCCTCAACTACAAGGACCAGCCGCGCGATGCCATCAACTGGCTCGACAAGCTGGGCAATCCCTATATTGCCTCGGTCAGCGACCGGCAAGGTCGTGCCGGACTCGACTGGGGCGTCTATGGCGTACCCGAAACCTTCCTCATCGACAAGAAAGGGGTCATCCGCTACAAACACATCGGCCCGGTCACCAGGGAGGCCGTCGCTGAGAAAATCCTGCCGCTGGTGCGGCAACTCAAGGGAGAAGCCTCATGATCCGGTGGTTTTGCGTGCTGCTAATCATCTTCAGTAGCACACTGTACGCGCGCATCGAAACCCACGTCTTCAACTCACCTGAGGACGAGGCCCACTACCAGACGCTCATCGAAGAGCTGCGCTGCCTGGTGTGCCAGAACCAGAACCTTGCCGATTCCAACGCCGAGCTGGCGCAGGACCTTCGGCGGCAGACCTATGAAATGGTGCAGGCAGGGAAGAGCCATAAAGAGATCGTGGCCTACATGGTCCAGCGTTACGGTGACTTTGTGCTCTATCGTCCGCCATTTCGCCCCGCCACCGTGTTGTTGTGGCTCGGTCCCTTCGCCATCCTCGGCATCGGTGTGATCGTCCTGCTGACCTTCATCCGCCGGCGTGCCCGTGAACCGTCGCCGGCGCTGAGCCCGGAAGAAATTGCACGGGCCGAGCACCTGCTCAATCACACAGAGGAAAAGAACCGATCATGACGCTTTTCTGGATACTCACCGCAGTGATGATCGCTGCTGCCCTGGCCATCATTGCCCCTGCACTGCTACGCAGGCAACGCACCGATGTGCTTGACCGCAATGCGCAGAATGTCGCCATCGCCAGGGAAAGGCTTGCCGAACTGGATGCAGAACTGGCGAAAGGCGAGCTCCGCGCCGAGCAGCACACCCGCGCCAAACTCGAACTTGAGCAAGTCCTGTTACAAGACATCGACGCCGGCGGAGCAGAACAAACCACTGCCGTTTCAGCCAGTTACGGCAAAGTAAGCCTGCTCGTGCTGTTGGTTGCCGTGCCGTTACTGAGCATCTTTCTGTATCAGAGGTTAGGTACGCCGGCACTGATCACGGCCGAGATCCGTGCTCCAGTCTCAAGCGGCCATGGCAACGAAGTATCAGCCGGCAGCATGACCGAGTTGGCGTTAAAGCTTCACCAACGCCTCGAAAAGGAAACACCGGATGACGCCAATGGCTGGTTTCTTCTGGGGCGCACCTACATGAACATCAGGGACTATCCCCAAGCGGCGCAGGCCTTCGACAGGGCGCTTCAACTCCTCGGCGAACAGCCTGGCATCATGTTGGCCCTTGCCGACGCGCTGACCATGTCTCAACAGGGCAATACGAGCGGCCGACCGGCAGAGCTGGTGCAAAAAGCCCTCGCCATGGAGCCGGAAAACACCACCGCCCTGTGGATGGCGGCTCTCGCCGCCGAAGATCGCGGTGATGACCGAGAGGCGCTTCGCCTGATGCAACAGCTCCATCCGCTGCTTGCCGGGGAGCCACAGGAACAGCAGCAGTTATCGGCTCAGATCGCCCGCCTCTCTGCCAGAGCCGGTATCGCAGCTCCGACCTTATCGCACAGCTCGGCAACACCGAGCGAAGATCCAACAGACACAGCAAGCGTTGTCCGTGTCAAAGTGAGCCTCTCGCCGGCACTGCAGCAAAAGACCCGTGCAGGGGACACGGTGTTCATCTACGCCAAAGCGGTAAACGGCCCGCGCTTCCCGGTTGCCGCCGCCCGTTATCGGATCAGCGATCTGCCCATGGAGATCACCCTGGATGATTCGCTGGCCGTCATGACCGAGGCCAAACTCTCCGATTTCCCACGGGTCAATGTCGGTGCCAGGGTCTCATCCTCGGGCAATGCCATCACCCAAAGCGGCGATCTCATCGGTGAGCGTCAGAATATCCAGGTTGGCGACGAGGGTGTCGTCGAGATTGTGATCGACAGCGTCCAGCCGTGAGGGCGGAGTATGCGGTTTCTGCTCTAGCATCATCCGGGCCGCGGTGCATCAGGCCAATCGCGACCAGGCCGGTCGCACCACGCTACAAGGGGTTTGGATTGTGTAGGAGCGGCTTCCAGCCGCGAACGAACGGAGGCACCTCAGCCAAATCGAGGCAAGATGCCGCTCCTACACCTTGAACCCTGAACCTGGCCCCCGCACTCACGTAGGCCGATAAGAACCTACGGATTCACAGTTCCTTTGCGCCCTTCGCGCCTTTGCGGTGAATGGGTTTTATTTTTCCCGAGTCGCGCGGAAGGCGATATCGGGCCAGCGCTCCTCGGTTAGCTGCAGATTGACGCGGGTGGGCGCGATGTACGTTAGATCACCGGCGCCGTCGATGGCGAGATTATCGGCCGCCTTCTTCTGGAACTCCTCCAGCATCTTCTCGTCATCACATTCCACCCAACGGGCCGTGGTCACGTTGACGTGCTCGAATATCGCATCGACCTTGTACTCGTCCTTCAGGCGCTGCGCCACCACGTCGAACTGCAGAACCCCGACGGCGCCGAGAATGAGGTCGTTGTTCTTCAACGGCCGGAACAGCTGCGTGGCGCCCTCTTCCGAGAGCTGCTGAAGACCTTTTAGTAACTGCTTGGACTTGAGCGGGTCCTTAAGAACAGCGCGGCGGAACAGCTCTGGCGCAAAGTGCGGAATACCGGTGAATTTCAGATCCTCGCCCAGAGTGAAAGCATCACCAATCTGGATAGTGCCGTGGTTATGCAAGCCGATGATGTCGCCTGGCCAAGCCTCCTCGATATGGCCACGCTCCTGGGCCAGGAAGGTAATGGCGTTGGGGATCTTCACGTCGCGGCCGAGGCGTACCTGATGCATCTTCATCCCCGGCTCGAAATGGCCGGAACAGACGCGCAGGAAGGCGACGCGATCACGGTGCTGCGGATCCATGTTCGCCTGGATCTTGAAAACAAAACCGGTGAATTTTTCCTCTGTAGGCTCCACCACGCGATTGAGTGTGGCACGCGGCAGTGGTTTCGGGGCGTAGTCCACAAGGGCGTCAAGAATCTCCTGCACGCCGAAGTTGTTAATCGCGGAACCAAACAACACAGGAGTCAGCTCTCCCTTGAGATAGGCATCCAGATCGAACTCGTTGCTGGCGCCACGCACCAACTCCACCTCATCACGAAACTCGGTGATCTGGCTGCCGAACAGTTCATCCAGTCGCGGATTATCCAACCCCTGAATCACTTCACCGTCGAGCTTCTTTCCGCCATGGGTGGCGGACATAATGATAATACGGTCGTTGTAGAGATCGTAGACACCCTTGAAAGCCTTACCCATGCCGATAGGCCAGGTCAACGGCGCACAACGAATCTTGAGGATATCCTCCACCTCATCGAGCAGATCAATGGGCTCACGTCCTTCGCGATCGAGCTTGTTGACGAAGGTGATGATCGGGGTGTCACGCAGGCGGCATACCTCCATCAGCTTGATGGTTCGCTCCTCAACCCCCTTGGCCGCATCGATCACCATCAGCGCCGAGTCCACCGCCGTGAGGGTGCGATAGGTATCCTCAGAGAAGTCCTCATGGCCGGGGGTGTCGAGCAAATTGATAATACTGTCGCGGTAGGGGAACTGCATCACCGAGGAGGTCACAGAGATGCCGCGCTCTTGCTCAAGCTTCATCCAGTCAGAGGTGGCATGTCTCGCCGCCTTGCGCCCCTTGACCGTTCCGGCAAGCTGGATGGCACCACCGAATAGCAGCAGTTTTTCGGTGAGGGTGGTTTTGCCCGCATCGGGGTGCGAGATAATAGCGAAAGTGCGGCGCTTACTGACTTGGGCGGAAATCGTGCTCATGAGGAATAATCTTAGCGAAAGCCAACTATTCTACAGCATTACAGAGAGGTCCAGAAGTGTCATAATTCACTGCCGAAAGAGGGTTAACCAGGGAAAAGAGGGCATTTTGGTGAAGTCATTTGCACATTTCGCCACCACCAATATAGGGGCCATTAGCGCCCAGCTGGATGAGTGGCGCCAACAGTTTCCACAAATGGGGGTTCTAGCCTTCCTCCCCGAAAGAGAGAACGCCCATCTTTCCACTATTCAGGTGCTGTTTCGAGACAGAGGTATCCCTCTTGTCGGCGCCATCTTCCCTGCCATCATCATCGCAGGGCACTTTCACTCCGATGGAATCTTGCTCTATTGTTTTGAGAAGATGCCGCGCTATATTCTCCAGGAGGGGCTGGCGCTGGAGGGTACGGATCTGGTGGAGACAAGCACTACCCTTGCGGCGGGCATTGAGGAACAACTCGGTGAGCCGGAAGGGACGACCAGCCTATTCCTGATATTCGATGCCATGCTGCCGAAAATCGGACTTATCCTCGAGGAACTCTACCTGCACTTGGCAGACCAGGTGCACTATATGGGCATCAATGCCGGCAGCGAGAGCTTCCAGCCGATGCCCTGTCTGTTTGACGCTCAACGGCTGATTCAGGATGGTCTGCTCGCTCTACTACTTCCCTCCCATGAAGGCGCTGCCCTTGAACATGGTTACCAGGTACCAAGGCAGCTGGTTGCAGCGACCTCGACCGATGGCAACCGTATCATAAGCATCGACTGGCGGCCGGCCTTTGAGGTCTATGCAGAACGGGTCAAGGACCAGTACGGCGTCGATATTACTACTGAGAACTTCTACCAATGCGCCGTTCACTTTCCCTTCGGCATCATCCGTGCCGACAGCGAGGTGCTGGTGCGCATCCCGGTGGCACTGATGGAAGACAGCTCACTGTTTTGTATCGGTGAAATTCCCGCAAATGCGATTCTGACCTTGCTGGAGGCGCCCCGGGCCGAATCTGCGCATACGATGGAGTTGCTCGCCGAACACTTTCCACATCCGGCCAGTGATACTCCCCTGCTTGCCTTTTACTGCGCCGGTCGGCGACTTCACCTCGGTCTGGAGGCAGCAGAGGTGGAACTGCAATCGCTATCGGACCGCCTCGTCCATGCACAGCTGTATGGTGCGCTATCACTTGGGGAGATTGGCAGCTCGCGTCGTGGCGGCTACCCTCTGTTTCACAACGCCGCTTTGGTCGTGTCAAGGGTATAACATGCAACAGGAACAGATCCTCTCGACACTCTACGACATGGCACTGGTCATCGGCGCTGAGGATCGGGTGCAGCCGCTGGCCCTAAAAACCCTCAAGCGCCTTATCTACCATACCGGTTACCCGGTCGGTCTTTTCCTGCTCAGTGAGCCCCCGACTCTCTCAGCGAAACCGCAGCCACTCACCCTGATCGCCGCTATCGGCGACTATCGACTTAAACCGCAGATCGGGCATAAGCTGTCGCTGCCCAAGGGCATTATTGACGGCGCCGCCCAACTGTTCGATGCCGCTCCAAGCCTGCTGGCGACATTGCCACTGCGCCAAAATTACTATCGATGCGCCCTGCGCCTGCCAATCCCCGGCGAGGGGCTTATCCTGTTGCTCTCACCGGAGCCAAGCAATCCCAGTGTCCCGTTTGCCCAGATCTTCCAGCCCATAATGGCTAACCTGGGCAAGGCCCTCCAGCTTTGCCGAAACAACGAGGCTTATACCGCCAGCCTGATTGCTGACCGCGATCGGGCTCGCCTTGGCCACACGCGGTTTCGCTCAGCCCTGAATACCTCCAGCGACTGTATCTTCCTCATTGATCCACAAAGCATGCACTTTATTGACTTCAACCGGGCTGCCGAAGAGGTCCTCGGCTACGACCAGGATGAACTACTGGCGATGGGTGCCGATGAACTCGTCCCCGAATTCGGGCGCGAGCTGCTACACGCGATCTTTCAGGAGTTGCTGAAGATACCCGCAACCGGCACCCAGGAACTGCGCACCCGCCACCGCAAGAAAGACAACACCACCTTCCCGGTGGAGATACGCCTCAATGTGCTACACCAACAAGAACAAGAACCACTCATCATTGCCGTGGCCCGTGATATCACCGAACGCCAGCAAGCCGAAGAGCGGTTATTCGAAGAAAAAGAGCGTGCCGAGGTCACCCTGCACTCCATCGGCGACGGTGTCATCACCACCGATCCGCAGGGGTACGTTGAGTACCTCAACCCGATCGCCGAGGAGCTCACTGGCTGGCGCACGGACGAGGCAAAGGGGCAGCCGCTGTCGCGCATCTTCCGTCTCATCCACGAGACAACGCGCAATCCCGCGACCAATCCGGTAGCGAAGTGCCTGAGCGAAAAGCACATCATCGGTATGAGCAGTCACACGGTGCTGATCAACCGTTACGGTGATGAAGTCGCCATCGAAGATTCGGCCGCGCCGATCCGCAATCGCCATGGAGACATCATCGGGGTGGTCCTGGTCTTTCATGATGTCCGCAAGGCAAGGGAAATGGCTCATAAATTGAACTGGCAGGCGACCCATGATCCGCTGACCGGACTCATCAATCGAGGCGAGTTCGAACAGCGCCTGGAACAAGCCTTTCAACGCACCCAGGAGGAAGGCGAGATCCATACCCTGCTCTATCTCGATCTGGACCAGTTCAAGCTGGTAAATGACACCTGCGGCCATATCGCCGGTGATGAACTGTTGCGGCAACTTGCCTCGCACCTTCAGCGTCAGGTGCGTGAGAACGACACCCTGGCACGCCTCGGCGGAGATGAATTCGGCCTGCTGATGCAGAACTGCGATCTGGAGCATGCCAGGCGCGTGGCCAGTGCCCTGAGGGATTGCATCATGGAATTCTCCTTCGTCTGGGGGGAGAAAACGTTCAAGGTCGGAAGCAGTATCGGCATCGTCGAGATCAACCGCTCGCTGCAGAACACCGCACAGGTGTTAAGCAATGCCGACGTTGCCTGCTACACCGCTAAGGACCATGGCGGCAACCGCATTCATATCTTCCAGCCTGATGATCTCGAACTGGCTCAGCGTCAGGGCGAGATACACTGGGTCAGCGATATCAACGAGGCCCTCGCCGATGATCGCTTCACCCTTTACGCCCAGGCTATTCGTTCCCTCACGGTGAATAGGGATGAAGTCGTCCATTATGAGCTGCTGCTGAGAATGCTGGACGCTGAGGATAAGCCGATCAGTCCGGGCAATTTTATCCCCGCTGCCGAGCGCTACAAGCTGATGTATACCATCGACTGTTGGGTTATTAATGAGGCCCTCAAACAGTATGCGGCGCATCCGACCGGGGCAGACAATATTCTATTTACCATCAACCTCTCCGGCTTCTCTCTCAATCAGGACGGTCTGCTCAATTATATTCGCGAACAGTTCGAGGCCAGCGGTGTTCCCCCTCAACACTTCTGCTTCGAGGTCACTGAAACGACCGCCATCTCCAACCTGAGCCGCGCCCATGACCTAATCCTCGAACTCAAGTCCCTTGGCTGTGCCTTCGCTCTGGATGACTTCGGTAGCGGACTCAGCTCCTTTACCTATCTGAAGAACCTGCCAGTCGATTACCTGAAGATTGATGGCAGTTTCGTCAAGGATATTCTCGATGATCCGATTGATGACTCCATGGTGTCTGCAATTAACAAGATAGGGCATGACATGGGGTTGAAGACCATCGCAGAGTTTGCAGAAACCGAAGCGGTCCTGAGGCGACTGGAGGAGATCGGTGTGGACTATGCGCAGGGCTACGCGGTAGCGGAGGCCATCCCGCTGGAAACACTCTACACCGACAGCGCCATGATAATGGCATCCTCGCGCCCCTTATCGGAGGGGTAATAGTCCCGGCGCAGCCCGACCTGATTGAACCCCAGGCTTTCGTACAGACGCAGCGCTGAGCGATTTGAAGGACGTACCTCAAGAAAGACCGTGTCAGCGCCATGGTGGCGAGCCGTCTCCAGCAAAAACTGCATGAAGCTGCGCCCCAACCCCTGCCCCTGGAAAGGGGGATCGATGGCAATATTGAGGATATGCGCCTCACCTCCCCCAGCCGAAAGAATGCCGTAGCCAATCAGTTGTTCTTCCTGCTCCATCACCCAGCAAGAGTAACGAACTCGCAGACAGTCGTGGAAAATTCCGGCGCTCCAGCCGTGCGGGTAGACCTGTTCTTCGATCGCCATCACGGCCTGAACGTCGCTGTCCAACATTGGCCGCACTTTCGGTTCTGGCAGATCCTGTACCACACTCACTCCTTCGCCTCCCCGTCGGCAGCCAAAATATCGCGGGCCAGACAGAGATCAGCCCAGGCCTTGCGCTTCTCCTGGGGAGAGTGCAACAGGGTCGCCGGAGAATCAGTCACGACAACGGCTACACCGTTCTCCAGCCGGTGAGCCCTGCCGCGAAGGCTGTTCATGGAGTCGTGGGTATCGAGCAGACTTTGGGCGGCGTTAAGGCCAAACGCCAGGATGATCTTTGGCTGAAGGAGCGCGACCTGCCGCTGCAGGTATGGGGCACAGGCAGTAACCTCCTCTGAGCGGGGTTCCCGCTCCTTCGGAGGGAGGCACTTGATCGCCGTGGTGAGATAAACCTGGTCGTGTCGCAGGCCGATGGCAGCAAGCATCACACTGAGCAGTTGCGCGGCCCGGCCGGAAAAGGGTTCTCCCGAAGGGTCCTCACCATTAACTGGAAACTCCCCAACCAGTAACCAATCCGCATCCAGGTTACCGCCACCAAACACATGTTGTGTGTGGGAGACGGCGAGCTCGGGACACCTTGGACACTCCTGCACCTGTTGCTCCAGGGCATCCCAGTCAAAGGCGGTAACGTCGTTAGCCGCCAGGGACGAGAACTGAGAGCCGAGAGCCGAAGGTTCCTTCTCGCTGTTATCCTCGTCGCGGTTACCCCCGACTCTTTCATCTCTTATGGGAGAGGCGTTGCCGCGCCTCTCCCACACCTGGATCCCCATCAGCTCAAGCATGTGCCGCTGCTGTTCATTCATGGCAAAAGCCCTGCTTCAGACATCGCCGCCCTGCGGATGGGCGCGCTCCAGCGGGGCAAGGATCTTGTTCAAGCCATGGATGTAGGCCTTTGCCGATGCGATGACAATATCGGTGTCGGCCCCTTGCCCATTAACAATGCGACCCGCCTTCTCCAGCCGCACCGTGACCTCTCCCTGAGCATCGGTGCCAGAGGTAATATTATTCACCGAGTAGAGCTGCAGTTCGCTACCGCTACGGATCACACTCTCAATCGCCTTGAGGGTAGCATCAACCGGGCCACCACCGGTGGCGCAAAGCTGCTTCTCCTCGCCGTCAACGGTGAGGGTAATGCAAGCCTCCGGGGTCTCTCCTGTCTCGGAGCACACCTTGAGTGCCACCAGCTTTATACGTTCGTTAACCTGACTTTCGATATCGGACTCGGTAACAAGCGCCTGCAAATCCTCATCGTAGATTTCGTGCTTCTTGTCGGCCAGCTCCTTAAAACGGGCAAAGGCCTCGTTCAGCGCCTCCTCCGAATCAAACTCGATATCGAGCTCACTCAGACGCGTCTTGAATGCATTGCGCCCGGAGTGCTTGCCAAGCACCATGCGGTTGGCGCTCCAGCCTACATCCTCGGCACGCATAATCTCATAGGTCTCGCGATGCTTGAGCACGCCGTCCTGATGAATGCCCGACTCATGGGCGAAAGCGTTGGCGCCGACAATGGCCTTGTTTGGCTGCACCGGAAAACCGGTGATACCCGAGACCAGACGCGAGGTGGGTACGATATGTGTGGTGTCGATGTGGTCCACCTCACAAGAAAACACGTCCCGTCGGGTCTTCACCGCCATTACCACCTCTTCCAGTGAGGCATTGCCGGCGCGCTCCCCTAGACCATTAATGGTACATTCGACCTGACGAGCACCGTTCATCACCGCCGAGAGCGAATTGGCCACAGCAAGCCCGAGATCATTGTGACAGTGCACGGAGAACACGGCCTTATCCGAATTAGGCATCTTCTCGCGCAGCAGACGGATGGTTTCGCCGAACTGCTGCGGCAGGTTGTAGCCAACGGTGTCGGGCACGTTCAGGGTAGTTGCACCGGCGGCGATCACCGCCTCGAAAATGCGGCAGAGAAAATCGATGTCGGAGCGCCCGGCATCCTCGGCGGAGAACTCCACGTTGTCGGTGTACTGACGGGCACGTTTCACCGCATGGACCGCTTGCTCCACCACCTGATCCGGATTCATGCGCAGTTTGCGCTCCATATGGATCGGCGAGGTAGCAATAAAGGTATGAATGCGCGCTGAATTGGCTTCCTTCAGCGCTTCTCCGGCCCGATCGATATCCTTGTCCAGGGCACGCGCCAGACCGCAGATGGTCGAATCCTTAATCGCGCGGGCCACAGCCTGTACCGATTCGAAATCACCGATAGAGGCGACGGGAAATCCCGCCTCGATAACATCCACCCGCATCCGTTCGAGCGCCTTGGCGATGCGCACTTTCTCCTCCCGGGTCATGGAAGCGCCGGGACTCTGCTCCCCATCACGCAAGGTGGTATCGAAAATGAACAGCTTATCGCTCATAGTGGTACTCCGTATTACCCCGACAATCAGGTGTATTGGTGCCGGAAACTAGAACCCTTACCGCTACGCCAAGATGAGGTAGCAGCGAAAATGGGGGGGGCGAAAGTAGTGTACTTGTTGGCGTGAGATCAGCCGTTGCTCTGGTCACTCTGGTCACTCTGGTCACTATGGCGCTTCTCGGCAGCTTCTCTCTGGCGTCGACGACGCAGCAACAGCCACCCCGTGACAACGGGGCCGGACAGAGCGTAGAGCACAAAGGTGCCGAAGAGCACCTGCGGCGGGTCAAGCGAGACCAGCACGAACACCAGAATCACGACAAGCATCGCCATAAACGGCACTCGCCCCTTGAGATCCAGCTCCTTGAAACTGTAGAAACGGACATTGCTGACCATCAATACACCGATGCTGATAGTGACCGCGCAAGTCAGCCATGCCAGCGCAATGCCTGCGACCTCATAGTCATAACCGACCCAGACCAGTCCTGTCACCACGGCGGCAGCAGCTGGGCTCGGCAACCCCTGGAAGAAGCGCTTGTCAGCCACTTCCAGCTGGGTATTGAATCGCGCCAGCCGCAATGCTGCACCGGCGGTATAGATAAAAGCAGCCAGCCAGCCAATCTTGCCCATACTGTGTAGTGACCACTCATACATCACCAACGCCGGCGCCAGACCAAAGGAGATCATGTCCGAAAGCGAATCATACTCAGCACCGAAGGCACTCTGGGTATTGGTCATACGGGCAACCCGCCCGTCGAGACCATCCAGCACCATGGCGATAAAGATGGCCACGGCTGCCGCCTCAAATCGCCCCCCCATTGCCGCCACGATGGCATAAAAGCCAGCAAACAATGCCGCTGTGGTAAAGAGATTGGGCAGCAGGTAGATACCTCGCCGCGGCTTGCCGACCTCCGTGCTGTGCTTGTCACTCATATTATCTGTACTCGATGAATCCCGCTCTGACTCACAATCATAAAGCCTGACGCCCTGCGTTGCATCCGTTGTCGTGTGTTTTTCCAGAGAAAAACCACACAGGGAGGCGTGCAGCCCTTGGGCTACCCACCCTCTCCACTACGGCCTCAGCAGGAATTAGCGGCATGAAAACACTTCTTGCGGCTCAATCGAAGATCCAACCCCATGGATCCCCGAGGACCGCAGTCCATTTCAGGGGAAAACAGGTATGTTTGAGCGGAACGGTTTTTTCTCGCGTGTTGCCCGAGGTGTAACAAAGAGGTACCTGTTTATGGGATTGTAGTAACCAAGGCAAGCCTCTGGGGGGCGTCCCGGCCGCGACAGGGTGTAGAGCAAATAGCTACTGGACTGTCGCTCCGAGGTAATCGAGTTACCCCCCAAAAAAAAGGCCGGTTCCGACAAGCGGAACCGGCCTTCAGCCCGAGCAGAACAAGGGTTAGTTCTTTTCCTTATCCACCAGCTGGTTGGCGGTGATCCACGGCATCATGGAGCGCAACTTGCCACCGACCACTTCGATTTCGTGGGCAGCGTTATTGCGACGCCAGGCAGTCATCTCGGGGTAGTTGCTCATCCCCTCGAGGATGAACTTCTTGGCATACTCACCGTTCTGGATGTTCTTCAGCGCCTCACGCATCGCCCAACGCGACTCCTCGTTGATGACCTGCGGGCCGGTAACGTACTCACCATACTCGGCATTGTTGGAAATGGAGTAGTTCATGTTGGCGATACCGCCTTCGTACATGAGGTCCACAATCAGCTTGAGCTCGTGCAGACACTCAAAGTAGGCCATCTCGGGAGCGTAACCGGCCTCAACCAGAGTCTCAAAACCAGCCTTGACCAGCTCGACCGCGCCGCCACACAGAACGGCCTGCTCACCGAACAGGTCGGTCTCGGTCTCATCCTTGAAGGAGGTTTCAATGATACCGGTGCGGCCTCCGCCAACGCCGGAGGCATAGGACAGGGCAATCTCCTTGGCCTTGCCGGAGGCATCCTGGAAGATGGCAATGAGGTCAGGGATACCACCGCCTTTGACGAACTCGGAACGCACAGTGTGGCCCGGCGCCTTGGGGGCGATCATGATCACGTCCAGATCCTTGCGCGGCACGACCTGGTTGTAATGGATGGCAAAGCCATGGGCGAACGCCAGTACCCCACCCTGTTTGATGTTGGGCTCGATTTCATTCTTGTAGAGCTGGGACTGAAACTCATCCGGGGTCAGGATCATGACCAGGTCGGCGTCCTTGACCGCCTCAGCGGTATTCTTCACCTTGAGACCGGCCTTCTCGGCCTTGGCAGCAGAAGAGGAACCTTCACGCAGACCGACGGTAACATCGACGCCGGAATCCTTCAGGTTGTTGGCATGGGCGTGCCCCTGGGAGCCGTAGCCGATGATGGCGACCTTCATGCCCTGGATGATGGAGAGGTCGCAGTCTTTGTCGTAATACATATTCAGTGCCATTTGAAGCTTCCTTTAAGCAAACTTGAAGTCGGTTGTAAGTCTTTCTTTAATCTAGATATGTAGCGCCTTTTCACCGCGGGAGATGCCGGTGATGCCAGAGCGAACGGTTTCCAGAATGTCCGTACTCTTGAACGTACCAATAAAGGCATCCAGTTTCTGCACATCGCCCGTCAACTCGATGGTATAGCAGGTGTCGGTTACATCGATAATATTCCCACGGAAGATATCGGCCAATCGCTTTATCTCCTCCCGTTGAGCGGAGGTGCTAGCCTTGACCTTGATCAGCATCATCTCCCGCTCGATGTGCGGCCCTTCTGTCAGGTCCAGCAGTTTCACCACATCGATCAGCTTATTCAGCTGCTTGGTGATCTGCTCGATTATCTCTTCCGAACCGCGGGTGACCAAGGTCAGGCGGGAGAGCGAAGGATCCTCGGTGGGGGCCACGGTCAAGGATTCGATATTATACCCACGTGCGGAAAAAAGTCCCGCCACCCGTGACAGGGCTCCAGCCTCGTTTTCCATCAAAATCGAGATAATGTGTCTCATATCAGGATCATCTCATCTAGCCCGGCACCAGCGGGAACCATCGGATAGACATTTTCCTTTGGATCAGTAAGGAAATTCATAAATACCAGACGATCCTTGAGCTTGAAGGCCTCCTTGATCGCCCCTTCCACATCTTCCGGCTTGTCGATCTGCATACCAACATGTCCATAGGCCTCGGCCAATGTAACGAAGTCTGGAAGTGATTCCATGTAAGAGTGCGAATAACGCTCCTCATAGAAAAATTCCTGCCACTGGCGAACCATCCCCAGAAAACCGTTATTGAGACAGAGGATCTTAATCGGCAGGTTGTGCTGCAGACAGGTGGAGAGTTCCTGAATGTTCATCTGGATGGATCCCTCGCCGGTAATGCAGGCCACCTGCGCCTTGGGATGGGCTAACTGTACCCCCATCGCAGCCGGCAGACCGAAGCCCATGGTGCCGAGGCCACCGGAATTGATCCAGCGACGTGGTTTATCGAACTTATAGAACTGCGCCGCCCACATCTGATGCTGCCCCACGTCAGAGGTGACAAAGGCATTCCCCTTGGTGACTTTGTAAAGGGTGTCGATCACCCCCTGCGGCTTAACAATGCTGGAGGCGCGGTCAAATTTGAGGCAATCCTTGGCACGCCACTCCTCAATTTGTTGCCACCAACGGGCCTGCGCCTCACCATCCGGGGTTCGGCCCACCTCCTTAAGCAGCTCAAGCATGGTTTTAAGCACGGCGTTCACATCGCCAACGATGGGGACATCCACCTTGACGTTCTTGGAGATAGAGGCCGGGTCGATATCGACGTGAATGATTCGGGCACTGGGAGCGAACTTCTCAATCTTGCCGGTGACGCGGTCATCGAAACGGGCGCCAATCGCAATAAGCAGGTCACAATGCGAGACGCTCATGTTGGCCTCGTAGGTGCCGTGCATTCCCAGCATGCCGACACACTGCTTATCGGTCGCGGGGAAACCGCCGAGGCCCATCGAGGTATTGGTCACAGGGAAGCCAAGCTGGTGAGCCAGGTCAGTCAACACTTTGGAGGCATCGCCCAACACTACGCCACCGCCGGTATAGAACAACGGTCGCTTAGCCGACAACATCATGCTGACGGCTTTTTTAATCTGCCCGGCGTGCCCCTTCACCACAGGATTGTAGGAACGCATCGTCACCTTCTTCGGGTAAACATAGCGGGTCCGCTCGGCAGTGACATCCTTGGGGATATCGACCACCACCGGTCCGGGGCGGCCGGTGGTGGCGATATAGAAGGCCTTTTTCAGGGTAACCGCCAGGTCAGCGACATCCTTGACCAGGAAGTTGTGCTTGACGCAGGGACGGGTGATACCGACCGAGTCGACCTCCTGGAAGGCATCGTTGCCAATTAGGCTGGAGTTGACCTGGCCGGTGATCACTACCATGGGAATCGAGTCCATGTAGGCCGTAGCGATCCCGGTCACCGCATTGGTCGCGCCCGGGCCCGAGGTCACCAACACCACACCGGGCTTGCCGGTGGAGCGGGCATAACCATCCGCCGCATGGGTGGCTGCCTGCTCATGACGGACCAGGATATGCTTGACCTTATCCTGCTTGTAGAGAGCATCGTAGATATGCAGGACAGCGCCTCCAGGATAGCCGAAAAGGTGCTCAACACCTTCATCCTGGAGAAAACGCGCTATGATTTCGGCACCGGTCAATTCCACCTTGAGAGTCTCCCGTAGGCTCCACAGAAAAAAATACCCGTAAGAACGGGCCAGCCCGGAGGTTTCGTAAACGCATATAACGATCGCGCAGGATATTGGCTAAGCAAGGAATTATTCGACAGGGCGGTGTAGTTACTCATACAGCCAAAGAGAAAAATTTCTTGCATCGTCAAGAGACAAGCGAGGGCATGTGCAGTTTACGAAATATCCGGGCTTGATGTGAATGCAGTCGCAAAGAAAGAGAAAATTACTTGCATTCACGCCCTAGGTCAAGCGATAACAGTATCTTACGGGTGAACAGCCGCACATTCCCTGTACTGAGCGGCAATTAACTTGACATGCTACATTGCCCCTAACAATGGTGAAACGCGCCTATGGAGATCTCGATGAACCGTCGCATAAGGAATGGTGTTCTGCTGACCTCGTTATTAGTGCTACCGATGGCCTTTACTCATGCCGCAGGGCTCTATAAATGGACCGATGCTGAAGGTAATGTCCATTATGGTCAGCTTCCACCAACCGATCGCGCCGCAAAAAAACTCACTCCAACCAAAGATGTCCCTGCCACACAACAGCAGCCTGACGAGGAGGCCATCCCTGAAGAGGCCAAACGCGATGCCAAACAGCTTCAGATTAAGCAGCAAAATTGTGAAATTGCCAAAGGGAACCTACAGACCTACCAGAATTCCAGTCAAATCCGTCAAGCTGATGGAACCATCGTCAGTATGAGCGATGAAATGCGCGCACAAAAAATTCAGGAAGGACAGGAAATGGTGGACAAGTTTTGTAATTAACCGGGTTTTATTAACCCCAACACTTTAAACAGGATAAAACGGGTTGTCCGCCGGCAACCGGTATCAGCCCGTACTGGCATCAACAAAGTAAAGAGAATATCCGGCATTCCCCCGTTCATCTGCTGCAGCAGAAACAGGCTCCTGTGCGAAACTGCATGCATTCACGAAAATCTTTATTGCCCCTGACTCTGTACGGCTGACCCGCGCTGCGCCTACAATATCCGTCTTTAACATCCTTGTTTGCACCACCCAACCGGAAGAAGCACTGCCATGCGCGTATCTCGATTTCTACTTGCCACCGTCAAGGAAACCCCTGCAGACGCCGAGGTGATCAGTCACCAACTTATGATGCGGGCTGGCATGATCCGCAAACTGGCCTCCGGCCTCTATACCTGGCTACCGCTGGGTCTGCGGGTGTTGCGCAAAGTCGAGACCATTGTGCGCGAAGAGATGAACCGTGCTGGTGCACAGGAAGTGCTGATGCCGGCAATCCAGCCGGCCGAGTTATGGCAGGAGTCAGGTCGCTGGGAACAGTTCGGCCCCGAGATGCTGCGCATGACAGACCGCCACAACCGTGAGTTCTGTTTCGGACCGACCCATGAAGAGATCATCACCGATCTGATCCGTAACGAGCTGCGCAGTTACAAGCAGTTACCGGCCAACTTCTATCAGATTCAGACAAAATTCCGTGATGAGCGCCGCCCCCGCTTCGGCGTCATGCGCGCCCGGGAGTTCTTGATGAAGGATTCCTACTCCTTCCATCTCGATGAGGCCTCGCTTAAAGAGACCTATCAGGTAATGCACGAGGCCTACACCCGCATCTTCACCCGTCTTGGCCTCGACTTTCGCCCGGTACTGGCCGACACCGGCGCCATCGGTGGCAGCGGCTCCCACGAATTCCACGTCCTGGCCGACTCCGGTGAAGATGCCATCGCCTTCTCCACCGAAAGCGATTATGCCGCCAACGTCGAAAAGGCCGAGTCATTGCCGCCTCAGGGAGCGCGCCCTGGGCCGAGCCAGGAGCTGACGAGTGTGGATACACCCAACCAGCACAGCATTGATGAGGTCAGTCACTTTCTCAAAGTGCCGGCAGCGCAAACGGTAAAAACCCTGGTGGTGCGAGGTGCCAGCTCCGAGGGTGAAATGGAAGGTGTGGTTGCCCTGGTACTACGCGGCGATCATGAGCTGAACGAGATCAAAGCGGAAAAATTGCCGCAGGTGCTGAGCCCACTGAGCTTCGCCAGTGATGAAGAGGTACGCGCCGCGGTCGGCTGTAATCCCGGCTCCATCGGGCCACTCGGCATCGGTATCCCGGTAATTGTTGATCGCGACGCCGCCCATTTGGCCGATTTTGTCTGCGGCGCCAACGAAGACGGCAAGCATCTCACCGGCGTTAATTGGGGCCGCGACCTGCCAGAGCCCGAAGTAGCCGATTTGCGCAATGTGGTTGAAGGTGATCCCAGCCCCGACGGCAGGGGGGTACTTACCATCAAGCGCGGCATCGAGGTCGGCCACATCTTCCAGCTCGGCGACAAGTACAGCGAAGCGATGAAGGCCACCGTCCTGGATGAGAGCGGCAAGGCCATAGTCATGACCATGGGTTGCTACGGCATCGGCGTCTCCCGCGTAGTCGCCTCGGCCATCGAACAGAACCACGATGACAAGGGTATTATCTGGCCCGATACCCTCGCCCCATTTCAGATCGCTGTGCTCCCACTGAACATGCACAAGTCGGAGGCCGTGCGCGAAACGGCGGAAAAACTCTATGCCGATCTCTGTGCAGCCGGCTATGATGTGCTGTTCGACGACCGTGGTGAGCGCCCCGGCGTGATGTTCGCCGACATGGAACTCATCGGCATCCCGCACCGTGTAGTGATCGGCGAGCGCGGCCTCAAAAGCGGCAGCGTCGAATACAAGGGGCGACGTGACAGTGAAAACCAGGACATCCCGCTGGAGCAACTGATGGCATTTCTCGGCGACAGGATCAAACGCGCTTAATCAGTGTAAGAGTTGTATTCTGTCACGCGTGGCGGTCAGCCTATCGCGGCAGTGATGCCCTCAACACTTGTCACTGGTTACCTGTCACTACCGGTGGCACAAATCGCCTTCGCCAGTCCGGCACACCAAGCAACAATGCAACACCGGCAGCGCCAGCAATGGCGCCATAAAGGTGGGCATCCACCACCACGGTGCCGCCAACACTCGCTTCACTTCCCGGCATTGGTCCGAAGAACTGCTCCCATACCAATTTTCCTACAAGCACCACGAGCACAACCAGAGCATCTCGCTGGCCAAAGCTCAGGCGCACCAGCAAGCCAGCCAAAAGCAAGCCGTGCAGAATTCCGGAAAGTCCGACATACCACTGCAGTTCAGGGTTCAAGAGTAACAGCCCAAGAGCGATGAAAAGAGCACACCACAGCAGTAGCGACCACCAACCTGAAACGGTAAGAGAGTCACCGGTGAGAAACCAAACCAACCATAATCCCGCCAGGTTGAGCCACAGATGCATCCATCCCAGATGGATCAGGTGACCGCTCAGCAAACGCCAAACCCCGCCATCGAGAATTGCCTCACGCTGGTAACGCAACGTCTCCGCACCACTATCGGCCAGAAGCATGAGCACAATAGCTACTGCGCTCAGCAGCAGCGGTATACCCCAATGCCGCAGCAGTTGCCGCTTGCCTCCGTCAACGTATGTTTGCATCCGCACATCATCCCTTCTTATCATGGTTGAATGATAACCCAGTTTTCTCGATACGCACGGTCACTATTCCAGCGGAAACCTGCCGATACAATGCCCCTGGTGGTTCAGCTTTTTTATCTGTTCGTACTGCTCGCACCTCTGTCGCTGCATGCCGAGCAGGAGCTCATGGTGGATAAAGCGCTCAAGCAGCGTCTGGTCGAGGCGCTCGCAGACAATGCCGGATTTGGCGACCGCTTCGATGCTGAAGTCTGGTTGATGGATATGGCTGAACGGCTGAGGGAACGCCTACCGAATCAAAGTAAGAGACTGGTGCTGCTGCAACACATTCACTATGAAGCAACCCGAGCCAACCTCCCACCCGAACTGGTGCTCTCTGTGATCCAGGTAGAAAGCAACTTCGACCGCTTTGCCATCTCCGAGGCAGGAGCGCGTGGACTAATGCAAGTGATGCCTTTCTGGCTCAAGGAATTGGGACGCCCCAACGCCAACCTGTTCGATGCCCAGACCAACCTGCGCTTCGGCTGCACCATCCTGCGCTACTACCTGGACATGGAAAAAGGAAATACGACCAAGGCTCTGGCACGCTACAACGGTAGCAGGGGAAGCCTGCGCTATCCCAATCTGGTTTTCGGAGCGTTACGTGAGAAATGGTATCGGTGAGCGACCGTCGCACCTGCACTTTGTATTTTTAACAAAGAGGGAGTTTACTGCGTTATAAAACCCTCCGGCGGGGCCTCATCGACGTAACGACATGCAACAGCTTCGACCTTGGCAGCGCTCGGTCCTTGCCACAACCAGCTCTCCAGTTCGGACAGCGCCTCGGCCTCACCACAAGCAAGGACTTCCACCCGACCGTCGGCAAGGTTCATCGCATATCCGTGCAACCCCAGCCTGTTGGCCTGCTCTGCGGTGGAAGCGCGGTACCATACACCCTGAACCCGACCGCTGACGCGGCACCGTATACAGTGGCTCATTACTGACTCACCTTGGCCCCCTGGCCGATCAACTCGAGCTCTCCGCTGGCGAACACCACATCCACCGGATAACGGATGCTTTCCTTTACAATTTCAGGCTCGTAGCCAATCGCCGCCACCTCACCCGAATATCGCTGTCCTGCCACTTCAACGCTCATTTTGTGGGTGTTACGGATACGCTCAAGCTTGTCTGACTCGACGAAGATCCTTACTCGCATCCGTGTCGAGGGGGCCAGCGTCAGCAAAGGTTGTGCCTCGCAGCGGCTGATAACTGTCTGTGCGGGCTGGATGTTTCGTGCCAGTACTACGGCATCAAAGGGAGCGCGCAGTGAGCTATTATCGAGGTCCTCATGCGCCTGCTGGTAGTCGGCGCGGCTCGCCTGATAGGCGGCATCGGCTTGGGCATAGTTAATTTTCGCCACGTCCAGGTCATGATCGGCCAACAGAGTTCGCTCATAGAGCTCATCGGCCCGCTCTAGCTCTTTGCGTGCCTCCTTTAGCATTAACTCCCTGTACCGCATCTCTACCTTTCGCTGACTAAGTCGTGCACTTAAGGCTGCTTGCTCCAATTGAAGCAACAGCTGACCTTTCTTCACTCGCTCGCCGGCATTGACCTCAACACGCACCACAACACCACTTAGGGTAGTAGATAACTCGGTACGCTGCGCCCAGTCGACAATCCCGTTCCATTGCGCACTAAATCCCGGTATGGAAATCAGAAACAATAGCAAGCCCACGCCCGTCGACTTCACCATGCACACTCCTCTTTTTACCCCGGTCACTCCACAATCTCCCCTGCAGCGACAATGCCTTCTTCGCTATTATTTCCGGTCAATGCATTCAGCCGTTCCCAGGCAATGGCTAGTTGGTAATCCACCTGCGCCAGCCCTAGCTGCGCCTCACTCAGACGTACCATGGCATCACCCAAATCGGCCGTAAACTCCATTTCATAGTTGGCGCGGCTGCGGTCAAGATATAACTCGCGGTAATCCTGCTCACTATAAGCCCTATCGCGCTGCAGTTGCAGATTTTGCAGTTCGAGCCAGAGCTCAAGCACACTTTCACGCAAATCCAAACGAGCCTGCTCCAGTCGTGCCTGAACCGCGTACTGCTGTGCACGTTCACCGGCCACCGCAGCATCCACGCGACCGCCATTATAGATAGGAACCTGCAACGTCACCCCCGCTCGCCAGCGGTCATAGGACCCCAGTTCCCGTGAATAAGCCGATGCTTCAAGTTCCCCATCGAGACGCGGCCTCTGCTCGGCACGTGCAGCATCGATGCGTCGATGCGTGGCCATGAGTTCTGACTGCAAGGCAAGGATTTCCGGATTAGCACGCATGGCCTGCTCCAACATCACCTCATACACAGGCAGTTCACGCTGGGCGTAATCGAGTCGCGGCTTGCTCAGTTCAGATGGCAACATTCCCGGGCGATTAAGCAGATGGGCAAGGCGTGCACGGGTTGCCCGCTGACGAGTCTGACTTTGGGCGAGTTGATAGCGCACACGCTGATACTCAGCTTCCTTCTCCAGGACCGCGATATCCGATGCCTGACCCAGCTCTTGGCGGTCCCGGAGGCGATCAAGAGCAATATAGGCTACAGCCAGTGCCTCATTGTCCCTACCATATTCCATATCACTCAGCAGGACATCGAAGAAGGCCTGCATAATGGCAATACGACGTTTGTCCTGCACGGCCTGATAGTATTGCTCACGTCCCAGCGACGCCTGCTGTGCTGCCTGACGCAAGGCATCTGTGCGACCAAAATCATACAAGGGCTTGCGCACATAGAGACTCAGTTTGTGATCCTCCACCACGTCACCATTGTCAACCGTGGGGGGATCCACCCAGCGGGCACGTGCTTCGGCACTAATATCCAGCGCAGTGCTGGCATCAATTCCCTGCAGAGTCGCTGTCAACTGCTCCTGTGCAGCCTTTTCTGCCATCAAATCAGGATGGTCCGCATCAATGAGGGAGAGGGCATATTCCAGTTGCAGCGGCTGCGGCAGGGGCTCGATGTCTTGCGCGGATACTTCGCGAAAACCTGCAGCATGCAAACACAACACGGCCGAACATAAAGTCAGACGCTTCATCTTGCGATAAGTCCGCTTCTATTGGCGCTGTTCGCGCTTGAAACGGGTAAAGCGAGTCTTTTCGTAATGACCTTCTGCCACAAACCTGCCCATCAACATAAACTCCTCTGTATCGGAGGTCCTGCCGGTGTGGCGATGGATTGGTTTGCCGTCAAGGTCAAAAAAAGCAATGACCGGTGTGGCGCGCACACGGTTTTCCTTAAAGGAAAAGTCCTTCTGAGACATGGAGACGCCCTGAAAATTGACGATTTCCACATCCCCTTCGATATCCACAGTAAAGAGCAGGAACTGCTCACGGTAATAGGCCTGTACCGCAGGGTCGTTGAGAACATTCTGCTTCATCCAGTGGCAGAAGGGGCATTCATCCATCTCAAAGAAAATCATCACCCCCTGCTTGCCCTGCTCCCGGGCAGTCTCCAGCTCTTCCGAAAAATCACCGAAAGTCTCATTAAAAAAATGGGTATAGGGATCGCGTGCCGTCTCTGCAAACGCTGCACTAACGGTTAGCAAGGAAGCCATTACGAGAAGAATATTTCTTACCATTTTTGTCATTCTAGTCACCTTCCTTTCAACGGGATGCTCACTGCGTGGGTTTGTATTTTGCCATAAAGTCCTCGAGCATTTCCTGCGTGATCTGCCCGACCTGAACCGCGGCGGTTTTTCCGCTCGGGTCCAGCAAATAGGTCGTAGGCAAGCCAGGGATATTTCCCAGCAAGGGCATATCATCGCTCATCTGCACTATCGGGTAGGTCACCATGAAATCATCAACAAATTCGCTCAGCGACTGGTTGTCCTTTTCCTCCATGTTGATACCGATAACCACGGCATCCTTATTCTTGTGCGTGTCGTGAAAAAGAACCAGTTCCGGTATCTCCTCAAGGCAAGGTGGACACCATGTCGCCCAATAGTTCACAACCACCCATTTGCCGTGATAGTCGGATAATCGCACAGAATTCCCCTCCAGGTCCTGAAAAACGTAGTCGTCGGAACCTGCCTGCACTCCTGCAGCTGCCAGAAAAAGGGATACAAGTAGGTACTTTAATACCTGGAACTGCCTGATTTTATTCATCACGGTACCTTGAAGGAATATC
The DNA here is from genome assembly GCA_041563315.1 of Thiohalomonadaceae bacterium. Lineage (GTDB taxonomy): Bacteria > Pseudomonadota > Gammaproteobacteria > Thiohalomonadales > Thiohalomonadaceae > JBFEYJ01. The sequence continues at coordinate 37,731 of JBFFNE010000012.1, forward strand.
GCCCTAGAGTGTTTTATCTTTCATCAATCTGCGGCATCGCTGAAAAAAACGCCAACAACTAATGGTCTGTTGCGCCAACCACAGATGGAGGGCCTGAGTATTCAGTTTTGCGAGCTTACGCACCTCTATGAAAACAAGTTGACTGTGATCTTTGCGAAAAGTTTCGAATCAATGGGGCTCACCAGGAACGCTTTTATGCTCTGCCGCATGGGAAAGGTAAAGCGCCAGTCCAAGCAGGGCAATGCCGCCCGCCAAGTAAAGCAATGCCTGGGGTGAATCAAAATTCAGGCTAATGGCATGCTCGAAAAATTTTACGATCAAGATCATAAGGATCACCTTGGCCAAGCGGCTTTTCAGGTCATCCAGACTATTGATTAACAGGACATTTGAAGAGGTTTCAGATTTCTCAGCCTGGTCGATCTTGCTGATAAACAATTCGTAAAGACCCAAGGCAAAAATCAGCAGTACGGTAGCCAGAAGATAGCCATCGACAATTTCCACTACATGCGTAATGGTCGTGCTGCGCAAGGCATAACGTGATGCCGTATCCAGTGCAGGTGAGGCATACTCCAGCAGGTGGCTCAGCATGTACCAGGCATCGACGGTAGCCATAAAGAACATTGCCAGAGAAGTGAGCAAACTGGCGATGACCGCAAAAATAACCACAAAGCGGCTATCCCACAGCAGGGTTTCAAAAAAATTTTCTATTTTTTTCATTCAAACTCGTCCCAGGAAAACGCAATACCGGCTAATGCCATCAGGCGACCAGTTATAACCATATTAGGGACAAAAGAAAAGGGCTCCCGAAGGAGCCCTTTGCAAACGGTCTGCTGACGATGTGTTAGCGGGACAGATAACGCATATCGGAGTCTTCTACAACACCCAGGGACCAGGCACCACGTGTACGGGCATGCTCGATAGCAGCGTTGATATCGGCGGAGCTGGCGTTACGCTCAATGTCAAACTGCTGACCGGGATAGATCAGGTCAGCATCCTTGATACTGTTGCGGTTCGCCTTGTAAATCAGCGGCCACTGGTAGGGATTGCCATAGACTTCGCCCCGGCCTGAAATCGTCCACAGGCTGTCGCCGCGGACAACGGTATAGCTGTCCATCGGCACCTCTTCAGGCATCTGGCTCAAACGGGCTTCTTCATCCCGCTTCTGCTGGAGTGCATTTTCGGCCTGCAGACGCGCATCGTTGGCCAGCTGAATCGCCCGGCCGGTCTCACCCGCGGCAAGCGCTTCTTCAGCCGCAGCAATCAGACTTTCGGTATCGCGCCATTCTGCCCCGGCAGCCTTGGCTTCTGCATTAGCTGCCTTGGCATCGGCAATAGCTGACTGAGCCATAGCTACAGCATCCTCAGCGGGCTCTTCCTCCTGAGGGGTACTGGCACAACCGACCGCGACGCTGAGAACCAACGCGGCAAGCGCTGTGAATTTGATTGCTTTAAACAGTTTCATGAGAGGACTCCGCCTTATTCGTTCTTTGAGTTGGACAAAAGTAAAGATGATAAACAAAATATCTGCAAGTCACGGTATCACTTGCCACAAAAATGTGTCAAGGTCAATATTGTGACACAATTCTCAAGAATATCACCACTTTAAGGTCACCATTTTCGCACTACCGAGATGCCGCGGCCACTGCAGCATCCCTGGCCTTAATCGCCAAGGCCTTGGCAACGGTAGCCGCCATGCGTGCCGCTTCATACTCACCCTGTTCCAGGGTGCGGGTGGCAAGCTCCATTGAATCTTCGGCACTACGCAGTTTTTGCGGAGCAAACCGTTCGGCCTTGGCTTCGTGTGCCGCCTTGATCGCCTGCCGGGCATCGCTCATCTCCTGTACCGGCGGCATCACCGCACAGGCCGAGCACAACAAAAATAGTAGCCCTGCTGAGACTTGTTTTCGCCAAATTGTTTGCTGCAATAAGGAGACTAGATACACATCAGTCACCTGAAAATGGGTATTCGAGCAAGCTATCACCCGCCCTATAGGCTGTCAAGAAGAGAGAGGGTAGAATGACGACAACGTCATAACCAGGGATTTTTCACATCATGTCTACCCGGATTTACCATAACCCTCGCTGCAGCAAATCACGCACTACTCTGGAACTGCTCCATGAACGCAAGGTCGATACCGATATTATCGAATACCTGAAAAACCCGCCGGGCAAACGAGAGCTTGAACAGCTTTTAGAACTGCTCAAGCTCGAACCGCGCCAACTGATGCGCACCGGAGAGAACGAATATACAGCGCTGGGACTCGGTGATGAGTCCCTCTCCCGCGATGCCCTGATCGAGGCGATGATTGCCCATCCCCAGCTCATCGAACGGCCTATCGTCGTCCACAACGGCAAGGCCGCCATCGGCCGACCGCCCGAAAAAGTGCTGGATATCCTTTGATGACTGATATCCTGGTTCTTTACTACAGTCGTCATGGCGCGACAGCAGCCATGGCCAAACTCATCGCCCGCGGTGTCGAGGAGGTGCCCGGTATGCAGGCGCGTCTGCGCACCGTACCCGAAGTCTCTGCCGTCAGTGAAGCCATCGCAGACACTATCCCGGCTGAAGGTGCTCCCTACGCTGAACTGGATGACCTCAAGGAGTGCGTCGGCCTTGCGCTCGGCAGCCCAACCCGCTTCGGCAACATGGCTGCTCCGTTGAAATACTTCCTCGACAATACCAGTCCACTTTGGCTCTCAGGCACACTTATCGGCAAGCCTGCCGCCGTATTCACCTCCAGCTCCAGCCTGCACGGAGGGCAAGAGAGTACGCTTCTATCGATGATGTTGCCGCTACTACACCACGGTATGCTCATCACCGGGCTGCCCTACAGTAACACCGATTTGCTGCATACCAGGAGCGGCGGGACCCCCTACGGCGCCAGCCACCATGGCGGGGCTGACAACAATCTGCCGCTAAGCGAGGAGGAACACCGCCTCTGCATTGCCTTGGGCAGGCGTTTGGCCGAAACGGCCAGAGCCCTGAAGAGAGAAAACGTATGAACAAGAGCCGTATTGCCTACTGGACAGCGTTAGGTGGCTATTTTGGCCTGCTGATCTTGCTCGTCGCATGGATTGGCTGGATTTCGCCACCGCACGGACTGCCTGTTTCCATCGCCCTCTTTTTCATGACCGTCCCTTTGCTGTTCCCCCTGCGAGGACTGCTCTACGGACGCCCCTACACCTTTGCCTGGGCCAGTTTTCTAGCCCTATTCTACTTTATCCATGGCGTTGTCGAAGCCTACAGCATCCCCGAAGATCGCTACCTGGCACTACTGGAGATTCTGTTCAGCCTGGCTTTCTACAGCGGCAGTGTCCTCTATGCCCGTATTCGTGGCCGGGAACTGGAAGCAGAGCAACACAACGTTAGCGAATAAGCGCACGTACAAAGGGAATGGTCAGCCTGCGCTGCGCTGCCAGGGAGACCTCATCAAGCTCATCGAGCAGGGTAAACAACGCGTGCATGTCACGCGGGGCGCGGCTAAGCAGGTAATTGGCCACATCGGGGGACATCTCCATACCGCGCTGTGAGGCGCGCAGGCGAAGTGCGGAGGCCTTCCCTTCATCATCCAGGACCTGCAGCTGATATACCGGTCCCCAGCTCAGTCTTGACACCAGATCAGGCAGAGACAACCCAAGGGAGGAAGGCGATGACTGGCCAGCGACCACCAGGCGCTTGCCACAGTCTCTTATCCGGTTATAGAGGTGGAACAGGGCCTGCTCCCACGCGGTACTTCCGACGATTGCGTCCAGCTCATCGACGCAGACCAATTCCATCTGCTCCATCCCCTCGAGTAATTGTGGCGACATCGCCGACAGTTCTCTCATCGGCAGGTAGACCGTGCCCTCGCCCCTCTCACTCACCGCATGACAGGCCGCCTGCAGCAAATGGGTCTTGCCACAACCACGCCCCCCCCAAAGGTAGATAAACGGCTCACTCTGCTGTTGCAGCGCATGGCAAGGCGCGGCGTTAGTGCCGGGAAAGAAATTGGCAAAGGTTGCACTGTCCCTCAAACCGATGCGCAGGGGGAGTTGCTGCCGGAGCTTGTCATTCATGGCTACTCCGTCCGTTGCTCGGCATAGAGACGGCTGTCGACATAGCGCTCATGAGTGTAGCGCAGCAGAACCATGACCACCGCCGCCACCGGCAAGGCGAGGAGAACACCAAAAAAGCCGAACAACTGACCACCCGCCAACACAGCAAAGATTACCGCAACCGGATGCATGCCAATCTTTTCGCCAACCAGCAGCGGAGTCAGCAGCATGCCCTCGATACTCTGACCAAGCATAAACACAATCACCACATAGACCAGTGGCATAAGCTCCTGAAACTGCATCACGGTAGAGATGCCTGCCGCCAGAATACCGACAATGAAGCCGAGATAGGGAACAAAACTGAGGAGACCGGCCAGCATCCCCAGTAGCAGCGCCAGCTCCAGGCCAACGATCCACAAACCAACGGTATAGATTGTTCCCAGTGCAAGCATCACGATCAACTGTCCGCGCAGGAAAGCACCCAGTACCTCATCAGAGGCCTTGGCCAGATGGGCCACCGTGGCTTCGTAACGGCGTGGGATGAGTTCATGGACGCGCTCAACCACAATGTCCCAGTCGCGCAACATATAGAAGGCAACCACCGGTATTAGCATCAGGTTGGCCAACCAGGTCAGCAGAGTCATGCCGGATTGGGAGATCGCCCCCAGAATCCCCTTGACCGTACCGCCCGACTGCAACCACTGCTCTCGCACTACCTGCTTGAGCTCAGCCAAGTCGAAGTGCGATGTCTCCATCCCGAGCGCCGCACTCAACGCAGGTAATCCTTTGTTTTGCAGCCAGTCCAGATACTGGGGCAGCTTACTCACCAGCAGAGCAACCTGTCGCTCCAGCATAGGTACCAGGATCAACAACAGGACCATGGCCACCAGGCTAAGGCACAAGAAGACCGATGTAACGGCCAGTGTACGCGTAAAGCGCCGGTCCTCCAGCAGATCCACAAGGGGGTCGCCGATATAAGCCAATACTGCCGCGATCAGAAAAGGAGTCAGGACCGGCGCCAACAGGTAGAGCAACAGTGCACCGCCGGCCACTCCAACCAGAACAAACCATTTTTGCGATTCGGTCATTATTCCTTACCTAACTATTCTATTCCTGATGCGGATACCGGGCTTCGGACAACTATGACCTTGATGCGTTTCGAACCCGACAGTCGCGAGCGCGTTGCCCCCAGTGCCAGACATAATCGATACCGCTCCAGAGGGTAGTCATCGCCACCATAACGACAAGCCCACTGACGGACCAGGACGGCAATACTGCACCCGCGGCCACCACAATCACGGCGAGTCCCAGAAAAATCTGCAGCAAGGTATTGATCTTGCTGATGGTCGAGGGTTCCATGGTAAGGTCGTCGCAACGACGGTTATAGGCCAGGGCACCACTCATGATGACCACATCCCGAAAGATCACCAGCAACATCAGCCAGAAGGGGATCAGCCCGCTCCAGGCCAATACCAGATAGGCCCCCATCAACAAAAGCTTATCGGCCAGAGGGTCGAGTATCGCCCCCAACTCAGTGCGCCAGTTATAGCGGCGAGCAAGAAAGCCATCAACGCCGTCACTCAGGCCGGCGATAGCGAAAACCAGGAGTACCGTGTGGTACTCCTCCCGCATCAGCAACACCATAATGGGGATAACCAGCAGGATCCTCAGGATGGTGATTATATTGGGGATATCACGTGGCTTCACGGTATCAGGCGATACACCAGCTCCGGTTGTGTGGCTTCAATGACGTCCGGCGATTCAGGCAACTCCGGGACATCGCCGCCGACCGAGTATTTTTCATCCTCCCGGCCTCCGTCATTACCAAGCGTAGTCTGATCTTGCATAATCATCATTGCCGGTAGTGCTGAAGCAGGCGGCTGCACCACCTTGGCCAGAGTCTTGCCGACCGCAATCGTCTGCAGTACCGAATCGATCCCGCCTTCAGCAACAATGCGCACGCGCATAGTCGTGGGGGCCATGCTTTCGGCCACGACCTGCTTTACCCCGCGAGTACTTCGCAGATAATTGATTACCCGGCGATAATCTCTGAGATTGCGAACCCCCTCTATCCGCATCGCCACCTCGCCACTGCCACTGAAGACACTCTGTGCAAAGTGAGAAACCATATGATCCGTCACCCGGTCGATGGCCTCAGCGATCAGTGGAGTCACCTCCCCGGAGCGAGACTGCCAACGGATGAGCTCACCACGATACTCCAGCGACCAGCGCGACTCCCAGGCGCTACCAGAAACCGGATAGACCCTGCCCACAAGGATCGCATGGGGGGCATAACGCTGAGAGGCCCCTTTTATCGTTTCCAGAAACTCCCCCCACACATCCGCCGGGCGAACCTTGTCCAGGTCGGTCCGATCAAGCTGGGGCAGTTTCACCGGAAGGGCGCGTCGAGCGGCTTCATCCTCGATAATCTGCCGAACCAGACCACGATCATTGGCTCCCACCAATACCCGCTTGCCACCATCCTCAACCCCCAGCCAAATAAGTGTTGAAGGGCGGGCGCTACCCCAAACATCGACGCCGGCCTGGCGCAACAGCTCATCGATACGGCGCGGATCGAAGCGAACCTGCAGAAACAGGTGTCGCTCCTGCGTCTCTTCATTCTCCTCACTTCGGTAGCTGTACTGCTGAACATAGCGGGCAGGTTGCTGCATCGCGGTGGCCAGCGTGGCATTCTCATCGACGCCACTACTACCACTGACTTTGAGCAAGACGGCAGCCATTGCCTTGCTCATGCCTTTGGTGCGGGAGCCTGTCTGCTGGTCAGGGACCTCAACCTCTGCCTCGTACAGAGCCGGCAGCGCCACGGCCTGCAGCGGCAGGGTTAACAGGAAAGTAAAGAGGGAAACTATCGTCAGGTATCTCATGTCAGCGCAAGCTATGTCAGCAGTAAATTCAAGTCAAGGTATGATAACAAGACTAGCGGGCAATGCGCTGCTAGAATACGCATTTTTCCAACCCGGAATATTCCATGAATTCGCATAATGAGCGCTCCGCCTCCATGGGCCAGCGGAAATAGTGCATCCGGGGAAACTTTTCAGCGTCTTTGGGAGACACCCTCTGTGAGCGACAAGCAGCAATCCTCCGGTTCCGGCCTCAGCTATCGTGACGCCGGTGTGGACATCGACGCCGGCAATAGCCTGATCGAACGCATCAAACCCCACGCCAAACGCACCCTTCGTCCGGAGGTCATTGGCGGCCTGGGTGGCTTCGGCGCGCTGTTCGAGGTACCGCTGGATCGCTACAAGCAACCGGTACTGGTCTCCGGTACGGACGGTGTCGGCACCAAGCTCAAACTGGCGATACAGATGAGCAAACATGACACCATCGGTATCGACCTGGTGGCAATGTGTGTTAACGATCTGATCGTCGGCGGTGCCGAACCGCTGTTCTTCCTCGACTATTACGCCACCGGCCACCTCAACGTCGATGCAGCAGCAGATGTGGTCAAGGGGATTGCCGATGGTTGCGAGCTGGCGGGTTGCGCTCTGACCGGTGGCGAGACCGCCGAAATGCCCGGCATGTACGAAGGCGACGACTATGACCTCGCTGGTTTCTGTGTCGGCATCGTGGAGAAAAGCAAGATTATCGACGGCAGCAAGGTCAGCGAGGGGGATGCCATCATCGGCATTGCCTCCTCCGGCCCCCACTCCAACGGCTACTCGCTGGTACGCAAGGTGCTGGAGGTCAGCGGCGCTGCGGTGAATGATGATTTCAACGGTCGTCCGCTGGGTGAAGTACTGCTCGAACCGACCCGCATCTATGTCAAACCGCTGCTGAGCCTTTTCCAGATGGTGGATGTTCACGCACTGGCCCACATCACCGGTGGCGGTCTGCCGGAAAACCTGCCGCGTGTCCTGCCCGCCGGTTACCGCGCCATGATCGACAGCAAAGCTTGGCAGCGCCCAGCCATCTTTGACTGGCTGCAGCAGCAGGGCAAGATCGCCGACAGCGAAATGTACCGTACCTTCAACTGCGGTGTCGGTATGGTGGTGGTGGTGCCCGCCGAGCAGGCCGAGAAGGCCATCGGTGCGCTCAACACCGCAGGTGAGAAGGCCTCCCTCATCGGCCGGATCGAGAAACACGATAGCGCAGGCGAGCAGGTCCAGATCAACTGATGCCAGAGAGAGAAAGACTCCCTATCGTTGTCCTCATCTCAGGCAGCGGGTCCAACCTGCAATCGATCATCGATGCCGGGCTGCCGATAAAAATTCGGGCGGTTATCAGCAACCGGGCTGACGCCTATGGGCTGACCCGCGCCGAGGCCGCCGGAATCCCTACCGCGGTACTGGATCACAAGGGCTTCGCTGATCGGGAGTCCTACGATGCGGCACTACAGAGGCTGATCGACAGCTACCAGCCGAAGCTGCTGGTGCTGGCCGGCTTCATGCGCATCCTGAGCGACGGCTTCGTGCGCCACTACGAGGGACGGATGATGAACATCCATCCCTCGCTGCTGCCCAAATACCGCGGCCTCAACACCCACGCCCGCGCCATTGAGGCGGGTGACAAGGAAGCCGGCTGCTCGGTGCACTTTGTCACCCCGGAACTGGACGCAGGCCCCATCATTATCCAGGCCAGGGTACCGATCCAGGAAGAGGATACCCCTGAAACGCTCGCCGCCCGGGTACTGGAGCAGGAACACCGGATCTACCCGGAGGCGATCCGGCGCTTTGCCGAAGGCGAACTGTAGGATGGGATGAATCCCATCATGCACCCATCGTTCCCACGCAGAGCGTGGGAACGATAAAAAAATGCGGCGGTAACATAGGAGCCCAGTCCTCTGGGCGAACATATTCGCCAAGGGGACTCGGCTCCTACATCAAGCCACTACCCCCGCATCTCCTCTAGCACTTCCCAACGCACATAAGCCTGGGCAAGCTCCTGCTCAACCACTTCCAGGCGATCACGGGGTTTGGCTATCGCAGGCCCGTCCTGCTGGTAAAAGGCCGGATCGGCCATGGTGGCATGCAGCGCCTCCACCTCAGCCTCCAGCTCCTCGATACGCTTTGGCAGGGCATCCAGCTCGCGCTGGTCCTTGTAGCTAAGCTTGTTGCCTTTCGCCGCCGGCTTTTTTGCTTCCTTCGCTACCGATGTAGCGGCCGCGTTCTGTGCCGCAACTCCCCGCGTTTGCGTCTTTGTACCGCGCTGGCGTACCCAGTCATCATAACCGCCGACATATTCCTGCAAGCGTCCCCCACCCTCGAAGGCAATGGTGCTAGTCACCACGTTATTGATAAAGGCGCGATCATGACTGACCAGCAGCAGTGTTCCCGGATAATCCAGCAGCAGCTCTTCCAGCAGGTCGAGGGTTTCGACGTCGAGATCGTTAGTCGGTTCGTCCATGACCAGCAGATTGGAGGGCCGGGTGAAAAGTTTGGCCAACAGCAGGCGGTTTCGCTCCCCTCCGGAGAGGGTACGGACCGGACTACGAGCCCGTTCCGGGGTGAACAGGAAATCCTGCAGATAGCCCATGATGTGCTTGCTCTGGCCGTTGATCTCGACCCGATCGCTACCTTCAGCGACGTTATCCAGCACCGTGGCCTCCTCATCGAGCTGAGCCCGATGCTGATCAAAATAGGCGATCTCCAGTTTTGTCCCCAGTTTCACCGTGCCCTGTTGCGGCTCAAGCTTGCCCAGCAGTACCTGCAACAAGGTCGTTTTACCCGAGCCGTTGGGGCCGAGAATGCCGATTTTGTCGCCGCGCATGATGGCCGTGGAGAAATCACTGAACAGCACCCTCCCGGCGTATTCAAAGCCAATACCACTCGCCTCGATAACCACCTTGCCAGAGCGCTCTGCCCCGTGAGCGGCTATTTTGGCCGTGCCGCCGCGCTCGCGCCGCTCACTGCGTTCGGATCGCATCGCCTTGAGGGCACGTACCCGCCCCTCGTTACGGGTGCGCCGCGCCTTGATTCCCTGGCGGATCCACACCTCCTCCTGGGCCAATCGCTTGTCGAATAGGGCATTTTGCTGCGCCTCAGCGTCCAGCGCCTCCTGTTTGCGTCGCAAATAGGTCTCGTAATCACCCGGCCAGGAAGTCAATTGGCCACGGTCGAGCTCAATAATCCGGGTCGCCAGTTTCTGCAGGAACATGCGGTCGTGGGTGATGAACAGCAGAGTGCCGCCCCAGCCAAGCAGAAACTCCTCAAGCCAGGCGATGGACTCAATATCAAGATGATTGGTCGGTTCATCCAGCAGCAGTAGGCTCGGCTCGCGCACCAGTTCCCGCGCCAGCAACACACGGCGTTTCAGGCCACCAGACAGAGCGGAAAAATCCGTTTCCGCCGGTAAGTTCAGGCGCGAAATCACCGCCTCGACCTTCTGATTCACCTGCCAGCCATCGACCGCCTCCAGCTCATGCTGAATGCGCTCAAGCTTGACCAACAGCTTCTCGTCGCCACCAGCCAGTTGCTGGCTCACATGGTGGTATTCGGCCAGCAAGGCGCCGGCCTTGCCCAGCCCCTCAGCAACTACGTCGAACACCGCCCCTGAAATATCATGCGGCACTTCCTGGGTCAGTCGCGCAACCCTCAGCCCCTGTTCGCGCACCACCTCACCGCTGTCAGCCTGCAACTCACCATTGAGCAGTTTCATCAGAGTCGACTTTCCGGTGCCGTTGCGCCCTACCAGGCAGAGCCGCTCACCCGGTTCAATAGAGATATCGACTCCATCGAGTAGCGGCGGACCGCCGAAAGCCAGTGTCACGTTTCGCAGCGTCATCAACGCCATGGTGAATCCTCGAAGTGAAAAAACCGGGATAGTGTACTCTGCCAACGCCTATTTATCGGCAATCGCATTGTAGTTTGTCGAAGGCGCGGTTAAACACCCTCATCAGCTATCTCCCTCTCGCTGCATAAGCATTTGTACCGGGGAACGGGCAAAGCGGGAGAGAATGGGCAGTACCGCTCTGGAAGAAGCACGTAAAGACAGACAGGAGCCATCGCTACTACTTCTGGCCTGCAGAAAAAACAAAGGGTCACGCCGTTAAGCGTAACCCTCTGCAATGTATGGTGGGCCGTGCAGGATTCGAACCTGCGACCAACTGATTAAAAGTCAGCTGCTCTACCGGCTGAGCTAACGGCCCGAAAGAGCGGCATATCCTACCGGATACACCGAAAATGGCAAGCCCTAATCTGCATTTTTTCTACCGTTTTATACAGCTTCAAGCTTGCGGAGGCCGTTAGGCAGTAATTTCATGTCGCACAGCCCGGCAACCAGTGCCTGAGTAAAGCTCGCCTCATCTTCGTAGACCAGTTTGTAGTACTGCACTTTCATGGTCAGGGCACTACCTAAGACAATGGCGAAGAAGGTGATAAACGAGCCGATTGCCAGTGTCGATATGCCGGTGATTCCTTGGCCTATGGTGCAACCCATCGCCAACACCCCTCCGACCCCCATCATGGTGGCACCGATGAAATGGCTGAAAAAATCATTCGCGGACCTGAACCACTCGATGCGGAACCCCTTGGTCACCACAGACCAGAGGAAAGAGCCCAAGATCACCCCAAACAGGGCCATCACACCAGCGGTGAGTAACGCGCTAGTGAAACCGGAGGCCGCGTAACCAAGGGTCTGGCCCATGGGGTTAATGAAGGTGAAGGACTGGGTAGCCAATGGCGCACCAGCGGCAGGCTTGCCCTCCTCTGATTCGGCGAGGAAGTCCCACTGGTTGTAATAACTGGTCATGTTCATCATATCGCCATCGATATCAAGCTTCAGGTTGCCGCTCACATACCAGAAGGCGAGCACAGCCAGACCAACGATCAGACCACCAAGGATATTATCGAAGCTGCCACGGAAAGCAGCGGACTTCCAAACAAAGGCCAGCACAGCAATTGCAAGAACAGCGCCGATCCAGGTGCGGGCAGTGGCTGCCCCCTCTGTGCCGGCCAAAACATTACCCAGATCCTGACCCGCCCCAAGATTAATCGCCATCGGGTTGGTCCAGCCATAGAACAACAAGGAGTAGAGGGTATTGTCTGAGCCTGGGAAGGGGTTAGTCATGAAATAGGCGATCACACCAATAATGACTAGCACCATGAGCGATTTGATGTTGCCGCCACCGATGCGGATCAGACACTTGTTGCCGCAACCGGAGGCCAGGGTCATGCCGACACCGAAGATCAACCCGCCGAGCAGGTTTTCGATCCAGGCCAGGGAGCCACCGCGATATGGCGGAAAGGTCTGGCTGAGAGTGAGCAGACCACTCGCCTCCAGCACTGTAACGCCCAGCAGGGCCACAGCGATGGCGAACAACCAGGCACGCATGCGACTCCAGTCACCCATATTCACCACATCCGATACCGCACCCATGGTGCAGAAATTGGTCTTGTTCACTGCTGCCCCCATGACGAGGGCAATGGCAAATGTCGCCCACAGCAGCATGGAGTTCGCTTCTATAAAACTCTCGAATACCATCTTCCGAACCTCTTTACACTAGGTAGTATGTATTATGCGATCACCCAGGCGGCGACCCAAGCCTGCGCTCTCGTGGAACGCCCGAACCTGATATGTTTTTTCTCGCAACAACGCCAGAAAGTGCCGCCAAGCGAAAACCAACCTCCGAAGGTCGATCTGGAGACTGGCGAGCACTGTTCCCCGCCAGCCCACAACCTTTGTTAGCCGAGCGTCTCAGCAAAAAGCATTCGGCTGAAACCGAATCGCCAAGAATATCGTAACTGGGACAGGGATTCTATCCGGGTTTTCCCTGATAACGGGTGGGGTCAGGCAGGCCCGCGGCAGCAAATCCTTCGGCACGCAAGCGGCAGGAGTCACAGCGGCCGCAGGCCAGGCCTTCAGCAGTGGGGTTATAACAGGAGAGCGTCTGCGCATAGTCAACGCCGAGCCCAGTACCGGTGCGGATGATCTCCGCCTTACTTAGTTCGATAAGGGGTGCATGGATGGTCACCGGGTGGCCCTCCACTCCCGCCTTGGTAGCCAGATTGGCCATCTGCTCAAAGGCCTCGATGAACTCTGGGCGGCAGTCAGGGTAACCGGAATAGTCCACCGCATTGACTCCGATAAAGATATCCCGTGCCGCCAGCACCTCCGCCCAGGCCAGCGCCAGTGACAGAAACACCGTATTGCGCGCCGGCACGTAGGTGACTGGTATGCCCTCAGCACCGCCGGCATCAGGGACCTCAATGGCATCATCGGTCAACGCAGAACCGCCGAACTGGCGCAGATCCAGCGTAAAGGTACGGTGCTCTGCCGCATCCAGGCTTTCCGCCACTTCCGCCGAGGCAGCCAGCTCACAACGATGACGCTGACCATAATCGAAACTCAGGGCATAGCACTCAAAACCCTGCTCACGCGCAATCGCCAAGGTCGTGGCCGAATCCAGCCCGCCCGATACCAATACCACTGCCCTTTTGGTCGCCATTTGTGACGTCATAGGTTCTCTGCTTTAGTCATCACTCATCACTCATCACTCATCACTCATCACTCATCACTCATCACTCATCACTCATCACTCATCAGTCATCAGTCATCAGTCATCAGTCATCAGTCATCAGTCATCAGTCATCAGTCATCAGTCATCAGTCATCAGTCATCAGAAAATGATGCACCTTTACTGCCAACTGACAGCTGATTACTGACAACTTTAATTCTTTATCTTCCCGGCTCGTCGCCCCAGAGGATTTTGTGCAGTTGCATCTGGAAGCGCACATCGAGGCGGTCTTCAAGGATCCACTCGGCAAGCTCTCGCGGTTCGATCTTGCCGAAACAGGGAGAGAACAGTACGGCACAGCGTTGGCTAAGCTCGTACTTCTCCACCACCGCTTTGGCCCATTCGTAATCGTTGCGATCACCAATCACCAGCTTGACCTGATCGTGTGGTGTCAAATGCGGGATATTTTCGTATCGGTTGCGCGCCGCCTCACCGGAGAGTGGTGTCTTAATGTCCATCACCCGGCTGGCACGTGTATCGACACGTGAGATATCAAGAGAGCCACTGGTTTCCAGCGAAACCTCGTAACCGGCATCACAAAGACGAGTGAGGAGTGCGGTGCACTCCTTTTGCGCCAGCGGCTCACCGCCGGTGACACAGACATGACGGACCTGGAAGTCCGCTACTGTCTGGGCCACGGCATCGAGACTCATCCACTCGCCACCGCTAAAGGCATAGCTAGTATCGCAGTAGTGACAGCGCAGCGGACAGCCGGTCAGGCGCACGAAGACCGTCGGCCAGCCCACTGCATCCGCCTCTCCCTGCAAGGAGAGGAAAACTTCACTGATCCGCAACCGGCCACTCTGGCCGCTTGCGACCACCGCCTCCTCAACCCCCATTTTTGTTGATGCGTTTGAGCAGATTACGGGCCTGCCCCGCCTCGGTCGAGTCTGGATATTGCTGTACCAGCTGTTGAAGTACGCTACGCGCCTGGTCCGCCTCTTTCAGCTCATAGTGACTATAACCAATCTTGAGCATCGCCTCGGCGAGTTTGGGACTGTTGGGGTGATTCACCAGCAAGGCGTTGTAATCGGCGATCGCCTGCCTGAAATCCCGCTGGGCATAACCGGCCTCGCCTAACCAGTACTGGGCGATATGGGCATAGCGGCCATCGGGATACTGCTTAATGAATTTACGAAAGGCCTCGGTGGCCTGGGCATAACGCAATTCCCGCAACATATCGAAGGCCTGTTGATAGGCCTCACGCTCCTGCTGAATCCTCGCCTGGCCATTGGCCGGGGCAGCCGGCGGTCCAGAGTTCGCAACCTTCGGAGCAACGGGACTCGCCGTCAGCGGCAGGGAGCTGTTGACAGTCCCCCCGGAATTTACGGCCGGAGCGGAAGCCCCCCCTTCGCGTTCGATACGCGACATACGACGATCGATATCCAGGTAGAGTTCACGTTGGCGCTCCTTCAGGCCACTCAGGGCATGCTGCTGCTCCTCAACCCGACCACGCAGCAACTGCACCTCCTGCTGCAGAGTATCAAGACGCTCCAACATCTCCAGCAAGGACTGACTGTTGACCACACGTTCAAGCCGTTCCAGCCGCTGCTCAACTGACGCCGCCTGAAGTGCAGGGGCAAAGCTCCCGGCAAGCAAGGCGAACACCACCCATTGACTTATTTTTCTCATATTAATATCCCGAATAGAGCAGTTCGACGCGACGGTTCAGGCGCCACGCCTCTTCATCATGTCCCGGCGCCATCGGACGCTCCTCCCCAAAACTAATCACCTGAATCTGCTCAGCCGGGACCCCTTCCAGGTTGAGAATCCGCTCGATGGTCTTGGCACGACGCTCCCCCAGTGCGAGGTTGTATTCACGCGAGCCGCGCTCATCGCCATGCCCCTCCAGCACCAGCGTAACGCTGGGCACCTCAGCCATAAAGCGGGCATGGGTGGAGAGTGCCTGTCGATCCTCGACACTCAATTCGCTGCTGTTGTAGTCGAAATAGAAGACTCGCTTATAAAGCGGGGTACTCGGGTCGCTGAGTACCTCAGCAATTGGCCGTCCGGCAAAACTGCCACCTATCACCGCGGTGCCGGCCTGCGTCCCACTCGCCATTTCGGCACGACTCTCATCGACGGCCAATTCATCCTCACGGACGGTCGTGGTTCCGGTACACCCTTGTAATAACAACAGTAGCGCTGCCGCCACAGACAAACCTGCATGCATCATCTTCATAACAATTCCCCCTATTGAGAGATAAACGGTGACCAGGCCGGTTCACGCACATCACCCTGGCTGGTTCCTAAACGTTGATGGGCCCGACCATCGACAGAGACGGCCTCCAGCACCCCACGGAAATTCCGCTCGGTGGCGAAGATAATCATGCTGCCGTTGGGCGCGAAACTGGGGGATTCGTCGAAGCGGCTGTCCGTCAGCACACGAACCGCACCGGTCTTCAGCTCCATCACGGCAATGCGGAACTGGTTGCCCTCGCCGCTAATCATCACCAGCTTGCTGCCATCCGGTGAAAAACTGGCGCGAGCGTTATAGAGACCTTCAAAGGTCACCCGCTGCGGCCGTCCCTGCGGACGGTAATTGTTGAGCGCCACACGATAGATCTGTGGTTTGCCGCCGCGGTCGGAGGTAAACACCAGCGATCGGCCGTCCGGCGCCCAAGCCGGTTCAGTATCGATGGAGGGGCTGTTGGTAACCCGGATCAACGCCTGGCTCTGCAGATCAAGGAGATAGATCTCCGGGTTACCATCGCGCGACATGGTCAGGGCAAGGCGGCGTCCATCAGGCGAC
>JBFFNE010000013.1:0-52933 GCA_041563315.1 Thiohalomonadaceae bacterium
CTTTCAACTTTCAACTTTAATCCGGCCTTGGCCTTGGCCCCGACCCCGGCTTGCCCTTCATGGTGTAAGGTGGCGGGGCGCCGTTGGGGAAGGTCTGGAAGATGCGCAGCGACCACATGTACTGCGCGGGATGTTCGCGAATCATCTGTTCCAGCCTGTGGTTGATGCGCGTCGCATCAGCCTGCTCATCCTCTCCGGGAAACCCCTCCAGTTGCGGGAAGAGCTTTACGACATAGCGCCCGGCCGCATCATCGTAGTAGGTCAATGAGGTAAACACATCGGCACCGCTCATCTTTGCCAGGCGATGGGGCGTAGTTAACGTCGCCCGCGGAATGCCGAAGAAGGGGGCGAATACCGAACTCTCCGGCCCCAGGTCCTCATCAGTGAGGATATACAGGGCGTAACCCTGGCGCATCGCCCGGATCACCGGCCGCAGCCCGCCGCTGCGCGGGAACACCAAGCCGTTGAAGCGTGCACGCTGTCGGGCCGACATCCACTCCACCAGCGGATTGCGTGCCTCGTTGACGAAGGTCTCAAACGGGTAATCAGCCGACAGTGCTACCCCGCCCCTATCCAGTGCCAGGGTGTGGCAGGTGACGATAATCACCCGCCGCCCGGCGGCCAGCGTTTCGGCCAGTGCCTCATCGTCCTGCAGCACGATATTGCGGCGAAAGCGTTGCTCGCTGCCCCACCAAAAGAGGCCGGTATCGAGCACCGCCTGGGCGAAGTAGCGGAAGTAGTCACGCGCCATTCGCTCGCGCTCGGCCTCGGAGCATTCAGGAAAGCACCAGGCCAAGTTGGTCTGTACAATCTCGCGACGCTTGTGATTACGGCGCATCATCACTTTTCCAAGCCAGTGCGCCAGACCGATGCGCCACCGCTTCGGTGTCACGCTCATCAGCCAGAGAAAAGCAAAACCGAGCCAGGTGGGCCAGAAACGCGGCCCGAGAAAGGCCGCCCTGAAAAGTGGCCGGTAGAGATTCTCCGGTGCCACCGGGCGCGGCGAAGTGTTAGCCATGATTAGTCCAGCTCCGCGAGCAACCGCCCGGTCATCGCTTCGGCCTGAGCAGCGTAACCGCCGCCGAAGAGGTTGAAGTGGTTAAGAATGTGGTAGAGGTTGTAGAGGGTCTTGCGCACCGCATAGCCTTCATCCAGGGGCCAGGCCTCGTGATAAGCATCATAGAAGTCGCGTCCGAAGCCGCCGAACAACTCCGTCATGGCAATGTCCGCCTCACGGTCACCGTAATAGACTGCCGGGTCGAAGATCACCGGTGTGCCATCCTGGCAGAAGGCGTAATTGCCGGACCAAAGGTCCCCATGCAGGAGCGACGGCACAGGCTTGTAACCGGAAAAAAGGGCCGGCAGTTGCGCCAACAACTGCTCACCCTGGCGCTGCAGCGTTCTGCCTCCGCCACGGGCGGCGGCCATTTTCAGCTGCGCACCAAGGCGCTGCTCACGCCAGAAGGCAATCCAATCGGCATTTTCCGCGTTGTACTGCGGGGTGGAACCGATGGTGTTGTCACGGTACCAGCCGAAACGCGCCTGGGTGATACGGTGCATCGCCGCCAATTCATGGCCCAGACGTGCGCCGCTGCCGCTCCCGCCCAGGAGGAGACTCTCCATTACGATAAAGGCCTGCCCATCAGCCATCCCGGTGGCGATCGGTTCAGGCACCTTGATTGTCCCGGTCCTGGCCATCTCGCGCAGACCGTCCGCCTCCGCCTCAAACATCGCCGGCCCACTGGCGTCGTTGAGTTTGACGAAATAGTGGCGCTCGCCATCGCTGATCCGAAAAGCACTATTGATGCTGCCACCACCGACGCTGCGCTGCTCGTGCACCGTAAAGGGCTCACCGGTGGTTTCGCTGATAAGGCGGGCGATCGCTTCCCAAGGGGTCATCACTGCTAGACTGTCTGCTCGCTGCTGTTTGCGCATTTTAATATAGATGGGAGGGGATGTCCGCTGCCGCTGACCGGATCCCCCCCTTCATTTGAGATAAGTTCGTTTTTGGAGTCGTGATCGCGAAGACGTGAAGAAGCTATGGCCGAAACGGCCGTCGCGTAGCGACACAGGCTCAAATGTTATGTAGTGTAACCTCTCACTATGCACAATGAACCCATGAATCAGGCTCAGCCGCTATGCCAGCAGATTGACCGCGACACCGTTGCCAGGGTGGTACGGGAGTTCTATCGCTGCATACTGGCCGAACCCGGACTAGCCAGCTACTTTGCGCCGATTGACGACTGGTCTGCGCACGAATCGTACGTCACCGACTTCTGGTGGGGATTGATGGGTGGCCGAGTGAAGCGCCCCCGCCCCCATGCCATGGAGGCAGGTCATCGGGGTCTGCGCTTCGGCCCCGGCGAGCTGGCGCGGTGGCTGGCGCTGTTTGAACAGACGCTGCAACAGCAGCTGCCCGCCGACATCGCCGATCAGTGGAACACACTGGCGCAACAGATCGGCCGGATGATGGCCGAGCGTGGCATGCTGAGCCGCACTAACGCAACGGAGCTCACGTAAAAACACGGAAATACAACCCCGCTGTTCTGTGATGATTCAGCGCTCAGTGTCGGAGCCGAGTCCTCTCGGCAAAGGGTTCGCTCACGGAACTGAGCCCCCACGATTGAAGGAAATGGAGAGCCTGACAATTGCGTTTTCTCTCCGTGGACCCGCGACCTGTTGTCAGATCTTGATTGTTAAGTTTAGGGAGGAAGTCCTATGGCGAAAATATTAACGGAAATTGATACCGGGCTGGCCGCGTGGATCGCCGCCCAGCCGCTATTTTTCAACGCCACCGCCCCGTTGAGCCCAGAGGGCCACATCAACCTCTCACCGCGGGGGCTCGATACCTTTCGCGTGCTGGGACCGCACGAGGTGGCCTATCTCGATTTCACCGGCAGCGGTAACGAAAGCGCCGCGCACATCGCGGAAAATGGCCGCATCACCCTGATGTTCTGTGCATTCAGCGGAGATCCACGCATTCTGCGCCTCTATGGCAGGGGGGAGGTGATTCTGTCTGGCGAGAACGAATGGCAAGAACTCCGTGCCCACTTCCCGGCAACACTGCCACCGGCACGACAACTCGTACGGATCAAGGTAGAGCGGATCCAGACCTCCTGCGGCTACGGCGTTCCGCTGCTCGACTTCAAACGGCAACGTGATGAGCTGATTCGCTGGACAGAAAGGAAGGGGGAGTCGGGACTACGCAACTATCAGGAAAAGAACAACCGCCGCAGCATCGATGGATTACCCGCTCCGGCTAATCCCCCTGAAGGCACTCGATAAGAATCGGACTACCAAATCCCTTCCCCCAGGACAAGCCCCAAAATGGGGCTTTTTTTATTTTATTCACACAACAAACAGCAAGGGAGCGACTTGTCAACAGAGTTTCAGGGCAACTTTATAAGTATCCATCGATAAACCGTAACGCACTGATTAATATACAGTTTTATTATCCGTTCAATTTCTCGCCGTTTTAAGAAAAGCCCCTACAGAATGCGGCTTTGAGACGGTTTACCCCAATTCATACACAAAGTTATCCACAGGGATTGTGGATAACCGTCCAATCCTATGTCCAACAAACAGTTAGCCCATTATCTGTAAACAATCCTTAACAGTAACCGCTAAGTGAGCAACCGAGGCATGGTACTATTTTGCTCATGCTGCCACCGATTTTACGTATCGCCATCCCCTCGCCTTTGCGGCGACTTTTCGACTACCTGCCGCCCTGCCAGGCAGCGGATAATTTCGTTCCCGGACAGCGCTACCTCGTCCCCTTTGGCCGCAGCCGGCAGGTAGGCATCCTGATCGCGGTTACCGATCACAGCATGGTGCCGGCAGAAAAGCTCAAACCGGCACTGAAGCAGCTCGATGGTGTTCCGCTATTCGATCAACATCTGATGGGCTTACTGCGTTGGGCTTGTGACTACTACCATCATCCACCGGGCGAGGTCTTCACTACTGCCCTCCCAGTGCTTTTGCGAGGCGACCACAGGGCACAGGTCCAGGGGATTCAGGTGTGGCGATTGACTGCGGCGGGACAGTCGCTGGATCGGGAACAGCTCAGACGTTCCCCCAAGCAGCTGGCCCTGCTGAACCTGCTCGCTGCCTCTTCCGAGGGAATGGAAGCGGTGGCCCTGGATGCCCACTTGAGCAACTGGCGCACAGTGATGAAGCGGCTGGTGGAGAAAGGCTGGGTCGAAGTCAGCGAACGCCTCTGCCTGGATGCAGCCCCAGCAGCAGAGGACCCGCCGCCGGCGCTTAATGCAATGCAACAACAGGCGGTAACGGCCATAGGCGAGCAGCTCGACGGTTTTCAGACGCTGCTTCTCGAGGGGGTTACCGGCAGTGGCAAGACCGAAGTTTACCTTCAGGCCATCCGGCAGGTACTCGCTGCCGGGCGCCAGGTGCTGGTGCTGGTACCGGAAATCGGCCTCACACCGCAGCTGCTCGAACGATTTCGCCGTCGTTTCCCTGTGCCGATCGCCCTGCTCCACTCTGGACTGAACGACTCACAACGACTCTGCGCCTGGATGATGGCGCGCGAGGGCCACGCCCCCATCGTCATCGGCACGCGTTCGGCGGTGTTCACCCCGCTGCCGCGGCTCGGGCTGATCATCGTCGATGAGGAGCACGACCCTTCCTTCAAGCAGCAAGACGGTTTTCGCTACTCGGGACGTGATGCGGCGGTGGTGCGTGCCCAGCGCCAGGGGGTTCCCGTGGTGCTCGGCAGCGCCACCCCCTCGCTGGAGAGCCTGCACAATGCCTTGCAAGGGCGCTACCGCCATCTGGAATTACCAGAACGCGCCGGCGCGGCGACACCCCCATCGATCCATCTGCTCGACGTTCGCCAGCAGAAAATGGCGGAGGGGATCTCCGAGCCACTACAAAAGGCAATGCATCGCCACCTTGATGCCGGTGGCCAGGTGTTACTGTTTCTTAACCGCCGCGGCTACGCTCCCACCCTGCTGTGCCATGATTGCGGTTGGGTGAGCCACTGCCAGCGGTGCGATGCACACATGACCTACTATGCCCGTTCCGGGCGTATGCGCTGTCATCACTGTGGTGCCGAGCGGGCGGTACCGCCGCAATGCCCTGACTGCGGCAGTACCGACCTGCGGCCGATTGGGCAGGGTACCGAGCGCATCGAACAGGCACTGAAGAGTCTCTTTCCTGAGGTCGGTGTGGTGCGCATCGACCGTGACAGCACCCGGCGCAAAGGGGCGATGGACAAACTGCTGCAGGAGGTCCACTCCGGCGAGGGGCGTATCCTCATCGGTACCCAGATGCTGGCCAAGGGCCACCATTTCCCCAATGTCACCCTGGTGGGGATCCTCGATGCAGATCAGGGATTGTTCAGCGTCGACTTCCGTGCCGGCGAACGCATGGCCCAGCTCATTGTCCAGGTAGCGGGGCGCGCCGGTCGTGCCGACAAGCCAGGCACCGTGGTGATTCAGACCCACGTGCCGGATCACCCGCTACTGCGCCTGCTGGTGGAGAAGGATTATGCCCACTTTGCCCGGGCGACCCTGAAAGAACGGGAAGAGGCACAGCTGCCGCCATTCAGTCATCTGGCCCTGCTGCGCGCCGAGGCAGTCGACGCGCAGGCGCCAATGGCGTTTCTTGCAGAGGCCAAAGCGACCGCTACTCAGCAGCCGCACGAGGGTATCTGGCTACTCGGTCCGGTCCCGGCGCCGATGGAGCGCCGTGCGGGGCGTTCCCGCGCCCAACTCCTGCTACAGGCCGACAACCGGCAGGCGCTGCACCGATTATTGAATCAGTGGGCACCTACCCTGGAACGCCTCACATCGGGGCGCAAGGTGCGTTGGTCCCTGGATGTTGATCCTTCCGAGCTGTTCTGAACCAGCCACCCTTCCCCCTAACGCCAGCCCCTCCCGTTTTCAGCTTAAGTTAAGACTTTGTCGTTACTCTGTGCGAAATTTCTTAAGATGGAGCAGAAACAACTATGGAAGCGACCACTTACACCTCCTATCGGGTATGGGACCGTACCATTCGCTGGTTTCACTGGATCAACTTCCTGGCGGTGCTCGGCCTGATAGGCACCGGCCTGGTGATCTACAACAGCAGGGCGCTGGGGCTTTCTGCCGACGCCAAGGTGTTCATGAAGGAGTTCCACTCCTGGTTCGGCTACGTGATGACGATAAACCTGCTGTGGCGCATCCTCTGGGGTTTCATCGGCGGCCGTTTTTCGCGCTGGTCCGAGACCCTGCCTTTCGGCCGCGGCTACATGGCGGAGCTCGGCACCTACCTCAAGAGCCTGCGCAGCGGCGAACCCCGCTCCTACCTGGGCCACAATCCCCTTGGCCGGCTGATGGTGCTGGCGTTGCTGCTGTTACTGGTCATCCAGGCGGTCACCGGATTGGTACTGGCCGGCACCGACCTCTACTATCCGCCAATTGGTCACTGGATCGCAGAATGGGTTGCACCGACCGGCGTCACCCCATCCACCCTGCTGCCCGGTGATAAAACGATGGCCGATGCGGCAGCCTGGGATGCCATGCGCGCCTTCCGCAAGCCTTACATCACGCTTCACGAACTGGTGTTTTTCATGCTCAGCGCCGCCATCGTGCTGCATATTGCCGCGGTGGTCATGGGCGAGGTCCGTGAGCGTATCGGGCTGGCCTCGGCGATGTTTCATGGCAACAAGATGCTCGCAAAGAAGCCCGTAGACCTGGAGTAAAACCCAAAAAATTATTACTGCCAAGGATCGGCACGAACGGTTTACCCCGCGAACTCCGCAAACCCGGCGAGGTGCGGGTTGCGTCGGGGTATTTTCCGGTTTTTCTTTGCATTCTTTGCCTTTTGCAGTGAGCATCCTGTCCCCTTGCGTCTACACCACCGGAACAACGATAATGATCAGCTTGTTTAACGGGGAACCTCTCCCTTCCCCTCATATACAGCTGAGACGCGATGAAACACCACCTCCAGGAACTGTTTAAAGCCGCCCTGCACGACCTCACCAGCAGTGGTGTCCTCGACTGTGCATTGCCCGAGAGCATCGTCATCGAACGCACCCGCGACAAGAGCCATGGTGACTTTGCCTGTAACATCGCGATGGTGCTAGCCAAGGCAGCACGTAGCAAGCCGCGGGACCTGGCGGAGAAGATCGTCGCCCATCTTCCCGATTCGGAGCGTGTCGCCCGGGTGGAAATCGCCGGTCCCGGTTTTATCAACATCGCCATGGCTGAAAGCGCCTATCATGCGGTGGTAGGTGAAGTACTGGAGGCGGGCGAGGCCTTCGGCCGCTCCACCATCGGCAACGGCAAGCGGGTGCAGGTAGAGTTCGTCTCCGCCAACCCGACCGGGCCGCTGCATGTGGGCCACGGCCGTGGCGCTGCCTACGGTGCCGCCGTCGCCGACCTGCTGGCCGCCGCGGGTTTCGAGGTTCACCGCGAATACTACGTCAACGATGCCGGACGTCAGATGGACATCCTCGGCACCTCGATCTGGCTGCGCTACCTTGAACTGGCCGGCGAGGCGCTGACCTTTCCGGCTAATGGCTACAAAGGCGATTACGTGTGGGACATCGCCGCCAGCCTGCACCGCGAGCAGGGCGATGCCTATCGCCACCCCGCAGCCGATGTATTCAACGGCATCCCCGTCGACGAACCGGCCGGTGGTGACAAGGAGGCGCACATCGATGCCCTCATCGCCCGCGCCAAGCAGCTGCTCGGCGCCGCGGACTACCGCAAGGTGTTCGACCTGGGTCTCGACACCATCCTTGCCGATATTCGCCAGGACCTGGAGGAGTTCGGCGTGGTCTACGAGGAGTGGTACTCGGAGCGCCAGCTGGTTGAAAGCGGTAAGGTCGATGCGGCCATCGAGGCTCTGAAAAAGTCCGGCCACGTTTACGAGGAGAAGGGGGCCCTGTGGTTCCGCTCCACTGACTACGGCGACGAGAAGGACCGCGTAGTCGTGCGCGACAATGGCGTAAAGACCTACTTCGCTTCCGATATTGCCTACCACTGGCACAAGCTCGAGCGCGGTTTTGATCGGGTAATCGATGTCTGGGGCGCCGACCATCACGGCTATGTGCCGCGGGTGAAGGCGGCGCTAACCGCGATGGGCGACAAGCTGGACGCGGACAAGCTCGATGTCTTGCTGGTGCAGTTCGCTATCCTCTACCGCAGTGGCGAGCGGGTACAGATGTCGACCCGCTCCGGCTCCTTCGTCACCCTGCGTGAGCTGCGCGACGAAGTGGGTAATGATGCGGCGCGCTTTTTCTATGTGATGCGCAAGTGTGAACAGCACATGGACTTCGACCTGGATCTGGCCAAGACCCAGTCCAGCGACAATCCACTGTTTTACATCCAGTACGCCCACGCCCGTGTCTGCAGCGTAATGCGCCAGATGGCGGAAAAAGGCCTCTCCTGGGATCAGGGCGCTGGCCTGAAGAACCTGTCTCTGCTGACCGAGCAGCACGAACAGGACTTGCTACGCAGCCTGTCACGCTATCCCGAGGTGGTCGAGGGGGCGGCGCTCAACCATGAGCCGCACCAGCTGGCCCACTACCTGCGCGAACTGGCCAACGACTTTCACACCTACTACAACGCCCACCAGTTCCTGGTGGATACCGCCGGCATGCGCGATGCTCGGCTGACCTTGATCCAGACAGCACGCCAGGTGCTGGCCAACGGCCTGGCGCTGCTTGGGGTCTCAGCCCCAGAGAGCATGTAGATGAACATCGCCACTTCAGGAATTACACGTTTGAGCGTATGCATGGCTGTGTTACGGCTGAAAGCCGTCGCAGAGGCTATTCCGCGTCACCCGGTCTTGCTTTGCCTCCACTCAAACCCACACTCCACGAACTTAACTTGCGGTTTTTAGGATAATGGCCCCACGCGACTACGCCAAACGCACTACCAGCCGCAAGCCCCAGCCCGCCGTACCGGGCTGGGCATGGATGGTGATCGGCCTACTGGTCGGCCTGTTCATCGCCTTTCTGGTCTACCTCCAGCAAGGTGGCCGTGGTGACGCGCTAAAAAAATTGACCAGCGCTCCAGCACGGGCACCGGCCGCTGACACCCGTGCCGTCACCAAGACGCCATCGCCGGAAGCGCCCAAAAAACGCGAGGGGATCAGCTTCGACTTCTACAACATCCTGCCTGAGCTGGAGGTGGTGATACCGGCGGAAGAGCTGCAACCGGATGCCCCTGTTGCACAGGAAAAATCGACGTATTACCTGCAGGTCGGCTCCTTCAAAAACAGTGCCGATGCCGAAGCGCGCAAGGCCGAATTGTTCCTGCTCAACTTCGCCCCCTCGGTGCAGACCGTTACCATCGACGGTAACCAGACCTGGCACCGGGTGCGCATCGGGCCCTTTACAGACCGGCGCCGAGTGGATAAGGCGCGGCGCCGACTGCAGGACAACGGTATCGATTTCATCATGCTCAAGGACAAGAGCTGAAATTCAGTTCAAAATTCAATGTTCAAAGACTGTTATTGTTCCCACGCTTTGCGTGGGAACAATGTCCGGCCAACCAGGTTCAAGGCCAAAGGTTTTTTAGGATGACGAGGAACGGATCTTTGAACTTTCAGCTTTGAACTTGTAACTTACCCATCATGCCCTACCTCCTCCTTATCGCTCTCATCCTCGCCCTGGTGTTCGGCCCGCAGTTGTGGGCCCGCTGGTCCTTTCGTCGCCACAGTAAACCGCGCAATGATATCCCCGGTACCGGCGCCGAGCTGGCGCGCCACCTGCTGAAGAAGATGAACATCACCGATGTCGGAGTAGAGTCCACCGACAAGGGTGATCACTATGACCCGGAAGCACGCATGGTGCGCCTCACCCCCGCCAACCACGACGGCCGATCGCTCACTGCCGTAGCGGTAGCCGCCCACGAGGTGGGCCACGCGATCCAGCATCACCGTAATGAGAAGATGCTCATCAGGCGCACCCGGCTGATTCGCACAACGCAGCTGGCGCAGCAGCTCGGCGCCGGCCTGATGTTCGCTATCCCGGTGATCACCGCCCTCACCCGCCTGCCCCAGAGCGGCCTGTTGCTGTTCCTGGCAGGACTCGCCACCATGGGCACCGCTACCCTGGTGCACCTGGTGACACTGCCGGTGGAGTGGGACGCCAGTTTTCGCAAGGCGTTGCCGCTGCTGACCCACGGGCGCTATATCAGCGTGCGTGACGAGAAGGCGGTGCGACAAGTCCTCCGCGCCGCCGCCTTGACCTATGTTGCCGCTTCACTCGCCAGCTTGCTCAATCTGGCACGCTGGTTCGCCCTGCTACGGCGGGCATAAGCGGGCTTTTTGGTGCAGGCATACTGTGCATATAATGGGTCAGTTTCAGCAATGAAGTGATTGCGCACCCCAGCGTAACTCATGGAATGTTTTAGTCAGCTAAGGAGTAACGACATGAAGAAACTTCTATTCAAGGTTTTTTTGGTTGCGATTGGTATCGCTGCCATCATCGGCTGCCGCGGGGCACCAATATACAATGTCGATAATGTTGCGGTCATCAGCAGCACTGACAAGAAACTCAGCATGGAGCAGGTAAAGACCGCCATTATCCGTGGCGGCGCTAACCGTGGCTGGGCCATGAAAGCGGCCGGCAATGGCCTTGTCATTGGCACTCTCCACCTGCGCGGCACCCTGTCCGTGGTAGAGATAAAATACAACACCAAGAGCTACAGCATCACCCACAAAGACAGCCAGGGCCTAGGCTACAATGGTGAAAGTATCCATAGGAGATACAATTCCTGGGTGCAGAACCTGCAGTCCAGCATCACCAATGAAATGAGCTTGATGTAACAAAAAGGCGCGCCATAAGGCGCGCCTTTTTTCTTGAGCCACAGAAGCCAGCGGCTATTCCATTACGATCCCTTTCCTGCGCGTGGTCAGGGCCCGCCACAAACCCGGCAGGAACATTCCTCGCGTAAACAGTTTCCAGGCCACCATTCGCACGATCAGGGTGATATCGGCTACCGGACGAAAATGGCTACGCCGTGCGCCATGCTGATAGACCGAAGCGATGGGTAATGAAACGGAAGGAAAACCACGGCGAATACCGATGATCAACACCTCACTCTCGAACACGAAGCCATAACGACGGTCATTGCGTGGGGTGAATCCCCGGAGTAGCCCAGCGGGATAGAGCCGGAAGCCCGACTGACTATCATGTACCCACTGCCCCGCCGCCCATGAGATCCAGAAATCGGCAAAATTGTTGGCAAACAGTCTTGCCCGCGGTGCCGAGTCGCGGTTTTGCAGACGAGCGGCTATCAGGCTATGGTCAGGGTACCGTTGTGCCGCAGCCATCAACCGGGGAATATCCGCCGGGTCGTGCTGCCCATCGCCATCGAGTGTCACCACCGCCTCGGCACCTTGCTGTAGCGCATAGCGCATCCCATTCCACAGGCTGGCCGCTTTACCAGCATTCTGCTCATTCTGCAGTACCGTTAATGGCAGCCCCTCCAGCTGGGCAACGGTATCGTCACTGGAGCCGTCATCAACCACGACAACCCGAGAACAGTACTCAAGTGTACGGCTGGCGACATCACGAATCGTTGCCGCTTCATTGTAGGCGGGAATCACTACCACGACATTCAAGGGGCTGCTCACCTAGGCCATTGCTCCGTTAATGCCAATTACCTGGCCTGAAATATAACCGGCCTCGTCTGAGGCGAGGAAAGCCACCAGCGCCGCTACCTCTTCGGCCCTACCGGCACGTTTCATCGGCACCTGTGTCTTTATCGCCTTGTCGTCAAACAACTGACCGGTCATGCTGCCCTCGATGATACCGGGTGCAACCACGTTGGCCGTTATACCGCGCGAGGCCAGTTCGACCGCCAGCGACTTGCTAGCCCCGTGCAGGCCGGCCTTGGCCGCCGCATAGTTGGCCTGACCGCGGTTACCCAATACGCCCGCGATGGAGGAGAGACTGATCACCCGCCCCCAACGGGTCGACATCATCGGCAGCAATAATGGCTGGGTAACATTGAAAAAACCGTTGAGCGAGACATCGAGCACCCTCTGCCACTGTTCGGTGCTCATACCCGCCATGGGTGCATCATCATGGACACCGGCATTATTCACCAGTACCTGGATCGGGGACTGAGCAGACACAACAGTGAGCGCTTCCTTACACGCAGCGGGATCGGTCACATCAAACACAACCACTTCTGCGCTAGCGCCGGCCTCTGCGATCTCAGCCACCACCGCCTCTGCCCGCGCGGGACGGCTATTCGCATGCACCAACACGTGCATGCCATCACTTGCCAGACGCCGGCAGATAGCCGAACCGATATCGCCACTGCCACCGGTGACCAATGCGCGTTTCATACGCCCTGCTCCTGCTGTGTCATCACAGTGATCCGCCCGGCAAGCAATGGCTCTCCTGCCGCTAAAACGGTGAACTCGTACATAAAACTACCACCACTGCGCATCAGCTCCTTCGCTACGATACGCAGTGGCCCCGGCTGGTCATCGAGCCGCTCGGCGTTGAGCTGCACATCGCGCAGTGCCGCAAGGAAGCCGGCAGGGTTCTCGCTACCCGCTTCTCGCGCGAGCAATCCGCCATGCACGGCCATCGCCTGGGCGGCATATTCGACGCCGTGTACTGCTGCCAGCACACCTTCACTACGCAACGGATTTGCCTCGTCCGTGTGTGAATTGCTGATGCAGACGATTTGCTGCGCATTCCACGACTCTACCCCATCGATCAGGCACATCGCCCCGTCGTGGGGAATGAGCGCACACAGCTCATCACGGGTAATTAGCATGTCAGCTCCAGCGCTAATACCGTGCCATCGTGATAGGCAAGGTTTACTGTTGCTGACTCACCCCGCGCCAGTTGGGACAACAACGGCAAGGCCTGCGCTGCGGCATTCTGTGTCTGCAACGAGGAGAAAGCCGTGGGAAGCATCGCGGAAACGCTACCCTCTTGCGGTGATATCAGCCCCAGACTGGCAAGTCGTGAACCTCCCTGATTTTTAGACGCCAGTACCAGAGCCACAGCAAAGGGGCTATGACTGTCACCGAATGGGGCAAGCGTTTCCGGCAAGGCGATGTCATAGGCCACCAACAACACCGGTTCCCCCTCGCTGGCAACAAAGGCTGCCGCTTCCAGCAGGCCTGCAGTGAAGCTGGCGCCAGCGGCAGCAATGCTGGTGGAGAAGCGCCGCGCCACGCCGGCTATCGCCCAGTAGCCGGCTGGAGCGTTGTGCACCGAGTTATGAAACTGGGTTGGGGAGACCGGTTTTTCCGGCAAGGCCAGCGCTTCGCACAGGCGATCGACAATAAATGTATCCCCCTCTGCCGAGGCGAAGACACAGGCCAACTGCGCCGCCTCGATGCCACTGTGTCGCTGCGCCTCTTCTGCCGCCTGGATCGCCAGTTTGATGAGCTGGGTGGTGCGACGTCGCTCATTGGGTGGCAGCAGCTCGGGCTTGAGCGGCGGCAGTTCGGTCGGCTCGAAGGGCTGCTCGCCACGCAGTAGCGGTGCGGCCTGTGCCCAGTTCGTCAGGCCAGGGCCGACCACACCGATACCGCAGATATCCACACTCAGTAACGTGTTCATGCCTCTCTCCTTCCCAATAGGAGGCTGCAGTTGCTGCCGCCGAAGCCAAAGGAGTTGCTCATCGCGATGTTGACCGACTGCTCCCGGTTCTGCAGCAGAACTCCGGCATTCAGCCCCTCCTCCTTCTGCTCGGTATTGAGACTGGCCGGCAAAAATCCGTGCTCGATGCTCAACGCGGAAAAAATGGCCTCGGTGATCCCGGCGGCGCCCAGAGTATGGCCGGTCCAGCCCTTGGTCGAGCTGCACGCTGTCGCATTGCCAAACAGGCGCGTCACCGCTCTGTCCTCGGAGCGATCATTGGATGGGGTGGCGGTGCCATGCAGATTAATATAATCGACCGCCTGCGTTTCAATCCCCGCACGCTCCAGTGCCTGTTGCATCGCTGCCACGGCACCATCCCCCTCCGGGTGCGGGGTCGACATATGGTAGGCGTCACTGCTCTCACCGTACCCCAGAAGCTGCACGGCTCCCTCTACTGCCGAGGCTGGTTCCAGCAGTGCAAAGCCAGCCCCTTCGCCGATATTGATACCGTTGCGCTGCGCATCCCAGGGACGGCACTTTTCGCTGGAGACCAGCTCCAGTGAATTAAAGCCGTAGAGGGTGGTCTGGCACAGGCTGTCGACACCACCCACTACCGCCGCATCGCATAACCCGGCGGCAATGTAGCGACTCGCCGTAGCGAATACCTTGGCGCTGGAGGAGCAGGCGGTGGATATCACCAGCGCCGGACCTGCCAGGCCAAGGAACTCCCGGCAGAAGGCGCTGAGCGAGAACGGATTCTGAGTCTGGCGATAATGATATCCAGCGGGCAATGCCCCTGCCTCATTTCGCATCGCGTAGGCCCGCTCGGTCTCCTCAATGCCAGAGGTACTGGTCCCCAGGAACAGGCCAATGCGAGATGCGCCGTGGCGTTTTACCGCGGCAGCCACCGCTGCGCTAAAACCGTCCTGCTCCAGGCCAAGCCGAGCCAAGCGGTTATTGCGGCACTCATAATCGGAGAGTGCGGCGGGAAGCGCTGCTTGCTCGATATCATCGACCCGGCCGATCCAGGTAGACAGGGGAGCTGGCTCGTAGTCGTTGACACGAAGGCCACTATGACCCAGGCGCAATGCTTCCAGAGAGGCTGCCAGACCGTGACCGAGGGCATTCACCACAGTGTAGCGGGTCAGGACGAGGGGGAGCTGTGACATCAATTTTCAACTTTCTGTTACGCCCGACTCTGCCGGCCAGGCTCATTCAAGATCCGGCTGCGCGGCAACCGCGGACAACCAGGCAAAACCGTAGCTGGCGCTTACGCCAAGAAAAACCGTCAGGCCGATAGCGTGCAGTACAGGCAAACGGGAAAAGGAGAGGATACCAAAAACCGTGAGGGTAGAGATAGCACATACCAATAAAGCATGACCGGTACGCCGGCGATCGGCCGCCAGATCACGGCGCGAAAAGAAAAGGCTGTAGTCGATACCTATCCCCAGCACCAGCAGTAGCGCGGTGAGATGAAACAGGGAGAGTCGCTCACCGAGTAGATGCAATAACGCAATAGTCACGGCAAGCGCCGTTGCCACCGGCAGCAACACCACCAGGACCCGCCGGATTTGGCGCAGCCCCCACCACAAAAGCACCGCGATCAGCAGTGCTCCCCACCACAGGTTCTGCAGCGCCGCATCGCGAAAGCCATTGATCAGGTCATTGGTACCGGCCTTGAGGTCGAGAAAGTGCAATCCCGGTATCCTCTGCTGTTCGCTCCAGTTGGCCAGAGAGGTTGTCCCTTGTACCCCACTCAAGCGCAGCAGCGCCCACCATCTCCCATCACGTTCGAACAGCAGTGGCGCGATACGTGTGGCGAACAGGGTGGTGTCCATATCTGCCGGCGTCAGCGGCGTCAATTGCCGGCTGTGGTTGATTTGCTCGATGAACGGCACAAACGCCTCCTCGCGAAATGGCAGCCCCTCCTGGGCTGCCGTCAGTGCCTGGCGCAACGCCTGTTCCTCGGGCAACTGCTGCTGCCTTGCCTGCTGGCGGGCAATGCTAGGCAGCCACTGCGCTGCCATCTGATAACCCTCAATGGCCCCCTCCCTGCGCAGCCTCTCCAGTGGTTCTCGCAGAGCCTCGCTCTGCTGCAAGACCGTCTCGGCATCGACCGCTTCGATCAGCAGCATCTGATTCATATCCGCCACCGACAGCGCCTCGCGCAATGTCCTGTCCTGCTGGCGCAGGTGCTCCGGCACAGGACTAAGTGCCGCCACATCCTGCTCCCACAACGGCTGGTCACTCTGCACCAGTAACAGAACGCTACTGCCAAACAGCAGGAGAGGCAGTAGGCGCGCCAGCAGGAGAAAACGCCCTTCACCAGAGGGAACAGGGAACGCGAAGGTGGCTCCCGCCCATTGTGGCGGCAGTCCAATGGGGACAACCCAGCGGGTAACGGCAGCAGCGGTCAGCAGCCCACTGATGGTAAACACACCCAGCTGCACCAGGCCATCGAAAGGGGTGGCGATCATCGCCAGATAACCGGCGGCTGTACTTACCACGCCCAGGCGCAGCGTCGGCCAGATTCGCGCTAGCGTCTGCTGGGGCGTGCAGCCCGGCTGCAGGTGACTGAACAGGTGGATGGGGTAATCGATAGCCACACCGAGTAAGGTGATACCGAAAGCAAGGGTAATACCATGCACCGTGCCGAACAGCACCGAGGTTATCGCCAGCGCAACGATAAACCCGCTCAACAGCGGCAGAGTGCTGAGCAGCCACAGCCGTGGGGAACGGTAGGCCAGCAGCAGGATGAGCAACACCGCCACACTGGCGACGAGGCTCAGCCACTGGGATTCGTTGCGTATTGTCTCGCGACTGGCTACAGCGATCGCTGCTGCGCCGCTGACAAACAGTTGCGCCTCGCCTCGCTCATCAAGCGAGGCAAAGGCGGCGTGAATCTGTTCGATGTTGTGTTGCTGGGCATCCAGGTCAAACCCGCCGGCCTGGCTCTCAGCAAACAGCAGCGCCCGGCCGTCATCGGCGAACCAGACCCCGTGCTGCACACGGGGTGAACGCTCCCCCTGCCACTGGCGTAAAAACTGGCGGAACGCAGCGGTCGGAT
The DNA here is from genome assembly GCA_041563315.1 of Thiohalomonadaceae bacterium. GTDB lineage: Bacteria > Pseudomonadota > Gammaproteobacteria > Thiohalomonadales > Thiohalomonadaceae > JBFEYJ01. The sequence goes on from JBFFNE010000013.1 coordinate 16,635, forward strand.
CCGCCGCCAGGGTTTGGGTGGTAAAGGCGCCTAGTGGTGAATTCAGTTCCTGTAGCCGCTGCTGCAGCGCCTGGCGCAGTGTTGACTCACTAAAATCCAGCGGCCCGGAATCCAGCAGGTAGCGATAGGGAAACCAGCGTGCCTGCTCGGCCTCGTCCAGTCCGTTCTCGCCATTGACCACGCGCGCAAACCGTCCAGCGGTGGTCAGATTCGCCGACAACGCCCGGCTTAGGGCTGCAAGCCGTTGCGGATCCTCGCCGTCGATGGCGAGCATCAGTAACCGTGCTGAGGCCCCATCACGTAACTCATTGAGCACCAGTTGATGTAGCGGGTCGCTGCTGCGGGGCAGAAACAGACTCATATCGGTGCTTAAGCGAAGGTTTGTGGTGATCAGCACCAGGGCAAGCGCCAGCAGCGCCAGCCAGGCACTCAATACCCGGGAGCGCTTATGGCGCACTGTCCCCCCGAATCGTCAACACCGTGCTGTCACCCCCTTGCTCCAGGGTCGTCACCTGCTGCAAGTGGATTCCTTTGCCGCGGATCTCGACTTCACGGATCACTCTGGCCATCGCTTTGTCGCGCGGCACCAGGGTAAGCACCCAAGCCTTCGCTTCGCCGTCGAACGTCACGCGGTAATAGCGCTGCAGGGTCGCCAGGTCACCGGCCAGGGTAGCGCGGAACGAGGCTACAAAGGCTTGCAGTGCGGGCTGGGCATCGAGCGTTACCTCACGCTCCCCCCCTTGATCCTCCTCGATTCTCAACCGCTCACCGTCGATCTCGTAGCTTCCCTGTCCACCTTTGTGCACAATCTTTTTCAGGTAGTCAGGTGCTATATAAAGCAGCTCACCGGATGAGCGTAATGGCACACCGAGCAGGCTAATCCGGCGCTCCTCGTCAAAATCGACCCGGCTCTGTTTGACCTCTGCCAGTTGCGCCATCAGTGTCTGTAACGACCACTCGCCGGCCTGAGCCCCCGCTAGCCACAGGCTGAGACAGAGGCCGAGAATGAGCCTGGCCACGCCAATCCTATTGCTTGTGATTCCAGTAGTCATAGAAATTGAACCAGTTGTAGGGAGCCAGCTTGGCATAATGCTCCAGACGTTCCGCGTAACGTTGGGTCCATTGCTGCGCCACTGTCTCACGCTCGGCACGGGTGAAGCGAATCTCCTCCGCCAGCGGCTCGAAATAGATATCGTAACGGTTGCCGCCGCGGTAAAGGCCGAAGACCAGAATGACCGGCACCTGCAGGGTGCCAGCCAGCAGCACCGGACCGGCTGGGAACAGGGTCTCCTCACCGAGGAAACGGCAACGGCTAACCTTCTCGCTCTCTGCTACCCGATCGCCGAGCATGCCCACTATCTCCCCCGCTTCCAGCGCCTCCTTGACCTTAAGCAGGGCATTCGTGGTACCAAGCGGAATGACTGTCTCAGCCACTTCCGGGTTAAGTGAGTTAAACAAGCGGGTCAGGTACTGATTATGATCGTGGTACATCAGCACGTTCATCCGCGCGTGACGATGCTCTACCGCCATCGCACGCAGGACCTCGAAACTGCCGAGGTGCCCCCCCAGTAACAGAAAGCCGCGCCCGGCCTCGACCAACGCCAAGGCTTTCTCGAAGCCGTGAAAACGAAAATCGAACTGGTCGAACTGACCGGTGAGAAAAAAGACCCGATCGAGGATGGTTGAGGAAAAGCAGTGAATGTGACGCGCCACTTCCCACAATGTGGCGGGACGGCCAAAAACACGGCTGAGGTAATCACGTGAAGCACGCCGTGAGGCCGTCGCCGTCAGCAGGAAATAGGCGGTAATGGGATAGAGCAGCAGGCGCGCCACACCACGGCCAATACGCTGTGCCACCCACAAAATAACCCGAATGGCAAAGGGTGAGCCGCGCTCCTTTTGCTGAAACCATGTCTTGCTCACTTCACGCCACCCGTTGCCTGCAGCATGATCTGCCCCTGCGCCAGACGCCGCTCCCCAACGCGGCAGGTAAAGCGCAACGGGCGCGCAGCATCCTGCTGCTCGAGCTCAACGGCAAACGCCTCCCCAGGCAACAACGGCGAGACAAACTTTACGTTACTCAGCTTGGCCACCCGGCTCCCTGGACGCCAATCACGCAGCGCCAGTAATACCGCGTCCAGGATCACGACCCCAGGGACAATCGGATGCCCGGGAAAGTGACCGGGCAGACTGGGGTGGCTGGCGGCGATCACCTGTTCAGCGTGATACTGCATTCAATGATTCCTCAGGTTTGCCAGCAAGGCCAACACGGCATCGCGCGGCAATTTACCCATCTCGTTGCGGGGCAAGCGCTCCACCCGGTAGAGAGGGCGAGGCAGATAAATCGGATCAATAAGTTCCTGCAATGCCGCCAGAATCGTCTTGTTGTCAAGCTGCGGCGCCACCACCAGCGCCATCAATCGAATAGTCTCTTCAGGCTCGACATCAGGGACGAAAAAGACCCCGTCCTCAACCCCGGGGATCGACTGCAACTTGTGGTTCAGGTCGCCCAGCGAAGCACGTTTTCCGGCGATCTTGATCATATCGCTATCGCGCCCCTCGAGGGTAAAGCGCCCGTCCGCGGCCAAACAGAGTCTGTCACTCAGCACCACCGGCTGAGGCAGATGTCCACCGTTGACCTGCACCACACCGTCTTGCACCACCAGGGATAAACCACCATGCAAGGACCACTGCGTGTCATGAGCAGTGCGTCGTGTGGCGATCGCTCCGGTTTCGGTACTGCCGTAGATCTCACTCACATCACAGGAAAACAGGGATTCGGCCCGTTGCGCTGTCTCGGCGGCAAGTGGCGCGGTCGCCGAGATGATACCGCCCAGTGCAGGCCAAGTGAGTCCTGCGTCAACACAGGTACGCAAGTGAACAGGAGTCGTAATCAGCTGAGTCGAGCTATCCAGCGACGCCACTACCCGACGCAGGTCATCGGGAAAGAAGGGCCTTCCGCCGTGTACCGCCAAAGCGGTGGCCAGCGGCAGGACAATCGAGGTTTCCAGGCCAAACATGTGCTGCGGCGGTACTGTCGCCACAATGGTGAGCGTCTCCTTCTCCTGCAGTGCAAAGGCCGCTTCGGTGAGCTTCGCCCCCAGGTAGAGCTCACCCCAGCGCTTAGCATTGGCCCTCGCCTGACCCGTACTGCCGGAGGTAAAGACTGTGGCCACCACCTGCTCTGCCGGCAGTTGTATCGGCAGACTTGGCGCGGAAAACCCGGTGCCATCACACCCATCGAGCATAACCGTATGCTGGGACAACCTCAGTTCAGGCAGGGCGGCGTCGACCAGGCAGTAGCTGCCGGGATAATCCGCTGCCACCGCCTCAACCACTTTCGGCGCACGGTTTGGCGGCAGCAGATTGACCTGCTGGCGAAGCACCAAGGCGACGAAACTGACCAGAAAGAGGTAGCGATCCTCACATAGATTGATCCCATGGCGTGCCTCGGGAAGCCCGGCAGCCACCTGCTGTACATGCTCTACAAACTGCCGGGTTGTGATCGGCTTCCCTCGCCAGATGGCAAATTCCGCCTCCGGCGCATGGTGCTCCAGCATCGGATAGACCGTTGTTGTCATCCCATCACCTCAGCAGGGTACGCAAATCGATGCGCGACAACGAGCGGAAGAAATCAGAAAAGCCCATACGCTCATCCGGACGAAGAAAGACACTGCGCAGGGCAAACTCCACCAGAAAAAAAGCCCCGAGCAACAGGTAGTTGATAAAGTTGGTGAAGAGTGACCACTGTTCTGCACTGGCATACAGGCTCAACAGCACAATCTCCAGCAACAGGGCGCTGAAAAAGACGACCCAGGCCCAGGTGGTGCGGCGGGTGTAACGCTGCAAGCGCGGCGTCAGTGGCCCATGCATCAATGCAGCAATACGGCTGATCAGCGGTGTCTGCCCCGGCAGCAGGGTGCGGGCAAACATCACCCAAAAGACAAGGATGATCGCCGGCGGCGGCACATAGAGCAGCTGGGCGGCGGTCAACGGTGTTGCCGCCAGTGCCACCGCCACCGCAACGGCCATCCCCAGTGCCAATACCACTCGACCAACCGTGGGGGCCGGTAACAGTAGCAGCAACAGCAGAATAAACAGCGCGGGCAGCAGTTGCCCGAAAAGCACCCCGAGGTGAACAGCGAAGGGGTAACTTAATACCAGAAGGAGAGTGAGCACCCTGTAAGTAGTGCGCGGTTCATTGCACACGATTCTGTTCGACGTGACTGGCGAGGGCACGCAAAGAAGAGAAAATGCGGGAGTTGTCCTCATCGTCGGAACGCAGCTGGAAACCATATGTCCTGGAGATGGCCAGCGCCAGTTCCAGCGCGTCAATAGAGTCCAGCCCCAAGCCTTCCCTGAACAACGCCGCTTCAGGGTCAATCTCATCAACCGTGATATCCTCGAGATTCAGCGTATCAATGATAAGTTGCGCAAGCTCATGCTCACGGGGTGAAAGCTCAGCCATTCCGTTATCCCAACCTCATAATAAAAAATAATTGATTTTATTGCTAAATTAATTCAAAAGCGGGCCTCATTATACGCCTTTACCGGAAAAAAATTAACTTATCTCCGCGTGTTGTTTCACAACTTGTCCAATATCCGGTCAGCGAATCCGGGCAAGACTGGCATGGTCCTGCACCAGTCGCGCCCACAGGGCACCACAGTAATACCAATGCAGATACCAAGCCTCCAGCAACAATTTGAGTAAGGTCCGGGGGTGCACAGACAACTGATCTTCTGCCGCGCAAAGGACAAACTTCAGCGACAGGCCATCAGCCAGGGCCGCGGTGCGGGCCAGGTGGTAGCGGTTAGTGACGAGAATACAGTCCATCTCATCGCCCAGTTGTTCACGAACACAGCGCAGGTTCTCCAGGGTATGGCGCGAGCGCTCTTCCAGCTGGATTGCCTGCTCGGCAACCCCGTGGTGCAGCAGAAATTCACGCCCCGCCTCCGCCTCGCTGCTGCAATGGCGCGATGTACGCCCCCCAAGCAGCACAACCTGGCCACTACACCCGGCCTGCAGCAAGGCCTGCGCCCGCTCGAGTCGCTGTCGATAGTCCCTGCGCACTCGGCACGCCTTGAGTTCCACACCCAGCACCAGGATCTGCTCACGCCTATCGGTCGCGACCGGTGTCTTCAATGCGACCCACACTACCCGCATCAACGCTGGCAGCAGCGTTGCACCAAGGGTGATTAGCAGTAACGCATTGGAGATGAGCAACATCTTGAAACCGTTGCCGCCAACGCTGGAGAGGCGGATCAGAGGGTTGCGCATAGTTCGGCTGTTCCGTTTATTGGCCTGCAATCCTTGGGTATAATGGCGTCACACCATTGAGATGTCACGATGACTTTTCGCCTACTGTCCCTGTTGCTGTTTACACCACTGGCCTTCGCCACCGAAAAGACCCTGCCACTGTGGGAATTTGGAGTAGGTGCTGCAGCCATGCGCTTTCCTGATTACCGCGGCTCGGACGAGTCTAGCCAATACCTGCTACCCTTTCCCGCCTTGATCTATCGCGGCAACAAGGTCAAGGTCGACCGCAAAGGGATGCGGGGCTTGCTGTTCGATAGCGACCGGGTTGTAATCGACGTGAGCCTTGATGGTGCAGTACCGGTCGACAGCGACCAGAACGGCGCCCGGAAAGGAATGCCGGATCTGGACGCCGTGTTCGAAATAGGCCCGTCACTGAAATTCATTTTGCTTGATAGCGATTCTGTAGAGCTGCGTTTTAATCTACCTTACCGCTACACCTACTCATCTGACTTTACTCGCCTGGACAGCCGCGGCACCCTGTTCCATCCCAATATCTCAATCAGTTACCGTCGTGACTGGAGCCTCGGTATGACCCTCGGCCCTATCTATGCCTCCCAGGAATATCACGATTACTACTACAGCGTACCCGCCGACTACGTCACCGCCACACGGCCGGCCTATTGCCCTGATGGCGGCTATAGCGGGATGCGCTATTCCTTCGGACTAAGCCGGCGTTACAACGGTTTTTGGCTTGGCGCCTTCATTCGCTATGATGATCTGAGTGATGCGGTTTTTCGCGACAGCCCGCTGGTCACGAGGGAAAGCTCAATGATGGGAGGCGTCAACTTCGCCTGGTTCTTCAAACGCTCGGCAAAAAGGGTACGAGTCGTTGATGAGGTGGCCAACTAAGCCTGATGCCATCGCCATATCGTCCACGCAGCTTAAAGAAACCAACAACCGTTGTTTTTCCAGCGGGATTATTGCTCGAAATAGGTATACCCCTCCAGGCCGTTGGCCAGGGTCTCCAGATAAAGCTCCCGCTGCGTTTCGTCAAGGTTACTACTGCTGACCTTCTCCCGGTACACCTGCATCAGCTCAGCCGGTTCGTAGTGGACATAACGTAGCAAATCACCGACGGTATCGCCGCGTTCAGGTCCATCAAGGTGGTAGTCGCCGTTTTCATCCTGCACCACGTTGACCGAGTCCGTATCGCCGAACAGGTTATGCATATCACCGAGGATCTCCTGGTAGGCACCGACGAGAAAAAATCCGAGCAGGTATTCCTCATCCTCGCGTAAATCGTGCACACGCAGGCTGGCTTCCACTCCTTCGAAATCCACGTAATGCTCGATGCAGCCGTCCGAGTCGCAGGTCAGATCCTGGATCAGGGCGCGGCGGATCGGCGGTTCGTCCAGGCGCTGCAGCGGCACGATGGGGAAGATCTGATCGATACCCCACACATCGGGCATCGACTGGAACATGGAGAAGTTGCAGAAGTATTTATCCGCCAGCTTTTCGTGCAGTTCGTCGATCGCCTCGCGATGGGCGCGGCGCTCCGGTTGCAGGTGCCGGACGACCCGTCGGCAGATGGCGTAGTATAGTTCTTCGGCACGGGCACGCTGTGCCAGGGTGAGCACCCCGTGAATGTACATCGCCTGCGCTTCGGCCAGCCAATGCACCGCATCGTGGTAAACCTCCAGCGCCGAGCGCTGTGAGACGTGCTCCAGGCCCTGCCACAGGTCATGCAGGATAAGTGGATCGTCCTCAACGGGCGGCGTGCCAGCCTCTCCTTCAGGGGCGCGGTCGACCTCCATCACATTGGTGATCAGCACCGCATGATGGGCGGTCATGGCACGGCCCGACTCGGAGATGATATCCGGGTGCGGCAGCTCATATTCGCTGCACACCTCCCACAAAGTATGCACAATGTTGTGGGCATACTCGTGCACGCTGTAATTCATTGAGCATTCACTGCGCGAGCGAGTCCCCTCATAATCGATGGCCAGACCACCGCCGACATCGATAATGGTGAGCGGCACCCCCAGCCGATAGAGTTCGGCATAGAAGCGCGCCACCTCGCGCGCGCCGCGCTGGATATCGCGGATGTTGGCCACCTGCGAGCCAAGATGGAAATGGAGCAGGTTGAGATTCTCCACCAGACCGTGCTCTCGCAGCCACCCTACTGCATAAAGCACCTGCGCTGCCGAGAGGCCGAATTTGGATTTCTCGCCTCCGCTGTTCTGCCATTTGCCGCTACCCAGCGAGGAGAGGCGCACCCGCAGGCCGAGCAGCGGTTCGACGCCAAGCTCGCGCGACTCCTCCAGCACCAGCTGCAGTTCGGAGAGCTTCTCCACCACAATACAGACACGGTGGCCGATGGCCTTACCGATCAGTGCCAGGCGGATGTACTCGCGGTCCTTGTAACCGTTGCACACCACCATGCCACCGGTCGGTACCATTCCCAGCACTGCCATCAGCTCCGGCTTGCTCCCCGCCTCAAGGCCCACGCTTTCATCACCACGGTGCAGGATCTGTTCGACCACATTATGTTGCTGATTAACCTTAATCGGATAGACGGCGGTGTAGCGTCCCTGATAGCCGTCCTTCTCCATCTCGGAGGTAAAGGCACCGACCAGCGTATTGACCCGGTCATGCAGGATGCCATTAAAACGCAGCAGGATGGGCAGCGTCAGTCCCTCGGCGTGGACCCGCTCTACCAGCTCCAGCAGATCGATACCGCGAGCGGGATCCCGCTCCGGATAGGCGCAGAGCCGCCCATCAGCATTGATGTCGTAGTAGCCACTACCCCAGTAAGGGATGTTGTAGCTGGCTCGGGCCTGCTCGATACTCCAGTCGCTCATAATCCTGCCTGTACAATTAAACTTCAATCATAGGTGTGTTCTTAAACATAAGGCCGGTGCCATGCAACAAGCTCCCGCGGCCTTCGCTAAGATCTTCCCCGGCAATGCTTATGAACGGACCTGTAAGTTTGATTGAATTATCCGGCATTAGCCGATGCATTGGAATGTCCAGTTGCAGCCCCCGGTTACGCGGAGTATCTTTCCGGTTTTTCAGCGCTGACGGAGAACCTCCATGCTGCCGACGGACAAGAACTGGTATAGCGAAGCCTCAACCGAGACCGGCTCCGCCTTCTCTCTGACCCTCACCGCCCGGGGCAAGCTGCATGAAGAGCAGACCCCGTTCCAGAAGATCGAGGTGTTCGAGACCGAAACCTTCGGCAACCTGATGACCATTGACGGGCTGGTTATGCTCACCACCCGCGACAACTACCTCTATCACGAGATGATGTCGCACCCGGTCCTGTTCACCCACCCCAACCCAAAGCGCGTGCTGATCATCGGTGGTGGCGACTGCGGAACCCTGCGAGAGGTACTGCGCCACCCCGGGGTGGAAAAGGCGCAACAGGTGGATATCGACGAGGGGGTCACCCGCGCCGCACTGAAATACTTTCCCGAGCTGTGCGAATCCAACGACGATCAGCGCGCCGAGCTGCATTTTGATGACGGCCTGAAATGGATCAAGGAGGCCGCTCCCGGCAGTTACGACATCATCATCGTTGACTCCACCGACCCCATCGGCCCGGCCGAAGGGCTGTTCGGCGAGGCCTTCTTCCGCGACTGCGTCCAGGCCCTCGGCGAAAACGGCATCCTGGTGCAGCAGAGCGAATCCCCCCTGCTGCACATGGAGCTTTTGAAGGACATCCACCGTTACATGCGCCGCGCCGGCTTCGGTGCCACCCAGACCCTGCATTTTCCGCAGCCGGTCTACCCATCCGGCTGGTGGAGCTGCACCATGGCAACGAAAAGCGCCTTCAACGGTCTTCGCGAAGCCGACAGCACCAACCGCCCGTTCAAGACCCGTTACTACTCACCAGAGGTGCACAAGGGAGCGCTGGCTTTGCCACCATTCATGCTGGAGGCGTTTGCCGATCTCTGAAAGTTCAAGGGTAACTACTCGCCCCGTTCCAACAAGGTTTACTTACCGCAAAGAATCGTGACCGGGACGGTCGCTCCCACAGCATGAGGGGTTTGTGTTATGTAGGAGCGGCTTCCAGCCGTGACCGAACGGAGGCGTATCAGACAGTCGCGGCAAGGTGCCGCTCCTACACTTTGAACTTTCAGCCTTGAACCTTGAATCTTAAACTTTCATCAGCGAGGCCAACGCCTCGGTCAGGCGCTCCAGGCGAAGCGGCTTGGCGATCACACCTCGCATCCCAATCACCAGGCAACGCTCCACCGTCTCCCTGGTCACGTCGGCGGTCAGGGCGAATACCGGCACCTCGCTCCCCCCTTCGAGGTCACGCAGCCGCAGGGTGGTTTCAAGGCCGTCCATTCCCGGCATACGCACATCCATCAGGACCACATCGAAAGGGCCATCCCGGAAACGCTCCAGCGCTTCATAACCGTCGGCGGCAGTCACCACCTCCGCCCCCTCCTTGCGCAACAGCAAGGCGCCAGCGCGGCGATTGATCATCTCATCCTCTACCAGCAGCACCTTTAAACGCCCCAGGCCTGTCGCTCGAAGATTAGCAGAGGACAGTGGTTCTGTTCCCGTCTCCACGGCTCGGACCAGCTCCAGCCGGAACCAGAAGTTGCTTCCCTTGCCCTCTTCGCTAATCACCCCGATCTCCCCCCCCATGAGCTCCACCATGCGGCGGCAAATAGCCAACCCAAGGCCGGTTCCACCGTAACGCCGTGCCACCGACGAGTCGGCCTGGGTGAAACTGTCGAACAGGTGCTCCTGTGCCCGCTTCGTAATACCGATACCGGTATCGCGAACGCTAAACTCCACACGGACACGCCCGTCAACTTCCTGGAGACAGGCCGCCTTCAGTTCCACCACACCCACCTCGGTAAACTTGATGGCATTGCCCAGCAGATTGAGCAATACCTGTCGAATGCGCGTCTGGTCTCCCCGCAACAACCGGGGAATACGCTGATCGAAACTGAGGTAGAGATGCAGCCGGCTCTTCTCCGTGCGATGCTTCATCAACCGCACCATATCATCGAGCAGGCGATGCACATCGAAATCGGTTTCTTCCAGCTCGATTCTGCCGGCCTCGAGTTTGGAGAGGTCCAGCACATCGTTGAGAATCGTCAGGAGGGCTTCCCCCGAATAGTCAATGGCGGAGACAAACTCCTGCTGTTCCAGTGTCAGCTCGGTACGAGAGAGAAGCTGCAGCATGGTCAGCATGCCGTTAAGCGGGGTGCGGATCTCATGGCTCATGGTGGCCAGAAATTCGTTCTTGCTCCGTATCGCCAGCTCCGCCTCCTGATTTGCCCGCTGCAACGCCTCCTCGACTCGCTTGCGCTCGGTGATCTCGGTATAACTCGATAAGATGCACGGCTCACCTTCATACTCGATAAAGGTGGCTGAAAGCAGCATGGTGGCCTCTTCACCACTGACACTGCGCATACAGACCTCCATATCATGCACGCTACCATGGAGCTCCAGTTGCTGTAGCATCTTCTCCCGATCACTTGTCCGGCAGTAAATGTCCGACGCCTTCAGTTGCCCCAGATGCGCATCGGTAATGCCGGCGCGCTCTTTAGTGGCTTCATTGACCCGTAACACCACTCCGTCGCTCCATCGGACAATTGCCATTGACGTCTGCACCGAGTTAAAGATAGTCCGTAATTTATACTCACTATCTGCCAGCGCCACCTCCATCGTCTTGCGTTCACTGATATCGGCAACGGCCACCAGCATCGCCTCCTTGCCCTCAAGGACAAGGGGCACGGCGGAGATCAGCGCCCAGAAACGCTTGTCCTTGCTGCTTTTTAGCGCGACCTCGAAGCCCGTCACCCGACCATCGCGCTGCAACACCCCCAGTAACTCCTGTCGCTGTTCCGGGAGGACGTAATACTTCCTTGAGATCTCTACCTGCTCGGCCGAGGTCTCTTCAAAAAGCGCCAGCGCCGGCTGATTGGCGTAAAAACATTTGTCCTCCCGTATCTCCGTAACCACCACAGGAAATGGCACCGCATCCATGAGATTACGCATCCGTTGCTCGCTCTCTCGCAGCTCTGCCGTGCGCTCCCCGACGCGGCGCTCGAGCATTGTCTTGCCTTGCTCCAGTTCTCGCGTTGCACGCTGGACCTTCGCACGCAATATCAAGGGGTAGCGGAGCAGCATCCAGGTAGTCAGCAGCACCACCATGACGACCAGTGCTGCAATTGTGCGCAGTAATCCCTGATCGGGAACTCTCTCAGGCCAGCCCTCCCGCGGGATTGCACCCAGGATCCAGTCGCCACCGGGTATGGTCACCGGCACCATCACTGGCATGGAATCGAAAACCTGATTGCTACCAAAAAAGACCGGACCGCTCCGACCACGCGCATCGCTGCCTCTTATGGCAATCCGGATATCCGCACTCTTGGTAATGCCAGCTTCACGTCGCAGGGTCTCCCAATCAATAATAACGGTCGCCAATCCCCAATATCTCTGCTCACCACCGTCACCGATGAAGATCGGCTTGCGCGCCACCACGGCCTTGCCGCCTTGCACCAGCTCCATCGGGCCAGCCAACACCATCTCTTTCCCATCAATGGTGCGGCGCACTGCCTCTGCCTGCCCCCTAAAACTCAGCAGATCCTGGCCCAGCACTCCCTCGTTACCCTCCAACGGATAGACGTGCTCAATGGTGGTTCCACGTACTATTTGCAGACTACGCAGATCCTCCTTGCTGAGACTATGTACGAGGCTCTCGGCAAGATGAAGGAACTCGTCGGCCGTGACGCTCTCTCTGGCATGGACATAGCTTTCAATGCTGTGGGTGAGAAACAATCGATTATTGAGAGTCGCCTCCAGCCGCTGGGCAATACCCAGCAGTGAGCCGGTCACCCTTTCTCGTTGGTCATAATAGTGAAGTTTCAGGTTGCGCTGCTCGAACTTTATGTACAGGCCTAAGAGCAACAGCCCCGCCATCGCAACGATAGTTGTCCCACGCCATCCAGCCCCTATCCGGGACCATTTATCCAATTCGGCCATTATTACCGCTTCGTTAGTAAGGTTATTATTTTTTTGTATTTTGCCGACTCAGCCGATCCAAACGCAAACGCTCACGCTCATCAAACAGCCGACGTGAACCCAGCCAGACGGCCCCCAGTGTACCGAAGCCGGTACCGCTGGCGATAAGGAACATAATCAGGATTTGATATTTCACCGCCTCCATGGGTGGTGCACCAGCGAGAATTTGCCCGGTCATCATTCCGGGCAGACTGATCACCCCCGCGGCGGCCATAGCGTTGACAATGGGTACCAGCCCCACGCGCATGCTATCACGGCGAATATCCTCAATGGCCCTGGATGCGCTGTGGCCGAGCATCAGGCGTGCCTCGATTTGCTGGCGCTGCTGCCAGGCCGATGTCGTCAAGCGATCCAGTCCCAGAGCAATGCCATTCATGGTGTTGCCCAGCAACATACCGAGCAGCGGTATTGCATACTGGGGCAAATACCAGGGCTGCGGCTGGATGAGCATATTCAGGGCGAGCACGGTTACGGCAACGGAGGAGATGAACATGGAAAGCGTACCGACACCGTAACCCCACCAGCCGGCAAAGCGCCGATCCTGGCGTGCCATCACTTCACGCCCGGCAATGAGCAGCATCAACATGGCAAGCATTGCTACCCAGATCAGGGTGGCATTGTCGAAAAGCACCTTAAGCACGAAACCAATCAGCGTCAGTTGTACCGTGGTTCGTAGCGCCGAGATCAGCAGCGGCCGCTCGATCCCGAACTGCATGCGTCGGCTAATCCAGGCCAGCAGAAGCACCATAGTTGAGGCCAGAGCGAGATCCAGCGGCGAAAGAGCAATCACCCCCACTACACCACCTCCTGCAAGCGTCCGCTTTCGATGCGCATGCGCCGTGTCGCCACGCGCTCTGCCTGGGCCGGGTCGTGGCTGACCCACAACACCGCTATGGCCCGTTCCTGTCGCAGTTGTTTCACCACCGCCTCGACACGTGACACGTTCTCCGCATCCAGACTGGCGGTCGGCTCATCCAGTAACAGTACCTTGATCCGGTTCTGCAACAAGCGCGCCAGCGCCAGGCGCTGTCGCTCTCCGGTAGAGCATCGCGCCACCTCCCAGTCCATTACCTCACAGCCAAAACCCAGCTGCTTGAGCAACGCCTCATCGGGTTGCTGAAAATGAGCGCCGATAGACTCACCCCACCACTGACTCTCCGCAGGCAATAGGCCGACACCTGAACGCCAATCGTGGGCATGCATGGTGTGGCAGGCGACCCCATCGAGCAGCACCTCACCCTCGTGACAATCGAGATCGGCAATCGCCCTGAGCAACAGTGTCTTGCCCGAACCACTGGCGCCGGTGAGGACCACGCACTCCCCCGGGGAAATTGCCAGATCGACGGGGCCCACATGAAGTGTCCTCAAATGCTTGATTGTCAGCCCTGCTGCCACCAAATCACTCCTGTCATCATCCGCAGAATTTCCTTTGCATTCACGCGGTTTATCACCAACATTACACGGGTAGCTTATATCATGTCAGAACCAACCATTGCGCAAAAGAAACCCTATATCGTCGAACTGGAGGCCGGCGACTACTGGTTTTGCACCTGTGGGAAAAGTGCCAGCCAACCGCTATGCGACGGTAGCCACAAGGGTACCGGATTTGCACCGCAGAAATTTACTATCGAGGAGAATCGCAAGGCGGGACTTTGCGGCTGCAAGCACAGCAAGAATTCCCCATTTTGCGATGGAAGTCATAAAGAACTGTAGGGGCCGAGTCCCCTCGGCGAATCTTCGCCCAGAGGACTGGGCTCGTACAACAAATCCCAAACTAAAAAAGGCACCCCGAAGGGTGCCTTACAACCAGCGCTAAAGGGGGTTGCGCTAAATCAAATACCGGAACCTTTGGATCCGGTGAACTCCGGGTACGCTTCCAGGCCACATTCGGCCAGGTCCACCCCTTCGTACTCTTCTTCTTCACTAACGCGCAGACCCATCACAGCCTTGATCACCATCCAGGTAATGAAGCTGGCGGCAAACACCCAGGCGAAGATGGTAACAATCCCGATCAGCTGGGAGCTAAGACTGGCATCACTATTTGTGAATACAACGGCCAGAAGACCCCAGATACCGACCACACCGTGCACGGAGATGGCACCCACAGGGTCATCGATCTTCATCTTATCGAGAGTGACGATGGAGAAGACCACCAGAATGCCGCCGACGCCACCGATCATGGTAGCTGACAGTGCGCTCGGGGTGAGCGGCTCGGCTGTAATAGCCACCAGTCCTGCCAGGGCACCGTTAAGGGCCATGGTCAGATCCGCCTTGCCGAACAGCAGGCGAGCGGTGATCAGCGCGGCGACCACGCCACCGGCGGCGGCCATGTTGGTATTGACGAAGACCATAGCGACTGCGTTGGCCTCCTCGACATTGGAGAGCACCAGTTCGGAGCCACCGTTGAAGCCGAACCAGCCGAGCCACAGGATAAAGGTACCCAGGGTGGCCAGCGGCAGGTTGGCACCGGGGATGGCATTGATCTCGCCGTCTTTACCGTACTTGCCCTTGCGCGCGCCGAGCAGCATTACACCAGCCAGGGCAGCCACTGCACCGGTCATGTGCACCACGCCGGAACCTGCGAAGTCGAGGAAACCGAGGCCGTCTAGGAAACCGCCGCCCCACTTCCAGAAGCCCTGTACCGGGTAAATGAAACCGGTCATCACCACGGCAAAGGCGAGGAATGCCCACAGTTTCATCCGCTCAGCCACGGCACCGGAGACGATGGACATGGCGGTGGCGACAAATACCACCTGGAAGAAGAAATCGGACATGTTGGAGTAGTAGATCTCACCGTTGCTGGCAAGCACTTCTTCAACGGTATTTTCCGCACCCAGCAGGAAGCTGAGGCTCGGGATCACGGAGCTGACCCCATCACCGTACATGATGTTGTAACCCACCAGCATGTACATCACAGAGGCGACCGCATACAGGGCGATGTTCTTGGTGAGAATTTCGGCAGTATTTTTCGCACGTACCAGACCGGCCTCAAGCATCGAGAAGCCCGCGGCCATCCACATTACCAACGCACCGGATACCAGGAAATAAAAGGTATCCAATGCGTATTTAACTTCTGTTATTGCTTCCATCTCGCATACCCTCCCACTAGGGTGTTAGAGTGCGTCCGGACCGGTCTCACCGGTTCGGATGCGCACTACCTGTTCGAGGTTGGAGACGAAGATCTTGCCGTCCCCGATCTTGCCGGTATTGGCGGCTTTGGAAACCGCCTCGATAACCTGATCCACCAGATCGGCGCCGACGGCCGCCTCAACCTTTACCTTAGGCAGAAAATCGACCACGTATTCCGCACCGCGATACAACTCGGTATGGCCCTTCTGCCTGCCGAAACCCTTAACTTCCGTGACGGTAATGCCCTGCACGCCGATATCGGAAAGGGCCTCACGCACGTCATCGAGCTTAAAGGGCTTGATGATTGCCGTTACCATTTTCATTGTCTGTCCTCCATTTGGTTTGGTCCGCCATCCATGTGGCGGACCAAAAATTGCCGAAATTTCTTAGAAATCGACAGCGTGAGACCAGCTGACAGCGACACGAGCGTTGTCGGTCTGGCCAACCTTGTCGTTATCGGTATTGCTTAAAGCGAAACTGAAGTCACCCTTGGTCAGGCTGACGCTGTAGTCACCGTAGCTGCCATCGGTTCCCGCCGGCTTGTTATCAAAGTAGTCACCGGACTTCATGCCATAGTGCAGCCCCAGAGTAAGATCGTCTTTAACCGGAATATCCGCCCCGACTTCGATGTAAGCGGCGCTGTCGGTACTACCGAAGTAGTCATTAGACACAGAGACCATGGCACTAAACATGCTGTAGCTGGCACCAACATAGACTTCAGAGAAATCGCCCTCGTTCAAATCTTGCGGATACTGGTAGGTGATCGCGCCGATATCCAAACCGACAGGGCCTGCATCGAAACTGAAACCGGCATAGAGGTCCAGCTCATAACCAAGGCCGGCGTTGCTATCAAGGCTGGAGGTCCAGGTACCAAGGTAGAAACCGGAGTCGTGGGCGTAATCGATACCACCGGAAACTGCAGAAAGGTCGGCAGCCTGGGTCTCACCACGCCACATGTAGTTGGAGGTAACGCCAACGTTACCGCTCAGCTCAGCCATGGCGGTACCGCTAACCAGGGTAGTTGCAGCCAGGACGGAAACTACTACCAGAGATTTACTCATCTTGCTCATCGTCGAAACTCCTAGTGTTGTGTTGTGTTGTGTTGTTAAGCGTTGTTGCCAGCTTTTTTGCCCTCGTGAACTTATTTGCATCACTCGTGCCAACAAAGAAAATATTCGAAATAACAAGAAGTTATCAACATCATGATCACACACCCATAATCAGTGCCGCACCAATTTAGCTAGTCACCGGCAGTGTGGCACCAAAATGGTGCATATCAAGGCGGCAGCGCAAGGAAAAATGCCGTAAACTTCAAACCAGAGCGACCACAACCCTGGAATATAAAATGAACACGACTTTTCTTGATGAGCTGGCCAAACGCCTTGGCGCCGCCCTGCCACCTGGAGCTAACGTGCTCAAGGAAGATGTGCAGAACAACATGCGCAGTGTGTTGCACTCCGCCTTCAGCAAAATGGATTTGGTAACGCGCGAGGAATTCGAGGTGCAGACTCAGGTGCTGGCGCGCACCCGCGCCAAACTGGAGGAGTTGGAAAAAAAGATTGTCGAATTGGAGCAGGGGCGGCAAGGATAAACAGACTTCCTGGAGCGACAAGCTGTGTCGAGGAAAGTTAAAATGAATATTGGCCCCTCACCCTGCACCTCTCCCAGAGGGAGAAGGGATCCTTCGACAGGCTGTTATGCGTCGGCCTAAAGCCGTCGGTCCTGGGCCGGATAAGCGCAGGGGCATCTAACAAATCCCGCGCAAAGCGCCGGATGCGCTATCGCTTATCCGGACTACCCGCAGTCATGCGGGGCAGTGTGTTGTGGGAGCGCACGTCCCGGCCGCGATAAGTGTGAGACACAGGGTGGGCGAGTGAAAACGCTTGCCATAGCCCGCCCGCAAACCGCCTTCGATTCAGGCCTGGGAGTCCATGCAGGAGGGGCAGTAAATTGAACCGAGGCGCAAGTGATAACGCACGTTCACACCGGCGTCCACCTCTTCGCCACAACCGTCGCAGAGCGAACCAATCTCCAGTACCGTTTCAGCGTAACCCTCAACGGGTAGCTCGACGTCTCCCATCTTCCGGTTCCACGCCTTGTCCTTAACAATATCCCCACGAAAGCTGTTCTCGACCTCTCGCCAGCGCTGAACCAGGTGCTCTGGCAGGCTGTGACGGCGAAGGCATTCAACCATCAGTTCTTCCCGATAATCAAACAACTCATCGGAAATCACCATCCAGTGATGAGCGTTGCGTGGTCGATCGCCGAAGTAGACCTTCTCGCCAGTGAAGAGTTGACGCATAAACGACACCTGCTTTTCCATCGCGCGCCGCTGAGTCACGCCATGAAAGAACGGCGCCAGTCGCTCATCATCGAATACCAGGCTGTAAAAATCCTCGAAAATGGGATTCAGCAACCGACCTTCGTCGAGCGCTGCCCACATCTCAGGATCGGGTAAGCGGGCGGGAGACTCCTGGCTTTTGCTCACCGCTGCTACCGGGTCGGTTGCCGGAGTGATGTGCATATCTGCCTGGGGTTTACATTTACAGGGCAGAAAGCGCTTGTCTTCCCGCTGCTCGGGTGAAAGACCCTTTTGTGCCTCTTCAGGAATAGGACCACTCTCAGCCCGGTGCATACAGGCATGACAGATGCCGTTGCGGCAAGAAAAGGGAAAATCGACGCCTTGCCGTAACATCGCATCGAGTATGGTTTCGCCCTCCTTGCTGTGATACTCCCTTCCCTGATAATAAATGATCGCCATTATGTCTAATGACTCCTTATGTCACTCAGGTGGTCAGTGTTGTTCTGATATTGGCGGCCGCCTTGCGCGCCTCAATAAAGACCATGCCTAGATTGACCGTCGGTTTAGAGGCTACGGCCAGCACCGCATCAGCCCCGGCATGAACCAGTAACATCAGCCCCAATGAGCCTTCGATCATCACCTGCTTCATTTCGCCACGTGAGATTTCCTCCGCGGCCCGTTCTGCCAGCGCCAGTAAAGACGCACACATGGCTGCAAAACGGTCTTCATCGACACCTTTGTCGAGGACCGAACCGATAATAAAGCCATCCGTAGTGATCGCTGCCGATGCCTCAATATCGCTAGATGATGCATTGAGCTCTCGCAACACCGAGCGTACGGCACTGCTGCGTGGATGTGACTGACTGCTATCGATCTGAACCATGTTTATTCTTTCTCCTTGAGAAAAAAGTGGCCATCGACATCCGGTTCGATGGCCAGTCGTTTTACAGTGCAGCTTCAACCTGAGGCATCGCTGAGCGTGCCTTGGTCAACACCATACCAAGGTTTGCCGATTTGCGGCAAACAAAAGTCGCCACGTGGTCCTGGTTGGACTTGCCGCGCATGAAGATGTGGATCAGGTTGTCACTGTTGACAATCATCTCCTGGAAGTAGTGGTAGTTGTCCATCGGTACGCCGCGCGCCTTTTTGAACATATTCTCAATGGTCACCACATTGGAACCCTGAAACAGATCGGCGGTGGCAGCGGCCAACAGCTCAAGTACTTCCTGGGGGTGGGAGTCTACGGTCTTGATACCCAGCAGCATACCGCTGTTGAGGTCGACATAACCGCCGGCGACACACTCGGGGATATTGGTAATAGCCTGTTGCAGTGCATTATCTAAACTAGACATGGTAATTCCTCTCGTCTCTATGATGGGTTGGTAAAAAAATTAAATTGCGTTGGTGAGTTGGGCTCTGGGGGAAGAGGCCAGCTCGGACATTGCCGTGGCAAATTGTTTCAGGAAGGCCACCTGCTCCTCGGACTGGACCCAGCGAGGTTCCACCCGCCGTACCGTCTCGAGTGCATCAAGGGCATCGTGCCCTTCCCAGATGAGGTAGGCGGCTAAGAGGGTACCCGTTCGCCCCAGACCGGCGCGACAGTGAACCGCCACCACTTTTCCATCCTGCATTGCCTGCTCGATTTTTCTGCAGATATCGAGTGCCTGGGTCAGTGAGGGGGCGGCCATATCGGGGATCGGCGACCAGATATTCTCTATTCCGTACTCATGCATCTCTTCAACCTCAGGCGCACGCTCGGTGAGGCTGACCAGGCAGGTCACACCGACCCGCTGCAACGCCTTGAGGTCATAGTGGATATCGTGGAACACACCCGCACGCGGGGTGCCGGCCAGCATTCCCTTCTTCAGCCAAAGAAAACCGCGAGGGCCAAAGCTGTCACTGACAAACTCCTTCGCTGCCGCCGGTAATGGCGGCGGCGGTGGGCTTTGTGGGTCGAGTGACTCGGGATCCGCATCGGGCGCCGGTACACTGCAGGAGCCGGTCCGAACAAAGCTTTTCGCCACCTCGTTGGCCGGTTCGCCAAAGAAGGTCTTGATGTTTCCAGATGCCTGTATGACACCACCGGCCATCAATACGACGTTACCGTGCAGGCAGCGGGCGTGAGCCTGATTGTGCAGCACCACCAGTACGGCGCACCGGGTACTTTCGGCGTCGATATACTTGAGCAAACGCTCCGCCTCCTCATCACTCAACCCGGCGGTCGGCTCATCGATACAGAGCAAGCGGGGACTGGTGGCGGCCAGGCGCATGATCGCCAGGTGACGCTGCTGGGCCAGTGTGAGGTGAATCACCTCATCATCCAACCGCTCCACCAACTCATCCAGCCCAGCACTCTGCAGCAGCCGGGTGGCCAGCTCACGCTGTTGCAGCGGGGTGAGACTGCGCCGCTCAGGCAACTCATGCACGATATTCTCCAGAACGCTGGCCATCATCAGCCGGGCGCTCTGGGATACCAGCGCCGGGCGTTCGCCCTCGGTAACCGGCTGCCCAAGATAGTTCGCTTTCCCCCAGGTACGCAGATTGGGGTTGGCATCGTTAAAGCCGGCCAGGGTGCGTAGCAAGGTCGATTTGCCGGTACCGCTCGGCCCCAGCAAGACCGTAGCCTCGCGTTCTTCCACCGTCATATCGACGCTCGAGAGCACCACCTTTTCACCAAAGGCAACACCAAACCCCTGCAGTGACAACACCGAATCATTCACCATAGTTACTCCGGCGCTTAGCGCCTTGCCCCCGGATCGAGCATCGCCAGCAAGCCAATCATCATGGTCTTCACATCCTCACGATCGCGTGCATCGACCTCGAATACCGGTGCCTTAACACCCAGTTCCTGCAACTTGGTATGGAAGGAGTAGAGCCCCGGACGCGGCTTGCTATCCATGCGGGTAACACCAATCACCAGCGCACTTTTATCAATGAAGCGCTGAAAGGACTTGATATAGAACTCCAGGTCCGCCAGCGGATCTTCACGTGCGTTGTCGATGAGCAGCACCAAGCCGAGACCTCCGATAGTCAGGATGTCCCACATGAAACTGAACCGCTCCTGGCCAGGGGTGCCATAGAGGTGGATTTTCGCATTGCCATCCAGGTTTAGAATGCCGTAGTCCATTGCCACGGTAGTGTTGGCCTTGCGCAGCGCCACATCGTCACTCGCCTTGGCCTCGGTCGCCACCACCTCGATATCACTGATGCTGTTGATCGCTGTGGTTTTGCCGGCGCCGACCGGACCGGTAAAGATAATCTTGTGTTCCATGACGCTCCTCCTACAGCCTTGCCACTTTTGTCAGCAACGCTGACAACAGGGTTTGGTTGCGGTGCGGTTCAAGTTTGGGTTCTTCCGGCTTGCGGTTGAGGGCACGGGCCAGTCCCGCACAGCGGGCTGCGCTGTAAAATTGATACAGCTCCGCCATCTCCACTTTAAGCAGGCGTGCAGCAAACGTCACCGAGGTGGGGTGACGGTTAAGCAGCGCCGCGATGCGGGGGGTATTTTCAGTCAGAGGCACACGCGTCAGGTTGGGCCAATAGGTCAGTTCAACCACATCGTCACGGAAGCATCCCTCCATCAGTCGGCCGTTGGAGGCGTAGAAAGCGGTCTGCCACATTAACTCATCAATATTGCGACCGGTCGCCTCCGGTGATGGTAACCGCAAGTGACCTGGCTTGAGGATGGTCAATGTATAGTTATCCGTCGGCGCGGTACAAAAAGCCGCCATGTCAGTGGCGAAACCAAAATACTCACCGCGACTGCTGAGAAGGATCACCTCGCCGATCCCATCGAGTTCGATCAGCATGTCTTGCTCGTTGGCTGTCGCCCGTCGCAAGATGTTGATCAGATAATCCTGTGGATCAAAATACTCGACTCCTGCCGTTCTGGCATCCGCCTCGTAGCTCGTCACTGCACTCATAGTTACCCCCACCATATTATGTAGATTACGCTTTGTGGACGCACCGCTTGTGGCCTTGGACGATACACCGCCATCCAACGTCACCAGTAAGCGGCACAGACATTCTGCCTGACCAGTCCTGAGGTCAACCGGGGGGGGGAGGGGACTAAACGAACTGTCCGACAAATATCGGGCAGCAGAGAGTACCGGCATCATATTGCATGCGCGGCTTTCATCACTTGTGGTGAAAGCATGGCTCTCGGTGGCAACGTTAAAAAGCCACTCGTTTTGGCGGTCCCGCCGTCATAAGGCCTTTGCCCCTTAGACCGGTAACTTTGCGAACCTGAGTTTTCACCCAAGTGTGCCCATGTCAAAACGTGCGTGGAATACCTTAGTATCTTCCACGGTTATTAATGTATGGGCTGAATCATACCAAAACTGTGAACTAGATCACAGAACAAGATCTACACATGAAAATTTATCGCCGCGGTGAAGAGCAAACTTATTCCTGCCACTAAAGTCAGGGCACCGAAAACCGGATAAGGCGGCAGAGACAATCTAAACGCATATTCGATGATAGAACTGTGCCTAACGTTGCATATCCGGCACCTATCGTAACGAACTATCCACTTACGTCGGTAGAGTACTCCCCAGTAGACGATTTTATTCATACTCCGCTTTGAGAACGACGCGCTACGGATTGGCCACCGCAGCGTAACGTGCCGAATTTGAGTTCACAGGTCGAACAACGCATAATCTTTCACACTGCGATAATGAATATGCGCACTCAACCGTGGAAAGGAAGCCATGTCACTTGCCACTATCTTTACCCGTGCAGTCATTGGTATCGATGCCCCGGAGGTGACCGTCGAGGTCCATCTTGCTAACGGCCTGCCAGGATTGTCCATCGTCGGCCTGCCCGAGGCTGCGGTAAAAGAGAGCAAAGACCGAGTGCGTGCTGCACTACTGAACGCCCGCTTCGAATTTCCCGCCCGCCGCATCACCATCAGCCTGGCACCCGCCGACCTGCCCAAAGAGGGCGGCCGCTTCGACCTGCCCATCGCCCTCGGCATCCTTGCCGCCTCAGGACAGATCCCGGCAGACGCCTTGCAGCGTTACGAGTTTATCGGTGAGCTGGCACTCAGCGGCCAACTACGGCCGGTACGCGGCAGCTTGCCAGTGGCACTGCAGGCGCGCAACGCCGGTCGTACCCTGCTGGTGCCTGCGGAAAACGCCGATGAGGCAGCACTGGTAAGCGATGCCACTATCCTCCCTGCCGATCACTTGCTCCAGGTCATCGCCCACTTGCACGGCGAGTCGATCATCACACCTCACACAACAGAACAGATCCCATTGAGAACACAGGGGGCAGCGGATCTGTCCGAGGTCTACGGCCAGCCCCATGCCCGCCGCGCGCTGGAGATCGCCGCCGCCGGCAACCACAGCCTGCTGCTGTTCGGCCCGCCGGGGACCGGCAAGACCATGCTGGCCAGCCGCCTGCCCGGTATCCTACCGGCCATGGAGGAGGACGAAGCGATTCAGAGCGCCGCTCTCGCCTCTATAAGCGAACAGGGCTTTCGCTTCGAACAGTGGTGCCATCGCCCGTTTCGCGCCCCGCATCACACAGCCTCGGCGGTAGCGCTGGTCGGCGGCGGCAGTCACCCTCGCCCCGGAGAGATTTCCCTGGCGCACAATGGCGTGCTGTTTCTCGATGAACTACCCGAATTTGATCGCAAGGTACTTGAGGTACTACGCGAACCGCTGGAGTCCGGCCACATCACCATCTCCCGGGCGGCACGCCAGGCACAATTTCCTGCCCGCTTTCAACTGGTGGCAGCAATGAATCCCTGCCCCTGCGGCTACCTCGGACATCCCTCCGGTCGCTGTACCTGCACCACTGAACAGGTAGCCCGCTACCGCGCTCGCATTTCCGGGCCCCTGCTCGATCGCATCGACCTGCATATGGAAGTGCCCCCCCTGCCCCGCGGGACGCTGGCCGAGGAGGCCCAGCAGGCAGAAGATAGCGCCACGGTAAGGGAGCGGGTAAAGAGGTGCCGCAATCTTCAGCTTCAACGCAGCGGCAAAGCCAACGCGCAACTGGACAACCGGGAGGTCAAGCGCGACTGCCCGCTCAGAAAAGAGGAGGCACTCCTGCTGGAACAGGCCACCGAAAAACTGGGGCTCTCTGCCCGCGCCCACCATCGTATCCTGAAAGTTGCTCGCACCATCGCCGATCTCGCAGGGAGCAAGCAGATCGAACAAATCCACCTCAGTGAAGCGATCAGTTACCGCAAACTCGATCGCAACAGATAGAGGCAGCGTCACAGAAAGCCGCTCCCGTCGCGACTGTTGATGCCACCTGCCCCTCATTGCGACTGGATGTTGTGTCCTGAACACGGTCGCGTCCTGGTCGGCAGTCTATTCCCATCTGCGAATGGACGCGATGTTTTCTCGCCCAAGATTCCCTTAGGGGTCAAGCCCACCGGCCCCAAGTTCCAGGATCAGGATCAGGAAGTGCGGCCGAATACCGTCTCGAAACCGAGCAGCTGTATGGCATTTTTGCTTGATTATCCCTATTATCGACTGCATGAGGACACGGACCGTACAGCGCATAGGCAAACAAAACCTTCGGCTGGTATTAGTGTTCAGCGCGGCAGTGGGTTGTTCCATGCCATGCAGCGGGCTGGAAGTCCTCGTGCCGGACGATTACGCCTTAATCACCGACGCGCTCAACGCGGTGGCTGGTACAGTCAATGCCACCGTCTCCGTCAAACCAGGAACCTATCAAGAAGCCATCACACTCCCCCACGATGTCGTACTAAGGGGAACGGAAACGGCACGCACTTTCCTGCAGGGCAGCGGTTCGGGAGCGGTGGTCACCGCCAATGGAACACAGGGTTCGCGGATCAGTAATTTCACCTTTACCGGGGGCAATCCCGCCCTCTGGGTCAATTCCGGCTCCAATCTCATCATCAGCAACAATGCATTTGCCGTCGGCAGCGAAGCGACCGCCATCCGTGTGGAAACCTCCTCGCCATCCATCGAGCACAACGTCTTCTTTGAAAACGCCATCGCGATAGATACCGGTGGCAACCAATTGACTATCCGGAACAACGCTTTCGCTGACAATACCGCGACCTTGTTGCCTCTGCCGGTCGATGAGAACGGAATCGCCAATAATGGCTTCTTCGACAGTAACGCCACGATAACGCCCTTCGGCATCAACCCGGTAACCAGCCCCCCGCTCTTTGTGGCCCCTGGCAGCCTGGACTTCCACCTCCAGGCCGGCTCTCCCTATATCGATGCCGGTACCGGCACCAACGATATCCTGGACGACACCGTCGCCGACATCGGCGTCTACGGCGGTGTGTTCGCCGAGGGGATTCCTTTTCCGGTTGGCACACCGATGCTTGTCAGTGCCACCGATACTGCAATTACCCTGCGCTGGCCGGCCAACACCGGGTACCAGCTGGGTGGCTACAAGGTCCACTACGACAGTGATCGTTCAGGCCCACCTTATAGTGGTACCGGTGCTGAAGGCGGCAGCTCCCCCATCGACGTGGGCAACGTCACCGAGTACACCCTGGCCGGCCTGACCCGGCCCACACTCACCGAGGCACCGGTTCTGTCCCCGGCCGAACCGCTCAACCAGGCCCTGAAGCTAAACTGGTCCGCCGTACCCTCTGTCACCGGCTACACCATCCACTATGGCGTAGCCTCGCCCGACGAGCACGCCATCGATGTGGGCAATCTCACCGGGTTTACCCTCACCGGGTTGGAGAACGGCACGACCTACCGCATCACCGTAAGTGCCTACACCACCGCCCGCTACTTCCTGGCCATCTCCGCCTACGCAGCGTTCGGAAGCCAACCGGAGAGTGTCGTCTCGCCCGAGCTGACAGCGACCCTCGGCGCCCCGGTCGCCGGCCCGCCCTCCAATGAGATCAGCGACTTTCCCGAGGCCATCGTCGCTTTCCCCGGACTGCCGGACAAAAACGGCTGCTTTATTGCCACCGCGGCCTACGGTCACTACAGCGCCGATGAGGTGCAACTGCTGCGCGCTTTTCGCGACCGCCACCTCCTCACCAACGCCCCAGGCCGTGCATTTGTCGCCGGGTATTATCGCCATAGCCCGCAATGGGCCCGGGCACTCAAAGCACACGCCTGGATGAAGCCCGCGGTACGTCTGGCACTGTTGCCCGCCATTGGCCTCGCCGCTTTCACCCTGAAAACACCGCCCGCCCTGCAGTGGGCACTGCTAATGATCCTGTTCTCGCTTCTGCTGTTGCGACGCCATTGGAGGTATCGCATCGCATGAACAACAAACGCTGGTTAGGCTATCTTCTGTTCCTCGTGGCCCAGTCAGCTTTGGCTGAGGACACCCCCAACTGGTCATTCGAGTTCAAGGGAGGCAATTTTCACAGCGCGGAGGAGCAGTGGGGAGATTTCTATGGCGACGACCAGTTTCGCGCTTACGCGCTCGCCGCTGGCTACAAACTGACTCGACAACTGGAGATTGGAATCGAGACGGGTTACCAGAACGATGACGGGAAAGGTTTAGCACCTACCCACGGGGTACTTGCCGGCGATGTGCGCTACACACTCTATCCCGTCCACCTGCAGTTGACCGCCAGGGGTATCTTCACCCCTGACCAGTGGCTGGTGCCCTACGTCGGTGCGGCCTGGAGCCGCTTCCACTACCGGGTGGAAACCGAGCAGCAGCCGGACGTTTCAGGCTCCCTCGGCGGCCACCAATATCGCAGCGGTCTGCAACTACTACTAGACAAGCTGGACAGGACCACTGCCAACGACCTTGAACGAAACACCGGCATCGTCAACACCTACTTCTTCCTTGAGGCCCAGCGGACCGAGGTCAACATCAATGACATTGACCTCGGAGGAACCGCCTACCTGGGTGGCCTGTTATTCGAATTCTGATCTCCATACCGAAAATCAGCCCCCCCGGTTTCCCCTGTCACAGCCACTTCGACAGAAGACGCGTGGCCAATCTAACTGCCTGATTTATCGTCAGGCATGACCATAATTATTTCACCGCCCACGGCCGATACTGCAAGCCATACAACATCTGCAGGTAACGGCGGGTTTCATCCCGGTCCAGATTAGTGAGATGTTTCCAGAAGCCGTAAACCCGCGAAAGGGTCATCATGCGACTGGCATAACGCTGCCAGGTATAACGGGAATGCACCCGCTCGATTGAGGCTGTCGAGATACGCTGCCAGTAACCCTTCTCCTTCTGACAGCGGGTAAACAGTTCGCTCACGGCATCACAAACCTGATCGCCACGGTTGGGATCGATGTGAAAACCGGAAACACCGTGTTCGATGATCTCCAGCGGCCCGCCGTAACGGGTGGCAAAAGCGGGCAGACCACAACTCATGGCTTCCACCACAGTCAGACCGAAGGCTTCGAACAGGGCGGGCTGAACGAAGACGCCTTGCCGATCCGCAATGTAGCGGTAGAGTTCGCCGGTGAGCGGTTTGTCCAGTTGCCTTCCGATCCAGCGCACCTGTCCGTTGAGATCATAACGGTCGAACAGCTCATGCATGCGGGTGATCTGCTCGCGCTCTTCCTGGTCAAGTGATTGCTCCCTGTCCACATAGCCGGCGACCACCACCAGATTTGCCTGTCGGCGCAATGCCTCACACTCACCATACCATTGAACCAGTCCAGTGATATTCTTGATCCGGTCCAGTCGCGCCATGGAGAAGATAATCGGTTTGTCCGGCTCCACCAGTTCTCCGCGTATATCTTCCTGCACATCGCCGAAGAGCAGCGAATTCAACTCGTCATGCCGTTCGAATAGGCGCCGCGCCTTTTCATGCCAGGGAAAATAGATCTGTACATCGGCACCGGGAGAGACGATGTTGAACTTCGGATCGAAGACATCGATGCCCTTGACCACCCGGTAGAGGCCGGGCATGGTGAAGCTGCTGTAGCTCTCGTACTGTCCCACACTGTCATGGGTACCGGCGATCTCCTGGTAGGTACTGGTGATGATGAAGTCAGCGGCATTCATGGCAATCAGGTCGGCCGTAAACTGGCTGGCAAAGTGGTACTGCGCTTCGTTGGTACGCCAGTAGAGATCCGCATAGAGGTATTTGGTTTTCTCCAAAGCGTGCGCAATGTTGCACTGGGTCACGCCCATCTGTTCCGAGAGCAAGGTGGCCACCAGATTGCCATCGGAATAATTACCGATGAGCAGATCGGGGCATCCCCCCAGCTCCGCCTTAATTGCCTCGGCGCTATCCCTGGCGAATCGCTCCAGCCAGGGCCAGACCTCAAAGCGTGAGATCCAGTGAGGCACGACCTCACCATTGTCCTCACGAAACGGTACGCGAAGAATGCGTGCATGGCACGTGCCGGCGATAGGCTCCAGGGGCTGGTCACAGCGAGTGCCGCGCGCCTGAGGGATCAGACGGGTCACCACCAGGATTTGTGGGGCCAGTCCCAGTCCCTGCTCATCGATGCGCCGTTGCATCTCCTGCTCCAGCGCACGCACCTGATCGAGGATGTAGACCACCTGACCGCCGGTATCCGGCAGTCCCATTACCTTGTCCTGGCCAAAAAAACCGTGCGGCGAGAGGATAGCGATGCTGAAGATCATCGGGATACGGTCGAGAAAACGCTCCAGCGTCGCAGGGTCGGCGGCTTCCAGTACATCCGAAAGCATCAAGAGGGTCTCGCGCATACGCCGGGCATCCCGGCCCCAGCCCGGCTCTAATCCCAGTTGCTGCAGGGTTTTGCCCACCACCTCCCACCCGGCATCCGGTGCCGTTTCCAACAGATACTCCTCGGCACGGCGCAGCGCGTTCTGCAGGGCCTCCACAGTGCTGCTGCGGTCATTGATCATCAGCGGTTGACCCTGGCACTGGTGCACTCGCAGAAAATCGAGCAAATGCTCCGCTCCCTTGCCGTTTGGCTGGAACAGCTGACTGGAAAGTTTGCGGTTAAGAAACTCCGCTCCCCGGCCGATAGAGCGTGCCTCGTGCAGGCGGGGAAAGTCACGATTGAAGGGTGCGAAATCCAGCTCAAGGGTCCAGGACGGAACCTGGCTACCGTGGATGCAGCGCTCCTTGAATTGCAGGAAGCGCTCTACCGGCACGATGTCATAATGGCCCTGTTTGGCATTGACCCGCAGATACTCCCAACGGCCGATGCGTGGGCGCAGCGCAAAACAGATCCACGGCGATTCGAGCACCGCTTCCTGAGCAATGCTCATCAGTCGCTGCAGCGTCGGGGTGCAGCAGGCCCGACCCTCCGCGCTGGCACAGAACGCTTCATAATCGTCGATAAGCTCCGAGCGCAACCGCAGTTTTTTTTCCCGCCGAAGAAGAAACCGCACCAGCGGGAATAATCCCTGTTGATCATCCTGCAGTAAGTCCTGCAGGCTTTCTCTCACGCGACGGCCTCATTCTCGTCATCGACGTCGCCGGTATGCACATCACCAAAAAAATCGTAATGATCGACCCCTTCCAGCACACCGGCTGCATAGTCACCTTCGGCGAAATAGATCCGCGGCTCACCCCGTAACTCCTCCAGCTCAGAACTGTAGTTACCCACCACCACACCGAGCGTTTCCCCACGCAGCATCTCGGTATCGTTACCGGAGTCTCCAGCGACCAAAAGGCGATCCGGGTTCAGCCCCCACTTCATCATCAGATAGCGAATCGCTAATCCTTTGGAGGCGCGCACCGGCAGTAGATCGAGAAAGGCCTGGTGGGAATAGATCAGCTTACAGTGCAGGTCATGTTTGCGCAGGCAGGTGCGGATCTTGGTCACGCTGGGGACCTTTTCCGGATCCACAAAATAGCTCAGCTTATAATGGCGCTGATCGATCTTCGGCTGAAGCTTCAAACCGGCAGATCCGACCAAGGCTGCGCGCAGCTCATCGGGCTTCCAGCGATAATTGATATGTTGTGCCCAACCCTGATCCTCCGCGAGATTGTTGCCGTAGTGGATCTCCGAGCCTACTGAGGTGATCAAGATATCAGGGGTCCGTACATTCCACTCCTTGAGCACCTGCAACGTGCTATCGAGACGCCTTCCGGTGGCCACACCGAAGGCCACCCGATCGCCAGCCTTCTCCAACTGTGCCATCAGTTGCTCCAGGGCCGGGCCATCGCCAAGGAGGGTATTGTCGATATCGCAAATGAGTACCCGGTCCACCATCGGCAGACGGTTGCGTGACAACGAGAAACGCCGCTTCGCATTATCCACATTACCCAACACTCGTTTGACCTCCTTCAGATAGTTGTTCACATGGCCTTCCCAGGTATAGGTGCTGCGTGCCCCTTTCACCCCGTTTCGCGCCAGTCGATGCCAGCGTGAACGGTCGCCCAACACATCGACAATGGCCTCGCCCATGCTATCGATATCCAGTGGGTCGATAAGCTTTCCACTCTGGCAGTGCTGCATAATGTCACGCGGTCCGCCATCCTCAGTCGCGACGATCGGCACGCCGCTGGCTGCCGCCTCAATCAAGGTCAGGCCAAAGGGTTCGGTGAGGGCCGGATTAACAAACACGCCGCGGGTACTGGCAGCAAGACGGTAGAAGTCAGGTACATCATTCGGTTCATGATGCTTGGGAAAAGCCACTTTGCCATACAGGTCGTAGCGGTCGATGAGCATCAGCAGATCGGTAAGCACTTCACGTGTGCCTTTATCCATTTGTTGAATATCATCGCGATTGCCGGCGACTATCACCAAATTGGCCATCTCGCGCAGATCAGGATTCTCACCATACGCGCGCACCAGTGAGGCAATATTCTTGCGTTCATCGGCACGCGACAGCGCCAGAATCATCGGTCGCTGGGGATGCTCCAGAAAACGCTCCAGCTCATTGGCCACGGGGGGACGAACCTGTCTTGACGTCGGCGGCTGAAAACGTGAAATATCCACACCGGGAGGGATCACACGCATCCGCTTCGGATGGTAGTTATCGTAGGTCTTGTACTGCTGTCCGATCTCCTGCGAGGTACTGGCAATCACCAGTGAGGCATTGCCCAGCACCATCTCTTCGGCCTCAATACGGCGGCTCATGTTGTAGACGCGCTCGATGTTCTGCGGCTTGACCCCCTTGTCTTCCAGACGCCGGCGTTTATCGACACCGAGCGAGTGACCGGTGTGGATCAACGGGACGCCGAGGAGTTGCGTTAACCTTCCTCCCACATAGCCGGCATCGGCGTAATGGCTATGCACAATATCGGGCACCTGGCCGACGCGGCGCAAATGCTGCAACGCCTCATCGGCAAAGGCATCGAGGTAGGGCCACAGCACCTCTTTGCGAAAATAGCGACGTGGGCCCGCCGGTAAACGAATGATGTAGGCTCCCTCGCCAATGCGCTCCTCCGTCTGTGCATAATCGCTACTGACCTTGGGGTCGATGACCTGGCGGGTCAACAGATCCACCCGCGCCACAGCGGGGTGTTCCGCCAGGGCCCGCGCCAATTCCACCACGTACTGGATCTGTCCACCGGTATCGGCATCGCGTCCCAACTCCAGATTATGCCCGCGGATAAGCCCATGCACGCTGATAAGGACGATGTATAAACCACGAGATTCCTTTTCCTTCGCGGATGTACGCTTTGCCAGAATTGATGTCACTTTATTTACCTCAGTCACTTGTTTCTCCACTTTTCCAAACACGTCTGGTAAAAAAGGTTATCGGCTAACACCGCACCACGGACCTTGCATAGCTGCGCGGCAAACTCGAGTGCGCGCCCGAGGGTTGTCTCCAACGGCCAGTTCTGCAGCACCCCGAGTAACACCACCGAGCTGAATGCATCGCCTGCCCCCACCGTATCCACCAGTTGGCGCACCGCAACAGGTGCACCGTGCAAAACCTTATCGGCGGTGACGAACAACGCACCGGCACTGCCACGAGTGACCACCAATAATTGGAGTTCAAACTCATCACGCATGCTTCGCGCCGCCGACTCCAGATCTCCGGGATAACCCAAAGCTGCGATCTCTTCATCGTTAAGCTTGACCCAATTAACACCACGCAAGAGGCTGGCCACCCGTTCGGGATGCCACCAGGGAGCGCGCAGATTCACATCGGAAAAAAGCGGCACCGGCAGTGCACGAATTTGTTGCAAGGTACTGCGCGAGACTGATTCACGATTAATCAATGAACCAAAATAGAGCATACTGAGCGGGGTTTGCTGCAAGAGGGATAGCGCCAGATCGGCGTCAATATAATCGTAGGCCTGTTGTGGAAGGATATCGAAGGTGTGCTGCGCCCCCTTCATGGCGATGTGTACACTGCCGGTAGGATGATGCGGATCGCTCTGCAGACCGGCAGTATCCATACCCCACTCGTCCATCGCCGCGCGGACCTGCTCACCACGAAGGTCATTACCCACGCGACTGATCAAGAGCGGTTCAAGCTCAAAACCCTGCAGATGTCGAGCAACGTTAAACGGGGCGCCACCCAGCACTTCGCTTCCATCGGGAAAACGGTCGAACAGCACTTCACCGAAGATAACAGGGCGGCCTTCCAATAATGAAAAGCGTTGTTCCGTCATAATTTATTTTGCTGTCGGCTGTCGGCGATAACTCACATCGGTTATCGCTCATTATTCCAGCATACTCCTTTCAGTATAGACTGGATTTTGACTTTTGCAGCCCGCCCCCCGGGAGGCGAGCCATAAGCCCGAACGTATCGATAGTTTCGGGTTAGTCGTAACACCTCGCCCCCTGTTGCGCGTGCCGTGCAGGCCGGGTTGCCCCAACCGGGGCCCTGAATCCCAACACCGCAGCACCGCTTGCCGAAAGCGCAAACATCACGCACCCGGGCTACCTGGCGCTTCACTTTTCGCCTTGTGCCAAACGCATTGTCAGGTGGGGCGAGCCGTTACGTTTGTCCTTCCATGACACACATCACACTGTGGTAGAAGAGCTTAGCTGTTACAATATGGCTCCTTCATGATCGATCCATCATTGCCCGTGCCCAACCTCAACCCCAGTCAGAAAGAAGCGGTCCGCTATATCGACAGCCCCCTGCTGGTGCTGGCCGGTGCCGGTTCAGGAAAAACCCGCGTAATTACGCAGAAAATCGCTCATTTGATTCAAAACTGCGGTATCGCTCCCAGTCATATTGCCGCGGTGACCTTCACCAACAAGGCGGCACGGGAGATGAAAGAGCGTGTTGGCCAGCTGCTCAAAGGCAAGGAGGGCAAGGGGCTGCGTGTCTCCACCTTCCACACCCTGGGGCTGGACATCATCCGCAAGGAGCTCTCCGCACTCGGTTACAAGGCCGGTTTCTCCATCTTCGATGCTGCCGACAGCGCCTCGCTGCTGCGCGAGCTGATGCGCAAGGAGAACAACAACGAGGAGATGGAAAAGGAGGTGCAACGACGCATCTCCAGCTGGAAGAACGCTTTCATCACCCCGGAGCAGGCACTGGCCAGTGCGGAGGACCCGATGGACCACAACGCTGCCCTGCTCTACGTCGGCTACAACCGTCACCTCAAGGCCTTCAATGCGGTCGACTTCGATGATCTAATCATGCTGCCGGTCTTACTGTTCCAGCAGCAACCAGAGATTCTGGAGAAATGGCAGAACCGCATCCGTTATCTGCTGGTGGACGAATACCAGGACACTAACGCTACCCAATATCAGCTGGTCAAGCTGCTGGTTGGGGTGCGAGGCGCACTCACCGTGGTCGGTGACGATGACCAGTCCATCTACGCCTGGCGCGGCGCTCAGCCGGAGAATCTCGCCCTGTTGAGCCGGGACTACCCTACCCTCAAGGTGATCAAGCTGGAGCAGAATTACCGCTCCATGGGGCGCATTCTCAAGGCGGCCAATGAGCTCATCGCGCAGAATCCGCATGTCTTCGAGAAAATGCTGTGGAGCGAGCTGGGCTACGGCGATCCCATCAAAGTCGTCAACTGTGCCGACGAGCAGGACGAAGCGCTCAAGGTCGCCTCGGCGATCCTGCACCAGCGCTTCCAGCAGAAAACCGATTACTCCGACTTCGCCATTCTCTACCGCGGCAACCACCAGTCGCGCCTGTTCGAGCGAGCACTGCGCGAACAACGCATCCCCTACACCATCTCCGGTGGCAGCTCCTTCTTCTCGCTCACCGAGGTGAAAGACATCATGGGCTACCTGCGCCTGCTGGTGAACCCGGACGACGACACCGCGTTCCTGCGCGTGGTCAACACCCCGCGGCGCGAGATCGGCGCATCCACCGTGGAGAAACTCGGCGCCTACGCCACGCAGCGCGGAATCAGCCTGTTTGCCGCCAGCTTCGAGCTGGGCCTCAAAGCGCAGATCAACGAGCGGGCTCACACCCGCCTGACCCGCTTCGTCCACTGGCTGGTGGAGCTGGGCGACCGCGCCCGCCGCGGCGATCCCGTCGCCGCGGCGCGCGATCTTATCCGCGACATCGACTACCCGCTCTGGCTCAACGAGAACAGTAATGATCTCAAACAGGCCGAACGACGCATGGAAAACGTCGAGGAACTGCTCGGCTGGCTCAAGCGCATGGCCGATGATCCGGAAAACGAGATCAGCGACCTCAGCGAGATGGTCGCACGCATGAGCCTGATGGATATCCTCGAGCGGCAGAACGAGGAAGAGGCCGGCGACAGCGTCCGCCTGATGACCCTGCACGCCGCCAAGGGGCTGGAATTCCCCCACGTCTTTCTCGTCGGCATGGAAGAGGAGCTGCTGCCGCACCGCGTCTCCATCGAGGAAGACAACATCGAAGAGGAGCGCCGCCTCGCCTACGTCGGCATCACCCGCGCCCAACGCACCCTCACCATGACCCTCGCCACCCGCCGCCGACGCGGCGGCGAGCTGGTGCGCTGCGAGCCGAGCCGCTTTCTCGATGAACTACCCGAGGACGACCTGCAGTGGGAGGGTAAAGGGATTGAAACCACCCCGGAAGAGCGCCAGGAGCGGGGAAAGGCGCACCTGAGTGCGCTCAAGGGAATGCTCGGCAGCTGACGGCTTTGCGGCCGATGGCAAACAACCGATTGGCGCTTACTTTCGGCCAAACTCCGTCATCCTGGCGAAGCCCGGGATCCAGACTCCTCACCCCCGCAGCACCTACTGGATTATTCGCTTCGCTCACCCTTCCGACCGACTTTCAGTCGTTCAACGCGTTTCGCCCTTTTATCTGGCCTTCGCCGGAATGACAAAGCCGCCTTTTTGGCTAATAACCTCTTGAAACGCCGGGGTTAACGGCGTTTAATCAGGGTTCACAATAAGTTGATGACACAAGGAGTGGTGCGACCCAATGCTCACAATAGATTCCCACGGCACCATTCCGTCCCCGCTCAACCCAATCATAGGCACAATCTTTCCCCAGGATATGGCAATGAAATTGAAGCATAGCGATGTGGTGTCAATGGGGCTGAAATCACGTCTGGGTAGGAAAGGCAGACCGTGACGCGAGAGTACTGCGATAAGGTTGGCAAATATAGGAACATTGACAAGGGAAGGGGGTGCCTTCCATTGCATGTTATATGCCATGAAAAATAACCAGCTTACGAAAGGCCACCAACGGCGCATCATGTACATCGAAAACAAAGATGGTGAAATTGACGGTGCGGTGGCAAGAATCGGGTGGGTCGAATTTTCAAAATCAGGACTCACTGTCTACTATCGAGGCAAAACACTGTCCAGAGCAAAAGGTGATGGGGTGGCTGGTAATCACTTTGATGCAGAAACTGGCGAGGAGTACTGGGTATCAGGCATTAAAAAGAAAGGCTCAAACACCCATTGGGCAGAGTCGATAAAAGTGGTTGTTGATGAAGACGCCAAAGACGAGTATCAACGAATTAAAGAAGGCATATAACACGGAGCTTCAGCCGACGTCGGTGCTGTCGCGCTTCCTCGGCTGAGCTCGGCGTTATGCAATTAAATGAGAAATCGAATGAAGAGAGGAACATTGGTATTTTTCTGCGGCAAGATGGGCGCGGGAAAAACTACCAAGTCTAAGGAAATTGCTCTAGAAAGGAATGCCGTGTTGCTTTCAGAGGATGAATGGCTCGAATCTATCTATTCAAATAAAATTTCGTCACTAGATGACTATATAAAATATTCTAGCCAACTCAAACCTCAAATAAAAAAGCTAGTCCAGTCAATTTTGGTCGCTGGCACAGACGTAATAATGGATTTTCCAGCAAACACTACTTCACAGAGGGAATGGTTCAGTGAAATCTTCACCGAAATTAAAGCTCCTCACAGCCTGTTTTTCATTGATGTTACTAGTGAAGTCTGTCTTAAACAGATCGAAAAAAGGCGTGTTGCGCAACCAGAAAGGGCTGCTACTGATACGGAAGAGATGTTTGAACAAGTTACAAAGTACTTTGTAGAACCAACGCCTAAAGAAGGGTTTAACATTACGAGAGTTTCTAGTAATGCATAACAAATCAATCAACTACGCGCCATCGGCGCCGGAGGAGCCTCCCCTGGTTTTGCACACACCTACCTAATAATTTGTTAGAGGTGTGAAATGGCTAGAATAAATAGGGTCAGAGAGCCCGGATTCAACTCATAAATGCATAACTTGAAACCCTGGAAGTAGCGGCCAGCTGCAAGTAGGCTAACCGCTTCTTCTCCGGCAAGAGATGCAACGATGAGCAATTACAAGCAGCTGACCTATGAGCAAAGATGCCAGATC
>JBFFNE010000014.1:0-50813 GCA_041563315.1 Thiohalomonadaceae bacterium
CCCTAACCGGTTAAACCCTTTACTGACCGCTACAGGGTCCCGAGATCGCTCCGCCGCCATGTTCGCCATGGATTTCGTCGAAACAGCAGCCGGGTTCGATCTGGATCGTCGAATGCAAAATATCGAAGCGCTCGATCAGAATGGTCTTCAGCCGGGAGAGCACCTCGGCACAACTCTCCTGCGGGTCGATGGTGACATGCATAGTCAGCATCGGCCACTCGGGGGTCAGCGACCAGACATGGATGTGGTGGATATCCTGCACGGCTGGCACGGCCTCGGTGAGGGTACTTCGCAACTCTTCCACATCCACATCCTCCGGCGTTCCCTCCAGCAGGATGTGGGCGGACTCACGCACCACATACCAGGCGCTGCGAAGAATCAGCAATGCCACCAGTAAAGAGAGCAGCGGATCGACAGGCATCCATCCGGTCAACAGGATAACTCCGGCGGCAACAATCGCCGCCACCGAGCCGAGCAGATCGCCCATCACATGCACCACGGCACCGCGCAGGTTCAGATCGTGATTGGCGCCGCCATGGAGTATGGCAAAGGCCGTCACATTCACCAGCAAACCGATCACCGCCACCCATAGCATCAGACCACCGAGGACCTCGACCGGCTCTTGTAAGCGCTGCACGGCCTCAACGGTGATCCAGATCACCAGTGCCATAAAGCCGATACCATTCATCAACGCCGCAATAATCTGCATGCGGTGAAAGCCGTAGGTATGGAGTGCACTGGCAGGGCGGCGCGCCGCCCTTGCTGCCAGCCATGCCAGTGTCAGTGAGGCGGCGTCGGTGAGCATGTGCCCGGCATCGGCCAGCAGCGCGAGCGAGCCGGAGATCACCCCGCCTATGACCTCCACCACCATGAAACTGGCCACCAGCAACATGGCCCACAACAGGCGCTTTTCCTTGTCACTGCTGTGCGTATTGTGGGGAGCATGGGCCATGCGTGCAGTCTACCTTACAATCGGATCACTGCCGACCCCCTCCGTCCACGGAGCCTCCGATCCCGCGCCCAGTTAGCCGCCTTGCCCGGATGGGTCTCCAACCTGTTTCTGAAGGGTATCAATAACACCCTGAACTACCTGGCCACATCCTGCCCGCTGCGGAACAAAGCAATGCCGGTGTTCATCCCAATACCACCCCCTCGGGCAACTCAACCTCCATGGCTATCGGGAGATGATCAGAGTGGGCATGCTTGAGCACGGAACACTGCACCACCTGAAGGTCTGAACTGACCAGAATATGATCGATATTGCGCTCAGGTCGCCAGCTGGGGAACGTGTGCAACACCTCCAGAGGCTCATGCAGATGCGTGGTTCGGAACAACATGGCCATTTCTGCGCTGTCGGGGGCACAATTGAGATCGCCCATCACCACCACATGACGATACTGACTCACCAGCTCGGCGATATACCCAAGCTGGCGCATGCGTGCCCGCGGACTCAGGGCCAGATGCAACATAATCACCACCAGCGAGTTATCCCCGTGGCCGTAGCGTACCAGCAGGGCGCCGCGTCCGGGCATCAAGCCCGGCAGTTTGTGTTCCGATATTTCGGTAGGCCGATAACGGCTCAGCAGTCCATTGCCATGCTGGGCAATGCGCCCGAAGTTCCGGTTAAGCTGGTGATACCAGAAGGGATAGTGCGCCTTGTCTGCCAGGTATTCGGTCAGGTCGACATAATTGGTGCGATGGCTGCCGGCATCCAGCTCCTGCAAGCCGACGATATCGTACTCCCTGGCCAGTCTGGCGATATGATCCAGCGTCTCGAAGCGCCGCCTCGCGGGCAGCACATGCTTCCAGCTCTTGGTCAGATAGTGGCGGGGATGCACACTATTGATCCCGACCTGGATATTGTAACTAAGTAGTCGCAGGCGGTGTCCCGCGGTGTGGCTGGTCAAGACTGCCTCCAGAGGTTTTCTGCCTCAATCATTTAAATTAAATAGGACATATCATCTCACCAAGCGTTGCGGTGAGCTTGAGGTTTTCGCTGTAATCCACCGGACAGTCAATAACAGTAACATTGTCGCTCTCCAGGGCCATTTTCAATGTCGGCAGCAATTCCTCCGTTTTTTCAATACGCAGCCCCTCGGCACCAAAGGATTCGGCCAGCCGGACAAAATCCGGATTATCGAAATCCACATGGGAGGCGCGACCGAACTGGCTCATCTGTTTCCACTTGATCAAGCCATACCCGCCGTCATTCCAGATCAATACCACCAGCGGGGTCTTCATCCGCACGGCCGTTTCGATCTCCTGCACGTTCATCATAAACCCGGCATCACCAGTAACAGCGACCACCTTGCGTTCCGGGAAGGCCAGCTTCGCGGCGATGGCGCCCGGTAAGGCAATCCCCATACTGGCAAAGCCATTGGAGATGATGCAGGTGTTGGGCACTTCACAGCGGAACATCCGCGCCATCCACATCTTGTGCGCCCCCACATCGCAGATGACGATGTCCTCCAGCGCCATCGCGGTGCGTAAATCCCAGATGATCTTCTGCGGCTTGACCGGAAACTCCGTATCGGTGCTACAGGCATTCATCTCCTTGATCAGCGCTTCACGCAGTGGCCGCAAGCGGTGTCCCTGATGCGGCGTGGCCAGCTCCGCAATGCGAATTAACGCATGCTTGATATCGCCCACCACGCCGACATTGACCGGATAGTAGCCATCCACCTCAGCCGGCATGGTATCGATATGCACGATGGTCCGATCGCGGCTCGGGTGCCACAGGTAAGGGTGGTACTCGACCAGGTCGTAGCCGATACAGATAATCGTATCGGCCCCCTCAAAACCGCAATGCACATAATCCTTGGCCTGCAGCCCGGCGCTGCCGAGCGTCAGGGGGTGACGAAACGGCATGACCCCCTTGGCCATAAAGGTGTTGGCCACCGGAATATTGAGCTTTTCGGCAAAATCGGCAAGCTGCTGCCACGCCTTGGCGCGGATCACCCCGTTGCCGGCAAGGATCAGTGGCGAGCGCGCCTCTGAGATCACCTGCGCCGCCCGCTCTACCTGACTGGTCGCCGGCTCAGGCAATAGCGGATTTTTTACTGGGAGGGGATGGTCACCCACCTCCATCTCGGCAATATTCTCGGGGAACTCGATAAAGCTGGCGCCGGTCTTGTCGGTCTGCGCCAGTTTGAACGCCTTGCGCACCACCTCGGGGATGGTGGCGGGAGTGAGTAAGCGCGAGGAGTATTTGGTGATAGGCTGGAACATCTGCTCCAGATCCAGCACCTGGTGTGACTCCTTGTGCAGGCGATGGGTCGCCGCCTGCCCGGCAATCGCCACCAACGGGGCGTGATCCATGTTGGCATCGGCCACCCCGGTAATGAGGTTGGTGGCGCCGGGCCCGAGGGTGGAGAGACACACCCCTGCGCGCCCGGTCAGCCTGCCGTAGACATCCGCCATGAACGCGGCGCCTTGCTCGTGCCGAGTGACAACGAAACGGATTGGCGAATCAAGCAGGGCATCCATGATGTCCAGATTCTCTTCACCGGGAATACCAAAAATGTATTCGGTCCCCTCGTTTTCGAGGCATCGGACAAACAGTTCGGCCGCCTTCATGGTTGCCTCCACAATGAAACGTGTGCGTCCTATCTCCGGGCTGTCACTGTTGTGCGCCGGCTTCCTTCTCCACCAGGGCCTCGACGATACGTATCATATTGGCGTAACTTTTGGCCTTCGGTCCATCCACCACATACTTGCCATTGACCACCATGGCGGGCACCCCGGAAAGGCCATACTTGCGGCTCATGTCGGCAGCACGGCGCACCTTGGCCTGGACGGCGAACGAATCAATGGTGGCATCAAACTTCGCGGCATCGACCCCGATGCCAACGAAGAAATCGCGGATCTCTTCCTTACTTTTCATGCGTTGTTTGTCGACATGTATCGCGTTGAAGAAGGGAGCATGGAACTTGTCCAGCACACCGAGCACCTCTGCAGTGTAGAAGGCTCCAGCATGAAGCTGCCAGCGGGCATTGTTGAAGATCGCCGGCATCTTGATGAATTCCACATGCTCCGGCTTGCTCTTCTCCCAATCACGCAGCATGGGCTCAAACTCGAAACAGTGCGGGCAGCCATACCAGAACATCTCCACCACCTGCACTTTGCCGTCACTGCCGCCCGGCTGGGCCGGTGTGATCAGGGCGTAATCCTCGCCCGCTGTATACTCTTGTGCGGCACTCTGGCCGCTCAGACCCAAGGCGGGCAGGGCCAGCAAGAGCCCTAAAAATAGTCTGCGTATCACGATGTAACCTCCAAATTATGGCTTATTCTTGCCTGCGAAAGTGCAGGCGATGACTGCTAATATAACCGATGGCACCGCTGCTGCACATCACAGCGCTTTCCCCCAAGGGAAGTGTGCTTTATCCTATAGATATCATTTAATCCCAGGAGCCGGCCATGGGCGAAACAACCAACATCAATCTCACTGAATTTCTTAATCAGCAATACCTGTGCGAGGCGATGACCACGCGCGAAGTACAGACACTGTTAGAGTTCACAGAAGAGGTCAAGTTCAAGAAAAATGAAATTATCGCCGATATTGGTGAGGTCGGTGAGGCGCTTTACTTCGTGGTGGAGGGTGAGGCCGCCCTACTGCAGCATGCCGAAGGGGAGACCGTAGAGATTGGTCGCGCCAAACAGGGCGGGATGATCGGCTCCATGTCCTTCTTCGACCGCCAGCCGCGTTCGGTACGCATCATCGCTATGAGCGACAACACCCGTCTGATTCGTCTGAGCCGCACCATGTATGCGCGCCTGCGCATCGAGCACCCATTCATCGCCGTGAACCTGCTGGAAGATGCCATCGTCAGCCTTGACGCCCTGTTCCGCCGGGTGAGCCAGGATGTGGCGGCATTCTCACGGTATGTGTATGGCGGAAAGATGCGCTAACAAAGTCGCACGCCGCACGAGATTGTGGCTTACTGCCACACAAAAAGCCCCGCATCGCGGGGCTTTGTTTTTCCATCGTCGCAAATCGCCATACAAGGCTTCATTCAAGGTTATGCAGGCCGAATAAGCGCTTATCTGGCCTGCCTCTTGTTACGTGCAACTGCAGTTATAACTGCCCATAGGAGTGCAAACCTGAGAGGAACATATTCACCCCGACAAAGGCAAACAGGGTAACAAACAACCCGACGATCGCCCACCAGGCTAACGGTCCGCCACGCCACCCTTTGGTCAAGCGCAGGTGCAACCAGGCGGCGTAGTTGAGCCAAACAATCAGTGCCCAGGTCTCTTTCGGATCCCACGACCAGTATCCGCCCCATGCTTCCGCCGCCCACATGGCGCCAAGAACCGTAGCGACAGTGAAGAAGGCAAAGCCG
Source organism: Thiohalomonadaceae bacterium (assembly GCA_041563315.1). Taxonomy (GTDB): domain Bacteria; phylum Pseudomonadota; class Gammaproteobacteria; order Thiohalomonadales; family Thiohalomonadaceae; genus JBFEYJ01. Next base: position 5,343 of record JBFFNE010000014.1, read on the forward strand.
AGGGCAATGGCCTTGTACATAATGTCGTCGAGTTGCTCAAGACTCGGCAGCCGCTCAAGGACTCGCTCCCGGGCAATACCCCAGAGGAACAATGCCCACAGGCCCACCATGGCTACGCTCTTCAGCAGAGCCATCAGCGTGCCGCCGGCACTCAACGAACCTGCCGCGCGGAATTCGCCTGAAAGCGTGCCGGCAAGTCCGATAGCGAAGACGATACCCAGCGAAATCCAAAAGGCGGGACGCTCCTTTTCACTACCGGTGTAATCCTTAATCAGGTAGGCCACCCCGAGCATCGCCGCCAGCGCGAAGGCGCCGTAGCCGACGAAATTGGCCGGCACGTGGATCTTCATCCAGTAACTCTGCAGTGCCGGTACCAGGGGCTGGATCTCGTGGGCACCGCGCTCGAAGGTGTACCACAGCAAAAAGGCCACGGCACCACTGATCACCGTCAGCACAAAGGCGCCCATGGCACGGTTGTTATACCGGCGCTCATAGTGCAGATAAAGCAAGGCGGTGATGATGGCAAAGAGGATGAACACCTCATAAAGGTTGCTCACCGGGATATGACCCACGTCATGGCTGATAAGATAAGACTCACGCCAGCGAATCATCAGACCCGCCGACCCCATGGTTGTTGCCGACCAGGTCAGGGCGCTGGCCACCTTACCGGTGAAGGCCGATCCACTACCCAGAGCAAACCAGTAAGCCAGTGTCGCCATCACATAGAGAGCACTCATCCACATGATGGCCGACTGGCTGGAGATAAGGAACTTGAGGAAGAAACTGGTTTCGTTGCGCGTCAGATCATCACCATAGAGCGCGATAGCAGCGAGGCTTATGGCCGCCACCACCAGGCTGAAACTACGCATCGGTTTCCAGAGCCAGCCGAACAGGACGAGGCCCACCGTGGTGCCGAACAGAATGCCCACCTCGTAGCTATCCATCAGCGAGGCGTATTGGTTATAGGCAACAAAGCTTCCTGCCAACACCAATAAGGCCCAGATCCAGTCGAACAGGCCCAGGCGCTTGAGCAGTGGCGGCTTGTTGAATTCGTTTTCCAGATATTGCTCAGTTACGGACATCGATCCACCTCTTACTGGGTTAATTCGCCCCACTGCGTCGACGCAGGTCGTGCTGCAGGAATGAAAACTCCTTGTCGAAATCACTTCGCTCACGGTGTCCTGCCGCGGCAAACAACACCGTCGAACCGTTCTCCTGGCCGGAAATCAGGACCCAGAGTCGACGATGATGCAGATAGAACATAAAGAACACACCGAGCATCAGCATGACACAGCCAAGGTAGACAATATTCTGTCCCGGTGCCTTGGTGATCTGCAGTCCAGAGGCTTCAATGTGTTCGAACTCCTGCAACTTGATATAGGCGGGTGCCCCATAAGGGGCTAGCTGGGAGAGGGCATTCAGCGCATTGTCAAAATAGGCCGCTTCGCTTTCACTCACCCCGGTGCTTATGTCAACACCTTCCTGGCGAAGCAACTCCACATACAGGTTGCCCAAAACACCCTGAATCGTCTGGATATAGTAGGATAAAGCGTCGCTGCGCTTATCTTCCTGGATAGTCTTTTCTGTCTGCGCCACGATGGCATCAATGCCTTCTTCAACGAAGGTCGTCACCAGCCCAACAATCGAGCCAGTCAGCTGCTCATAAACAGGGTCATCCTGCGTGATACCCATCTCACTGGCGATCTGACGTCGCACCATCTCCTGTACCCTGGCCTCATCACGCACCATGGCATTGAAGCGCATGAATCGCTCCACACCACCTTCGGCATCGACCGGGATATGCAGGAAGCGATAGTCCTCTGCCTGACTGGTGCGCATGCCACTGAGATAAAAGCTGTGCCCATCCATGATCACCGGAGACATGTAGTTGACATACTCCCGCGCCTCGCCATTGGCCGCACGCAACTTATAGATCACACTTGGACCGTAATTGTGGAATTTCTTGCCACTAGGATCGTCCTCCGACAAGGGAAAGATATTGAACAGCTTGAAGTCGCTGATCTCAAGATTGTAGCCACCACGGGGGGTCTCAAGCTTTACCTCTGAACTCACCGCGGTATCGATGACCAAAGGGTCGTTCTGTGGCCTATCCAGCGACCATGACTTGAGCTTGAGCTTGCTCCCGCCATCGGAAAAACTCGCCTGGTAGATCGCATGCCCCTTGTATATCAGGGGATGATTAACGGCGATCTCCCGCTTCAGCGGCTCCTCCAGATCTTTATCATGAATAATAATGGTGCTCTCGAAGGACTTGGGCATACCGGAGGAGTAGTGTTCGATCCGGAAATCCTCGAGCTCGATACTAAAGGGCAGGTTCTGCACCAGATAGCCATCGCGCAGGCCGATGAAGATGAAGTTAGCGCGCCCCCCTTCAGGAATATTCACGCTACCGCGAAAGGAGCTGTTGTTTGCTGGAAGCATACTCTCTGGCGGAATCTCACTGACCGGAATATCGCGGGTCTCCGCCTTGATCTCACCGCGCATCTCCGCCAGCTTGAGCGGCAGATTGCCGTCAATGAGGCCACCGACACAAATCACCACGATAGCAACATGAGAAAGCAGGTAGCCAAGTCGGCTCACCGAGCCCTTCATGCCCGCCAACACCACCCCCTCTTCACGCTGCTTGAGTCGGGTACGATAGCCCAGCTCCTGCAGACGTTTACCCAAATCAGCGGCCGTCTCTGCCGGTGAGGCCGCTACTGCCCATTCATCCTTATGCTTGAACGCACGCAGTGACTTGACCTGCACATCCAGGCGGAAGTGGCGCATATCCTTGATGATAGAAGGGGAGTTGCGATAAACGCAGACGCTGGTTGATACCAACAGAAAACCCAGCAGAATCAGAAACCAGGCGGCGCCATAGATATCGAATAAACCAAGATTCTTGAAGACCTCGAACCAGTACGGGCCGAACTTCATCACGTAGTTGTTGTACGGCTCGTTCTGCTTTAGCACGGTACCAATCACCGAAGCGATCGCTACTGCCACCAACAGGGTGATCGCCAGATTCATGGAGCCGAGGAACTCAAGGAGAATCCTGGACAACTTGCGCTGAGACTTCAGCCGTTGATTATCATTATCGTTCAAGTGCTTATAACCATTTGGGTCAAGACGGAAAAAGTCTACGCTTTTGATACCAATAAAGTGTAAAAGTTGCGACTAATCGCTGAGATAAACAAAAAAGGCCCGGAGAAAATAAAGGGTGGCCCGAGGACCACCCTTCAAAAGATACTACCAGATGCCGCTGAACTTAGTGCAGTCCAGTGATGTATTCCGCTACAGCCTCGATTTCACTATCGCTCATCTTGGCGGCAATATCGCGCATCATTTTGGCAGGATCATTGGTACGGGTTCCGCTACGGAAGTCCTTCAGTGCCTTGATGATGTAGGCACTGTGCTGTCCGCTCACGGAGGGGAACCGGGCGCCCGGGTTACCGGCACCGGAAGGACCATGGCACGCCATGCAGGCAGAGATGCCTTTATCCTTATCACCACCCTGGTAGATCTTCTGACCGATAGTGGCTTTCTCGACATCGGCAACGGAGCCGATAGAGCCGGTGTTATCGGCGAAGTAGGCAGCCAGGTCGGCGATATCCTGCTCACTCAGTGGAGCAGCCATCGCACTCATGGTGGGATCGGTACGTGCACCGGACTGGAAGTCCTTCAGCTGCTTGACAATGTATTCAGCATGCTGACCAGCCAGCTTCGGGAAGGTCGGCACCAGGCTGTTCCCGTCCGTGCTATGACAGGAGACACAGGTGGCAGACTTGGTCTTTCCCGCAGCGGCATCACCAGCTGCAGACACAGTGCTTGCAGCACCAAACATTGCCAAAGCGGCAAAAGCTAGATTCTTCATCGGTTCCCCGTTTTACAGATTTAGTTGTTGATCTCTTCGGTCTTACTTGACCTGGGAGACCATATACTCAACAGCGGCTTCGACAGCCTCATCACTCAGATCGCCACGGCCACCCTTGGGCGGCATGAAACCACTGTTACCCTTGTAGCCTTGCTTGGCATGCGATTTCAGCACATCTACACCTTGAGCAATACGCGAAGCCCAGGCAGTCTTGTCGCCGAATTTTGGTGAACCTGCGGCGCCAGTGGCGTGACAGGCGAAACAGGCACCATCATAGGTGGCCTTGCCATCGGCCAGGACAGCCTGACCAGAGACCATGAATACGGCGCCAATGGCGGATGCGATGATTGTTTTTTTCATGTCCTTTACCCCTCATTTATATTTAAGAGACTGCTCCCCAAAGTCTATGGAATGCAGCCTAATTGCTTTGTTGTTCTGGACTTATCACGCCCATGTTACCATTATCGATTGCGTGGCAAAACCGAAAATGGCCTGTTTATATACCAATTACCACCCCCTCAGGTCAACCCGAGGGGTGGTTAACCCACTCATCCTGACTGGCACCCAAAATGCATAGAACCACACCCGTTAACCCCTTTCGCCTAGCCTCTTTTCTTACCAGCGCCAACCAGCTCAACCAGCTCCCACCGGACGAAGGACTTGAGGTGGCTTTTGCAGGGCGTTCCAACGCCGGTAAATCCAGCGCGCTCAATACGTTAGCCGATCAGCGCTCCCTGGCTCGCACCAGCAAAACCCCCGGGCGCACCCAGCTCATCAATTTTTTTGAACTGGATGAGCAGCGAAGGTTAGTCGATCTCCCTGGCTATGGCTATGCCAAGGTGCCCGAGGCGGTAAAACGTCACTGGCAGCAGGTCCTGGCAGACTATCTACGGGTGCGCCAATGCCTGCAAGGCCTAGTGTTATTGATGGATATTCGCCACCCATTCAAGGAATTTGACCGCCAGATGCTCGACTGGTGCCACCACCAGCAGATGCCGGTGCACATACTGCTCACCAAGGCGGACAAACTTAAGCGAGGTCCGGCCAGCAATACCCTGCAACAGGTGCGCAACACCCTCAAGGCGGACTACCCTCTAGCGACTGTGCAGCTCTTTTCCTCACTCGACAAACAGGGGGTGGAGCAGGCACGCGAAAAGCTGGCCAGCTGGCTGGAAATCGAAACGCCATAGTCAGGGGAAAAAGAAAAAAACCCCGTCGCAGATGGGGAAGGAGAGCGCGACGGGGTCAAGTAGTCCCGGCGATGGGGGAAAATGCCGGGGTAAACCCTCCCACCAGGAGAGAGATGGGAAGAGCGTATTGAGATACGCTAAATCATGAGACCGGGGTAACTAAAAATAGTTCACGCACAATCCGTAAAATAGATAAAACTGAGGCAAAGGACATAAAAACCCCCCGTCGCTAATTGGGGAGGAGAGATGCGACGGGGGTCAAGTAGTCCCGGCAATGGGGGGTTACCGGGAGAGCATCCCACCAGGAGAAAGCGGGATTCACGCACCGAAGTGCGCTAAAAGTGTAGACAAGGATATCCGAGGGAAAGTTCCAGAAGAAAAGTCATCAGTCGGCAGAGCTTACCCTAGCCTCCCTCTGTACATCACCCAACCGGGCCTTAGACTGACAACCGTGTTTAACGAAGCCCGGCGCTCTCTGCTCTTGTCGCTGGTATCTCGCCTCTCGTTCCAGCCGTTAATGCGCCTCGTCCCAGTTGAGGCCGGCACCGGCCTCAACCAACAGAGGGACCCGCAGCTCGGCCGCCGCGCTCATCAGCCGGACGATCTTCAGCGAAGCCACCTCTACCTTCTCCTGCGGCACCTCGAACACCAATTCATCGTGCACCTGCATAATCATGCGAATGTCGCTTTCACGTTGCACCCAGGCATCCACCTCCAGCATGGCCCGTTTGATAATGTCGGCCGCGCTGCCCTGCATCGGCGCGTTGATCGCGGTGCGCTCGGCGTACTGCCGGCGCTGGCCGTTGCTGGACTTTATGTCCGGGATATAGAGGCGGCGACCAAACACCGTCTCCACATAGCCCTGCTCCCGGGCCTGCTCGCGGGTCTGGTCCATATAGGCCTTCACCCCCGGGTAGCGGGCGAAGTAGAGGTCGACATAGTTTTGCGCCGAACCGCGATCAATGCCCAGCTGTCTCGCCAGACCGAAGGCAGACATGCCGTAAATCAGACCGAAGTTAATCGCCTTGGCGCTGCGGCGCTGATCAGTGGTGACCTCCTCCAGCGACACCTCGAATACCTCGGCGGCGGTAGCGCGATGAATATCTTCACCGGCAGAGAAGGCCTTGAGTAGCCCCGCATCGCCGGAGAGGTGCGCCATAATGCGTAGCTCGATCTGGGAATAATCCGCCGCCACGATACGGCAGCCGGGAGCAGCGATAAAGGCCTGGCGAATGCGCCGCCCCTCAGCGGTGCGCACCGGGATGTTCTGCAGATTGGGATCCGAAGAGGAGAGGCGCCCGGTGGCGGCGACCGCCTGCTGGTATGAGGTGTGCACCCGCCCGCTGTGCGGATTGATCAGGCCCGGCAGTTTGTCCGTATAAGTGGACTTGAGCTTGGACATAGAGCGGTGATCAAGGATCAGCCGCGGCAGCGGGTAATCCAGCGCCAGTTCGGCTAACACCTCCTCGGCGGTGGAGGGCTGCCCCTTGGGGGTCTTCTTCAATACCGGCAGCCCCAGTTTGTCGAACAAAATGCCCTGGATCTGCTTGGGTGAGCCGAGATTGAACGGCTCGCCCGCCTCCTCGAACGCCTGTTTTTCGATGGTGTCCATCTTTTCGGCCAGTTCCCGGCTCTGTTGTTCCAACATTGCCTGGTCAACCAGCACGCCGGTGCGCTCCATGCGCGACAGCACAGAGAGCAGCGGCACCTCCAGCTCACGATACAGCTTCGCCAGCGACGGGATCGCCTCCAGTTTCGGCCACAGGTTCTGGTGCAGACGCAAGGTAATGTCGGCATCCTCTGCCGCGTAGGCGCATGCCTGCTCCAGTGCCACCTCATTGAAGCTCAGCTGTTTCGCACCCTTGCCTGCCACCTCCTCGAAAGTGGTGGTTTTGTGACCCAGGTATTTAAGCGCCAGCGAGTCCATGTCATGACGGGTAGCGGTGGAATCGAGCACGTAGGACTGGAGCATGGTGTCATGGGCGATGCCGCGCAACGTGATACCGTGGTTGGCCAGCACACTCATGTCGTACTTGAGATTCTGCCCGACCTTGAGGGCGTTTTCGTCTTCCAGCAACGGCTTTAGCTTCGCCAGCACCTCCTCGCGTGACAACTGTCCCGGGGCACCGGGATAGTTGTGTGTCAGCGGCACATAGGCGGCGGCATGAGGTTCCACCGCAAAGGAGACACCCACTATCCGCGCATCCATATAGTTGATGCTGGTGGTCTCGGTATCGAAAGCAAACAGCTCCACGGCCTGAATTTTTTCCAGCCAGGCATCGAAGTGCGCCCAGTCGAGCACGGTTTCGTAGTCGCATTTGATTCCGGGCACCGGCTTCTGCGGCTGGCCAACCCCACCACCTTCAGCACCGAGCAGCTCGGCAAGCCAGGTCCTGAATTCCATTTCGGAGTAGAGCTCGCGCAACGCCTCGCCTTCGGGAGAGTGGCGCTCCAGTTCCAGCGGCTTAAGCGCCATCTCAACGTCGCACTTGATAGTGACCAGTTCCCGCGACAGCGGCAGCTGCGCCAAGCTCTCGCGCAGATTCTCGCCCACCTTGCCCTTAATCTCTTCGGCGTGCGCCATGATCCCATCCAGTGAGCCGAATTGCTCCAACCACTTCACCGCCGTCTTCGGCCCCACCTTGGGGACGCCGGGCACGTTATCCACCGTGTCACCGATCAATGCCAGGTAATCGATAATCCGTTCGGCAGGAATGCCGAACTTCTCCACCACCCCGTCCTCATCCATCACCGTCTCAGTCATGGTATTGACCAGGGTCACATGCTCATTGACCAGTTGTGCCATATCCTTGTCACCGGTGGAGATCAGCACCTGCATCCCCTGCTCCTCGGCCTGCTTGGCCAGCGTGCCGATCACATCGTCCGCCTCGACTCCGTCGACGCACAGCAGCGGCAGCCCCATAGCGCGTACGATGGCGTGGATCGGCGTGATCTGGCGACGCAATTCATCGGGCATCGGCGGCCGGTGGGCCTTATAGTCCGGGTAGATCTCGTCACGGAAGGTCTTGCCCTTGGCATCGAACACCACCGCCACATGCGCCGGGTCATAATCGTTAAGCAGCCGGCGCAGCATATTGGTTACGCCATAGACCGCCCCGGTGGGCTCACCCTTGGAGTTGGTCAGTGCCGGCATGGCGTGAAAGGCGCGGTAGAGGTAGGAGGAGCCGTCTACCAGCACCAGCAATTTATTGTCCTTATTCGACATGGCACATCACAAGCTTGCGAAAGAATGGGAAAGCAGGATAAACCATCTCCGAAAAGAATACCGCCACCGTGCCATCGAGAGAACCTCCCCCCCCTCGAGAGCGCCAAGGAACATAAGAATATGATTATATAATAATTCTTTTAATATCAACAACTAATGTCAAAACTAAAGTTGACACATTTCACATTTTCGGATTTAATAGCCACACCTTAGCGAAGACGGCGCCAACGCCACACAAGTGGTTGTGTCCATCGGAAATGGCCATCAAGAGTCCCGATATACGACACAGGCATGAACAACGTATGGAGCGACGGGGGAGAACAACAATAATAAAATCAGCCGACCATGTGTCGGCTTTTTTTTTGCTGCTTAGCCGGAAACTGGTGGAAAAGTTCAGCGAAAGGATGCCCCGCTTGCAAAGCCCTCTTATAATGGTCATTCATTACCACCACAAAAATGCATCCGTACCCATGGATTTCAGAGAAAAATTCCCGCTGACCGGTAAGAACGATAACGACAGCCTGCTCACGCGGGAGTCGTGGAAGATCTTTCAGATCATGGCGGAATTCGTCGAAGGCTTTGAGCGCCTGGCCGAGATCCGTCCCTCGGTCAGCATCTTCGGTTCGGCCCGGACCACGCCCGACCACCCCTACTACAGACTGGCCGAGGAGATCGCACTGGCCCTCTCCGAGGCTGGCTTTTCCGTGGTCAGCGGCGGTGGCCCAGGGATCATGGAGGCCGCCAATAAAGGGGCCTATGCCGGCAAGTCCCCCTCCATCGGCCTGAATATCCAGTTACCCCACGAGCAGGTCGGCAACCCCTACCAGGACATCCGGCTAACCTTTCGCCACTTCTTCTCGCGCAAGGTGATGTTCGTCAAGTACGCCGCTGCCTACGTCGTCTTGCCGGGTGGTTTCGGTACCCTCGATGAGCTGGCGGAGATCCTCACCCTGGTGCAGACCGGCAAAACCCGCCGGATCCCTATCATTTTGGTACACGGACCATTCTGGCGCGGACTCATCGACTGGTTCCGCCACACCCTGGTCGAGGAGAAGGTGATCAAGCCCGAGGACATGAACCTCATCCAGATTATCGATGACCCCAAAGCGGTGGTGAATGCCATCTTCGAACATTATGAAACCAGCGGTTTCGAGCCCTCAGCCGAGGAGCGAGAGATCCTGCTCGATCTGTAAAGGACATCCCATGCGCTACCTGCTCCCCCTATTCAGTCTCGCCCTTTTCACCGCCTCCCTGCCGGCACAGGACGAAGTCTCGACACCACCACCGCTACCGGAACAGAGCGAAGTGACTGAAGCCACCCCGCCTCAGGATGAAGAACTCCAGCCAGAGGTCACCATCATCCGCCGCGGCGATGATGTGGTGGAGGAGTATCGTGTCGGTGGTCAGCTCACCATGGTAAAGATCACCCCGAGCAAGGGGCTCCCCTACTACCTCATCGACAGCGATGGCGATGGCGTACTGGAGACCCGGCGCAACGAGCTGGACAACCCCGAAGTGGTGAAATGGCGTATCTTCAGCTGGTAATTTTTTTACTGCTACTATGTTAATCCGCCGCGTGGACGGCTAAAATCACGCCACTCAAGTACAAGCCATAATCCGATATGTCAGTCTATACCCCTGTTGAAAGGGACGAACTGGAAGCCTTTCTCCTCAACTACGAGCTAGGTGAACTCCTCGATTACCAGGGCATCAGTGCCGGTATCGAGAACACAAACTACTTTGTGAGCACCAGCGAAAAGCAGCTGGTGCTTACCCTGTTCGAGAACCACAGCGCCGAGGAACTCGGCTACTTTCTCGAGCTCATGGCCTTCCTTGCAGAACATGCCGTACCCAGTGCCCACCCCATCGCTGATCACGACGGCAACTACCTGCGTACCCTCAACGGCAAACCGGCGGCACTGGTGATGCGTCTGTGCGGCACCAGCGTCGAACAGCCCAGCGTGACCCAGTGCCGTGCTCTTGGCCATGCTCTTGGACAGCTGCATGTTTCCGGCCAGCAGTTCAGCGGCCATCGCGACAATGATCGCGGCCCGCACTGGTGGCACACCACCCGCGAAATACTCGCCGACCGACTCAACGATGCAGAGCGCATCCTGCTCGATGAAGAACTCGCCTTCCAGCGCTCACACCGCTTCGACAGCCTGCCCCGCGGCGTGATCCACGCCGACCTGTTCCGCGACAATGCGCTGTTCGAAGGCGACACCCTGACCGGCATCATTGACTTCTACTACGCCTGCAACGATGTACTGCTCTACGACGTGGCGGTCACAGTCAACGACTGGTGCAGCAATGCCGATGGCGGCCTCAATGAAGAGAAGCTACGGGCACTGCTCTCAGCGTACCGCGAGGTGCGCCCCTTCACCGCCGAGGAGCACAGCGCCTGGCCGGTGATGCTACGCGCCAGCGCTCTGCGATTCTGGCTCTCCCGCCTGCAGGACCTGCACTTCCCCCGCGAAGGGGAGCTAACCCACACCAAGGATCCCGAGGTGTTCAGGACCATCCTGCTACAACGCAAAAACCAGGCGGTCCGGCTGCAGGAACTCTTTGCCCAAGCCTGATCGTCTCCCGCAGACAGGACCAACATCAGCCGATGGCCTCCATGGCGGCGGCGGCATCTCCACGTCGATGACAGCACCGGAAAACAGGCCCAAAAATGGCCTCCGCCGACGTGCGCCCACGCCTGCGACATCGACCATCAACATGACACAATTTTGTGACACATGTCTCAAAATCTATCTAACTCATTGTCTTACCGTAACTATGTCAGTTATCCACATTAGCTGTGGATAACTTTGTGGATGGTATGTGGTGATCGGCTTCCAGAGCGCATGGCAGCGTCGCTTGTAACAAATTGGTCATCTTCTGACCGACAAAAAAATACTCTAGTAAAAACAACTGGTTAAAAAAGAAATGGCGGTGCGAGATACGTAAGTATTCACTTACTTTAGCGGCCTGAATGTCCTTTTTTGGCCCACTGTGCATAAAACCCAGTCACCTAGTTCAGATTTCCCCGTTGTCAAGACAATTCACTATTTTTTACACTTTATGCAGCTGGAGCCACGGAGCCCCGGTTACCCCCTGCTTTCCTCCATCTCATTCGCTATGGAACAGTGCGTGAATTGCACAACGTGACGGGCTAGAATAGGCAGCCTACCCGTCAACCACATACCAACAACAAGAGCATTGGACACCTTCGCCCGCATCGCCCGCCGTATTGACCTGTTCAGTGAATGGACCGGGCGCGCTATCGCTTGGCTTACCCTGGGGATGGTCATCGTCACCTTCACCGTAGTGCTGCTGCGCTACCTGTTCAACGTCGGCTGGATCGCGATGCAGGAGTCGATCACTTACATGCACGCACTGGTGTTCATGCTGGGTGCCGCGTACACCCTGCGCCACGATGGGCATGTGCGGGTCGATATCTTCTACCAGCAGTTCAGCGACCGCGGCCGCGCCTGGGTGGATCTGCTCGGCACCCTGCTGTTGCTGCTGCCGGTGACGCTCTTTATCACCGTGATCAGCTGGGACTACGTCAGCAGTGCCTGGACGCTCAAAGAGGGCTCACGCGAGACCGGCGGCCTGCCCTGGGTCTACCTGCTGAAAAGCGCCATCCCGCTAATGGCCCTACTTCTTCTGTTGCAAGGGGGGGCGCTGGCACTGCGCTCACTGCTGGTGTTGCTCGGTTATGAGCAGGAAGCCCCGCTTCGCGATACGGACAGGGAGCTTTAGATGTACGGCCGCCTCCCCCTCAAAAGCGCTTTCACCGCTTGCCCAAGGCATCCTGACATGGCGCATCCCGCAGCCAATGGCCGCCCCTTGGCACACGCCACACCACACCACCGGAATGGGTCTCGCCTGACGGACGTCAACAAATTTCAGGGTGAGGCTGCACACTAATGGGCGCGGAAATCATGGCCATTTTCATGTTCCTCACCATCTGCGTTGTGCTGATGCTGGGCTATCCGGTCGCCTTCACCCTGGCGGGTACCGCACTAGGCTTCGCCGCACTGGGCATACAAACAGGAATATTCGACGCCGCCTTCCTCGAAGCGCTGCCCAACCGCCTGTTCGGCATCATGACCAACGAAACCCTAATCGCCGTGCCACTGTTCATCTTCATGGGGGTGATGCTGGAGCGCTCGAAGGTGGCCGAACAACTGCTCGACACCATGGCCGCGCTGTTCGGTTCACTGCATGGCGGACTCGGCATTTCCGTGATACTGGTAGGGATGCTGCTGGCGGCCAGCACCGGCATCGTTGGCGCCACCGTCGTCACCATGGGACTACTCTCACTGCCTACCATGATGAAACGCGGCTACAGTCCGGCACTTGCCACCGGCACCATCTGCGCCTCCGGCACACTGGGACAGATCATTCCGCCCTCGATCATCCTGATCCTGCTCGGTGATGTGCTCTCCTCTTCCTACCAGCAGGCACAGCTCGCCATGGGGGTCTGGGCGCCGGAGACCCTCTCGGTGGGCGATCTCTTCGCAGGCGCCCTTGTCCCCGGACTGCTGCTGGTGGTGCTCTATATTCTTTATCTGCTCGGCATTGCCTGGTTCAAACCAGCCACCTGCCCGGTGCCGCCGGCGGAGGAGCGCGGTGACTACAACAGTGAACTACTTATCCGCGCCCTCAAGGTGCTGTTGCCGCCGCTGGGACTGATCCTGGCCGTGCTCGGCTCCATCCTGGCAGGCCTGGCCACCCCTACCGAGGCCGCCTCTGTCGGTGCCGTCGGCGCCATCGCGCTCGCCCTCGGCCAGCGCCAGCTCAACCTGGTAACACTTAACGAAGTGATGCGCTCCACCACCCGGATCACCGCCATGGTGTTCCTAATCTTCATCGGTGCCTCGCTCTTCTCCCTGGTATTCCGCGGTTTCGGTGGCGACGAGATGGTCAAGGCGCTGCTCACCGGACTGCCCGGCGGTGTGGTCGGCGCCATGCTGGTGGTGATGCTGGTGATCTTCCTGCTCGGATTTATTCTCGACTTTATCGAGATCACCTTCGTCGTCGTGCCCATTGTCGCCCCCATCCTGCTGGCGATGGGAGTTGATCCGATCTGGCTCGGCGTGATGATCGCCATCAATCTGCAGACCTCCTTCCTCACCCCCCCGTTCGGCTTCGCCCTGTTCTACCTGCGCGGCGTCGCTCCACCCGAGGTCAAGACTAGCCAGATCTACAAGGGCGTTGTCCCTTATATCCTCATCCAACTCATCGCCTTGGGTGCGCTGTCGCTCTGGCCGGAACTGGCCACCTGGTTGCCAGGCGTGGTGTACGGAGAATAGAGCCCTTTAAAGCCTGGCGCGATGGATGTCACACCGGCTCGACCACGTTTTCTCCACCGAAGGCGGAAATCAACTCATCGATGAATGTCGACAGCTCCCCGGTCATAAAGGCAAAGTCACTGTCGAACTGCACCGCCGGGTCCTCATGGCCACTATCGAGCTCTTGCTTGACCGTATCGGTAAATCGCAGGCGTTTGATCGTGAGGTCTTCGGCAACCACAAACTCCAATCGCTCACGCCAGGTCAGCGCCAGTTTCGTTACCTGCTTGCCTGCGGCAAGGTGAGACTGGATCTCTTCCGCGAAGGGATCCTGGCGGCGGCAACGCACGATACCTCCCTCCTTGTCCGCATCCTGCAGCTCGTACTCATCCCCCAGTTCAAATCCGGCGGGGATCCCCTCTCCACTTAGCCACTGGGTCATCATCACCCGGGGTGAAGTTTCGGTATTGGGTAAGCGGGCGGTGAGCACCGCACCGGCCCCCTCCACCGAGGCACGCAACTGGGCAATGAGGTCCTCGGCCCTGGCCGGGCTGGAGACGTCCACCACCAGCCAGCCGCCCTTGCGATCGATATAGGCAAAGGTGCGTGTTGAACGTGTAAAGGCCTGCGGCAGCAGTGTCATGGTCAGCTCCTCCTTGAGCTGCAGCTGCTCCTTACGGCGCACCGGGCGTGCCTCGGCAGCCTCAATTTCTGCCACCTTTTCCGCCAGCTGTTCATTCACAACGGCGGCAGGAAGCACCCGCTCCTCTTTCTGGGCGCAGACCATCGAGTAGTGGCCGATGGTGTGGCAAAACTGATCGCCGCGGCGCCCCAACGGTGGCACCCAGCCCACGCTAAAGGGTGTGGCTTTTCCCACGGGGCGGAATTCGTCTTTGGAGAGGGCCTCGTTCAGTGCATCGTGATCGAGAGTAAAGGCTTGCGTCAGCCGGAACAGGTAAAGATTTTTGAACCACATCGAGAAGTCTTCCGTCGCTGAATGAAAAATAAGGTGGTAATTATGCCCAGTCACCTCCACTTATTCACCCCACTTTTCGCCCCAGCGCATTACACACGAAAAATCGATCTACACTGATTTTTAACAACCCAACTCAGAGGCAGGACAATGGCGAACATGGCCCGCCGCAGGCCCCCCACACTGCGCTTGATCCGCGGCGATCTTGATCGTGTGGTACGCATCGGCACTACCCGTATCCAGGTTGCGCCACAAGACCGTCCGCCTTTCGCCGTGAATGCCCTGGCCGTGGAACAAGATACGGCGCTGGTGCTGGGAGAGGAGCCCATGGTTCTTTCCCCGGAACAGTCACTGAATGAAATCAGCTCTGACCTTGAGCACCTTACCGAGCCACTACCGGGCAGTGTCCTGGTAAAACGCGGCACGCCGAAACGACTCTACGCCATCGTCCATGATCTGGAGCAGGATCCGAGCATTCGCCAGGAGTGGGTCGTCAAGGCACTGCACAACATGATGCGCCTGGCCGAACGCCAGCCGCTGCACGCCATTGCCATGCCTCTGCTGGGGACCCGTTACGGCCAGCTTGAACAGCGCCGTTTTATCGAATTACTCTGCTACATCCTCACCAAGTACCCGCCCTCATCGCCACTGAAGCTGTGGTTGGTGGCCCCGCGCTATGATGTCCATGATCTGCTGGAGATGCTGGAGTTGTATCGCTGCCGCTAAGGGTTCTGACAGCGCCGACGGCACAGCCGTGCTATTATCGCCGCCCTTGCCCCATTTGCAGTCAGCAGAATACCCGGTGGATACCCTTTCCCATCAACTCGCCGACCTCATCCTCAACATTGAGGCGGAGATGCGCCGCATTTCCTTGTGGGAGATACAGCGCCCCTCCGAAGAGGCGCTCGCCAGCCTGGCCCCTTTCTGCCACGACACGTTGGCTTTCCACCAATGGCTGCAATGGGTGTTCCTGACGAAGATGAAGGTGGTGCTGGAAACCGAAGAGGATTTTCCCACCAGCAGTGACATCACCCCCTTGGCGGAATACAGTTTCGCGCGCCTGCCGCACCACACCGACAGACTGCTGGAACGGCTCCAGGAATTTGATGCGTTTATCAACCGGCAGGGACAACATCTCGGCCAGGGTTAGGTTGCCTCTCACTCCCCACGCTTCCCGGCGCGATAAGCTACGCTAGTCACAACGCAAAACACAGACCTGTTCGGAAATCGGCCACCATGGAACACTGGAGCGAATACACCCGTTTTATTATCGCCTTGCTGGTGATCCTTGATCCATTTATGGCCCTGCCAATCTTCCTGGAACTGACTCACTTTCACTCCCCGGTGGAACGTCGGCGAGTGGCTCGCATCGCCACCCTGGCGGTGATTGTCGTGTTATTCATTGCCGCATTGAGCGGCGAGACGCTGCTGCAATGGATGGGTACCAGTCTCGGCTCCTTCCGCGTCGGCGGTGGCATCGTGCTGCTGCTAATGGCGCTCGCCATGTTGCGCGCCGAAGCCGACCGGGTGCGTGCCACCCCCGGTGAAGCGGTCAACGCCTCACAACGCGCTTCCATTGCGGTGGTCCCTATCGCCATTCCACTGATGGCCGGCCCCGGCGCCATGGGCAATGTCATTATCGCCATGCAGCGTTCCACCGCGCCCTACCACTCCTGGTTAATTCTCGGTAGCATCCTTTTAGTCGGTCTGATTCTGTGGCTGGTGCTGCGTCTGGCCGAACCGATCGGCAAGGCACTCGGTGACATGGGGCTAAACATCCTCAATCGCGTGCTCGGATTGCTGCTTGCCGCTATCGCCGTGGAGATGATGGCCAACGGCCTCAAGCAGCTGTTTCCGCTGCTGGCAGGGGGCTAATTAAGGGAGGCAGAACATGCACACACCCAGGGTGGTACTGATTACCGGTGGCGCACAGGGGATCGGCAAGGGCATCGCCCGCCACCTGCTAGGCAAAGCTTATGCGGTCGTGATCATCGATATGGATGTGGAAGCCGGTGAAGAGTGCGCGGAGGAACTTGCCCCGCTCGGTGCCCTGCGCTTCATTCCCGCCGATATTCGCGAAGAGGCCGACATCCGTGATAGCGTCGATGAAACCCTGCAGCGTTTCGGTCGGCTGGACGGCCTGATCAACAACGCCGCGCTGGCCAATCCGTACCACGCGGCGATAGAAACGCTCCCGCTGGAGAACTGGCAGCGGGTTATCGATACCAATCTCACCGGCAGCTTTCTGGCCGCCAAGCATGCCATTCCCCACCTGCGCAAGGTCGGCGGCAGCATTATCAACATTGCCTCTACCCGGGCACTGCAGTCGGAGGCCAATACCGAAGCCTACACCGCCTCCAAGGGAGCGCTGGTCGCGCTCTCCCACGCCCTGGCAGTGAGCCTGGGACCCGAGGTTCGCGTCAACTGCATCAGCCCTGGCTGGATCGATGTCAGCGAATGGCAAAAGCGCAGCCAGCGGCGACCGGCCGAGTTGAGCGAGCGCGATCATCTTCAGCATCCGGCCGGACGGGTCGGTATCCCGGATGATGTGGCGGCACTCGCCGCCTTCCTGCTCTCCGATGAAGCGGGTTTTATTACCGGGCAGAATTTTGTGGTGGATGGTGGAATGACAAGGAAGATGATTTATGAGGAGTAGGTTTAGCGCTAGCGCTGTACTTCGCTACTCGGCGGGAATTGACAGGATTCAAAACCCCTTCGTTTAACTGTATCAGTGAGTCTGGAAAGAGAATGAGTCCCGACCTGCGAATAGTGGTGTCAAACGGAACGGTTTTCTTCCCGTGTAGCGCAGCCGAGCATCACATCAGGGGAAAGTGAAGACATGTTTGAGCGAGGCGGCTACTTGCCTCGCGAGTTTCCTGAACGGCCTGAAATGACGAGAAGCGCAGAGTACCGCGGAGCGGCAAGCCTTCGGGAGATGGTTTTGGGTGCTTTTGCCAAAACAAAAGTACCTCGCGGCGCGGGAGCGAGACCCCGCATTAGATCCACTCGCAATAGCGACACAAACACCAAACACCCATCGTAACTGCTAAAAAAAGAGAAGCGCCAGATAGCCAGGGAACGTGAAGCATGGCGCTTCCGGCAAGCTACGCTGTGGTGTTGAGGTTCTGGGCCCCGGATGGGGTAGCCTGACCTACTCGGCTGCGTTCCATGCCCCAATCGCGGCTGGCGCACATGTGTCGAACACAGAAATGCAAAACGGCCTCCGAGGAGGCCGTTTTCAGTGAAGCACTAACAACTATCCGTTAGGCGGCAAGCACATTCTTCAGCTTCTTCATCGCATTCTTCTCCAGCTGGCGAATGCGCTCGGCGGAAACATTGTACTTGTCGGCCAGGTCCTGCAAAGTGGACTTGTCCTCGGTTAACCAGCGGGAAGCGACGATATCGCGGCTGCGGTCATCCAGTCCGCTCAGTGCTGCGTGCAGCTGGTTGTTGTTGTGCTCTGCCCACTCTTTATCCTCGACCTGTGTGGCAGGCTCAAAGCGGGTATCCTGCAGGTAACTGGCAGGGGTGGCCGGCATGTCGTCGTCGTTTTCGCTGTCGGGGGCACCGTCAAAGGCCATGTCACGGCCGCTCAGGCGCGATTCCATCTCCAGCACGTCGGCACGCGTCACACCCAGAGCCTCGGCGACGGTATCGACCTCTTCATGCGAGAACCAGCCAAGGCGCTTCTTGGAGCTGCGCAGATTAAAAAAGAGCTTGCGCTGCGCCTTGGTGGTGGCCACCTTGACGATACGCCAGTTGCGCAGGATGAACTCGTGGATCTCAGCGCGTATCCAGTGCACGGCAAAGGAGACCAGGCGCACGTTCATGCTCGGGTCGAAACGGCGCACAGCCTTCATCAGGCCGATGTTGCCCTCCTGAATGAGGTCAGCATGGGGCAGGCCGTAACCGCTGTAGCCGCGAGCGATATGGGCGACAAACCGCAGGTGCGACATGATCAGTTTGCGTGCGGCCTCCAGGTCCTCGCTTTCACGGTAACGGACGGCCAGCTCGTGCTCTTCATCGGCGGTCAGCACAGGAATGCGGTTAACCGCCTGGCTGTAAGCCTCAATGCTACTGATCGGAAAGTTCAGTTGAAAATCCAGCGCCTTGGACATGGAATCCTCCCACTTGCAATATTTACATGACGTCTCTAGTAACCGACTATAACACTCAGGTATTGCGTTGCCAAGTGTTTTTGTCTGGTATGTTGGATGGCCGCCCACCCCATAAGTTCACTGGATTTAACGGCAGGTGCGTCCAGGCTGCCAAGGCGTGTCTCTCCTCCCACGCCTTGGCAGTCGGGCCGGATCACGTCGGCTCAATGTCGCGCAAATGCCGACCAACGGCCAGCCACGAGCCTAACAGCCCCAGCAGCAAGCCACCACCGAGCAGGGCACCGACGGTCGCCAGATCCATCCCGGCAAGACGAAATGCGCTGTTATAGAGCCCCGCCAGGTTGTTGACCGGCGAGGCCAATAACCACACCGAAGCCTGCACCAGGACGAAGGCGATAATGCCGCCGAGCAGTCCATACCAGAAACCAGTATAGAGGAAGGGACGGCGGATGAAGGTATCGGTGGCGCCGATGAGCTTGGTGATGACGATCTCATCACGCCGGTTCTGGATTGCCAGGCGAATGGTATTGCCCACGACCAACAGGACGGCCAGTGCCAACAGACTGGCCAACACCCAAACCCCACGCCGACCGATATCCATCAGGCCGTAGAGCCGTTTCACCCACTGCATGTCCAGTTGTGCCAGCTCCACCGAGCCTTCCTTACCCAGCTCCTCCACCAACACAGAAAGCGCATCGGGGCTTTGCCGGGTCAGTGCCGGATGGACCACCAGCACCGGCGGCAGCGGATTCTCCTCCAGGGCACTGAGTGCCTCGCCGAAGCCAGAGAGCAGACGAAACTCCTCCATCGCCTGTTCGGCTGAGATGTAATCAACCGAGGCTACCTCGGGTCGAGCGCGCAGCTTCTCGGCCAGAGACAGCGCTGCCGGTTCACGGGTTTCCCGATGCAGAAACAGCGACACCTGGGCGGCGCCGTCCCAGCCGCTGAGCACCGTCTGCACATTCTTCAGCAACACATGCATCCCGGCAGGCAACGCAAGGGCGATGCCGATCACGGCCACCGTCATCAGCGTGGAAAAGGGGCGACGCGAAAGCTGTCCCAAGGTGTAGAACAGGGTCTGAAAATGGCGCAGAAAATGGTTCCGCAAACCGTAGACCAACCCCTGGCGTCTTACTTGTGCGCCGCGGCCGGCGGCGAACTCTTTCTGTTCGCGAAAAGTCCGGTTACGCTCCATGGGCGGCCCTCAAAAAACCGTCGCCGACCAGGGCGCCGTGGTCCAGCATCAGTACCCGTTTGTTCAGACTGCGGATTAGGGCGTGATCATGGCTGGCAATAAGCACACTGACGCCGACGCGGTTGAACTGCTCGAAGATGCCCATGATCTCTTTCGAGAGTTGCGGATCCAGGTTGCCGGTCGGCTCGTCGGCCAGCAGCAGTGCCGGCTTGTTGACCACGGCACGGGCGATACCCACCCGCTGTTGCTCTCCGCCGGAGAGGGTGATGGGGTAGAGCTTCTCCTTGCCAAGGAGACCGACCTTGTCGAGCGCAGCCCGCACCCGACGCCCAATATCCTGATGGCTGTAGCCTGCAATTATCAGCGGCAAAGCCACGTTATCGAACACGGTACGATCAAACAGCAGGCGATGGTCCTGAAAAATCACCCCGATATTGCGTCGGTGAAAGGGGATCTTGCGTCTGCCGAGCTTATTCAGGTTCTGGCCCTTGACCACCACCTGGCCGCCACTGGAGCGCTCAATTAGCGCGATGAGCTTGAGCAGAGTGGACTTGCCGGCGCCGGAGTGGCCGGTGAGAAATGCCATCTCACCCGGTGCCAGATGAAAACTCACATCCCGTAGCGCCTCGTAGCCCCCGGGATAACGTTTGCTGACGTTGGTGAAATGAATCATAGAATCAGTTGCAAGTTACAAGTTTCAAGTTGCAAGAGGGGCTTCGTTTTCTTGTAACTTGCCACTTGTCACTTGTCACTTTCAAAAAGTACATCCACAAACTCCTTTGCCTCGAAGACACGCAGGTCGTCGATGCCCTCGCCGACGCCGATAAAGCGGATCGGCAGCCCTGTTTTCCTGGCAATGGCGAAGATAATACCGCCCTTAGCAGTGCCGTCCAGCTTGGTCAGGGCGATACCGCTGACCTCAACCGCGGCGTGGAACTGCTGCGCCTGGTTGAGGGCGTTCTGCCCAGTGCCGGCATCGAGCACCAGCAAGACCTCATGGGGGGCGCTCTCATCCAGCTTGCCCATCACCCGTTTGACCTTCTTCAACTCCTCCATGAGGTTGGCCTGGGTATGCAGGCGACCCGCGGTGTCGGCGATCACCACGTCGACGCCGCGGGCCTGCGCAGCCTGTACCGCATCGAAAATCACCGAGGCCGAGTCGGCGCCACTGTGCTGCGCGATCACCGGGATGCTGTTTCGCTCACCCCACACCTGCAATTGCTCGACAGCGGCAGCACGGAAGGTGTCGCCCGCGGCCAGCATCACCGATTTACCCTCATTCTGCAGGCGCTTGGCCAACTTGCCGATCGTGGTGGTCTTGCCGGCGCCATTGATGCCCACCACGAGGATCACGAAGGGCTTCCTTCCTGCATCAATCTGCAACGGCTTGCTGCTCGGTTCCAGCATCGCCTGCATATCCTCGCGCAACGCCGCCATCAGTGCCTCGCTGTCGCCAAGCTGCTTGCGCGAAACACGCTGGGTCAGATCGGCGATGATCGCCTGGGTAGCTTCCACGCCCAGGTCGGCCACCAGCAGCTGGGTCTCGATCTCCTCCAGCAGCTCGTCATCGATCTCCTTCTTGCCTAGTACCAGGTCGCCGATGCCCTCGGTCAATCCGCTGCGGGTGCGGCTGAGGCCGTTCTTGAGACGGGAAAACAGGCCGGCCTTTTCCTCTTCAGCCTGTTTCTCGTCGCGCTCCTTCTTTTTGTCTTTGCCGAAACCAAACATGGCGTTAATCCGGAAAATTGTTGAACCTGGACCCGGTGGTGTTGTCTTTGACAGCACGGGTGCCCGAAAGGGGTTATCCTACCACCTCACCCCACGGGGGGTAAGCAAGTGTGGTCATTTGACAGAACAATAACTCCATACGAAGTATATGATGGCCTGGAGCTACAATCCTGAATAACACATCAATTATGATGGCAGGCATATCGTGTCCTTCCTGGTTAAGCTCCTCATAACTATAAGGAAACCAGCATTGCATATGTTGAGAACATCGAATCGCATCACACCGCTTTTGCTGCTGAGTCTACTGCTCGGTGGCTGCACCGGTCTGTCCCCGGAGTCGGGCGTAGAAACGCCCTCACTTCAAGAGAGTGTGACAGACGATACCACTGCCCATGAGTTTCAACTGGCCAACGGCATGAAGCTCCTCGTCAAAGCGGACCACCGTGCCCCGGTGGTGGTGTCCCAGATCTGGTACCGCATCGGCGCCAGCTATGAGCACATCGGTATCACCGGTGTCTCCCATGTACTTGAGCACATGATGTTCAAAGGCACAAACAAACATCCGGCAGGTGAGTTCTCGCGCATCATTGCCGAAAACGGCGGCAGGGAAAATGCCTTCACCGGCCGTGACTACACCTCCTATTTCCAGCAGCTGGAAAAGAGCCGCCTGCCCATCGCCTTCGAGCTGGAGGCCGACCGCATGCGCAACCTGCAGTTGCCGCCTGAGGAGTTCGCCAAGGAGGTGAAGGTGGTGATGGAGGAACGGCGCATGCGCACCGAGGACAAGCCCACCGCCCTGACCTATGAAAAATTCGCCGCTACGGCCTTCAAGGTCAACCCCTATCACAACCCGGTGATCGGCTGGATGAATGACCTGGACAACCTCACGGTGGAGGACATGCGGCACTGGTACGAAACCTGGTATTCACCCAACAACGCTATCCTGGTGGTGGCCGGTGACGTCAATCCTGCTGAGGTGCTGGCACTGGCCAAACGCCACTTCGGAAGCATCAAACCGAGCCGCCTGCCTGTGGACAAGCCACGCAAGGAGCCGGAACAGCGCGGCGAGCAGCGCATTACCGTCAAGCTGCCGGCAGAACTGCCGCTGCTACTGATGGGTTACAAGGTGCCGGTGTTGCGCACGGCTGAGGAGCCGTGGCACCCCTATGCACTGGAGGTGCTGGCCCATGTGCTCGACGGCGGCGACAGCGCCCGCTTTAGCCGAGAGTTGGTACGGGGCAAGCAACTGGCCGCCAGTGCCGGTGCCGGGTATGACCTGATGGCCCGCCACGACAGCCTGCTGACCTTGCAAGCCGTGCCCGCTCAGGGACGCACGGTTGCCGAGCTGGAAACAGCACTGCGCGAACAGGTCGCCCGCCTGCACAACACCCTGGTCAGCAAACAGGAGCTGGCACGAATCAAGGCACAGGTGACCGCTTCCAAGGTCTATGAACTGGACTCGATCTTCTACCAGGCGATGCAGATTGGCATGCTGGAGACCGTCGGGCTCGACTGGCGCGAGGCCGAGCGCTACGCGGAGCGCATCAACGCCGTCACCCCGGAACAAATCCGCCAAGTTGCGCGCCAGTACTTGCACGATGAAGGGCTTACCGTCGCCGTACTCGATCCTCAACCGCTCAACGCCCAGGCGGCCGGCGCCCAAGAGGTGAACCATGCAGACAACTAATTCAAGACGAACCATGGGAATGGGCGCGGTGATACTGCTTGCCGTCCTGTTCCTTGTCCAACCGGCCGAGGCCAATCCGGATATTCAGCACTGGAGTACCAACAATGGAGCCCGTGTCTATTTCGTCCCGGCCCCTGAGCTGCCGATGGTGGATATCCAGGTGACCTTCGACGCCGGCAGTGCCCGTGATGGCAAACGCCCGGGACTTGCCAGGTTCACCAGCGGGATGCTCGAAGAGGGTGCCGGTCCCCTTGATGCCAACGCCATTGCCGAGCGCTTCGACAGCCTTGGGGCACAGTTTTCTGCGAGCTCCCAACGCGACATGGCCTACGCCAGCCTGCGCAGTCTTACCGCGCCCGAGCAGCTTGAACCGGCACTGCAAACCTTCGCCATGCTGCTGGGCCAGCCGAGTTTCCCGGCCAGTGCCCTGGAACGGGTACGCCAGCAAATGCTCACCGGCCTGCAATACGAAGAGCAAAACCCGGGCGAGGTCGCCTCACGTGCCTTTTATGCGGCGCTGTATACCACACACCCCTACGGCATCCCTCCTTCAGGCACCAGGGAGAGTGTCCGCGCCATAAGCCGCAAGGAGCTGCAGAGCTTCTATCGGCGTTACTATGTGGGGCGCAATGCGGTGGTCGCCATTGTGGGTGCGGTCGACCGTGCTCAGGCCGAACGCCTGGCCGAAGCGGCCATTGGGGGACTGGCCAGCGGCGATGCGGCCTCACGCCTGCCGCCCGTCCCGTCTGTGACACGGGCGCAGGAACGCCATATTGACCACCCCTCCAGCCAGACCCACGTGCTGGTGGGTCAACCGGGCATGCGCCGCGGTGACGAGGACTACTTCCCGCTTTATGTGGGCAACCACATCCTCGGCGGCAGTGGGCTGGTCTCACGTATCAGCGAAGAGGTGCGCGAGAAGCGCGGCCTCTCCTACAGCGCCTACAGCTACTTCGTGCCGATGCGCCGTGAAGGCCCCTTCACCCTGGGTCTGCAAACGGCCAACAACAACCGCGACGAAGCGCTGACAGTACTGCGCCAAACACTCCAGCGCTATGTTGAGGAGGGTCCTACTGACGAGGAACTGCTGGCAGCGAAAAAGAACATCACTGGCGGCTTTCCACTGAAAATCGACTCCAACAGCGATATCCTCGGCTATATCTCCATGATCGGCTTCTATGGTCTGCCACTGGACTACCTCGATACCTTCAACAGCCGGATCGAAGCGCTCACCGCCTCACAGATCCGTGACGCCTTCGCCCGACGCATCCACCCCGATAAAATGATCACCGTCACTGTCGGAGGCCAGCCCTGAATATGGCTAAAGGCGGACGTAAGGGCGGCGCCGGCAACACGCTGCGCATCATCGGTGGCGAGTGGCGTGGGCGCAAGCTGCGCTTTGCCGATGGTGAGGGGCTGCGCCCCACCACCGACCGGGTACGCGAGACGTTGTTCAACTGGCTGCAACCGCTGATTGCCGGAGCACGCTGTCTGGATCTCTTCAGTGGTAGTGGTGCCCTCGGCCTGGAGGCGCTTTCCCGAGGGGCTGGCTGGGTCGTATTTATCGAGCGCAACCCCAAGGCAGTAGCCGCGCTGAGAGAGAATCTGAGCCAGCTGCAATCGGGCAACGCCGAGGTCCATCAGGGCGATGCCCTCGCCTGGTTGCGCGGCCAGCCAACCCCGTTCGATGTGGTCTTCCTGGACCCGCCGTTTCGCCAGGATCTGCTCACTCCGGCACTCAAGCTGCTTGATGAGGGCGGCTGGCTTACTCCCGGTGCCCGTGTGTATATCGAAACGGAGTTGGAGTCAGGAGAACCGGAACTGCCCGCCGGCTGGACGCTGCTGCGCAGCAAGCGGGCCGGGCAGGTGGGGTATTATCTGGCGGTGGCGGAGGAATAGCCGGCAGTTGGCAGTTGGCAGTTGGCAGTTGGCAGTTGGCAGTTGGCAGTTGGCAGTTGGCAGTTGGCAGTTGGCAGTGATTGTCGTTCAGGCTCTGGTTCACAACGGTACGTACTGACCACTGATAACTGACGACTTAGTCCCACACAGGCAAAACTGCTATCATCATCACACTTTAAACACCGAGTGCCACGATGTCTGTCACCGCTATCTACCCGGGAACCTTTGATCCCATTACCAACGGTCACAGTGACCTTATTTCGCGTGCCGCGCACCTCTTCGACAAGGTCGTTGTCGCAGTGGCCGCCAACCCCAAGAAGACACCGCTGTTCAACCTGCAGGAACGGGTAGAGCTTGCCAGTGAGGTTCTCGCGGAGATGGAGAATGTAGAGGTCTGCGGCTTCGACAGCCTGTTGGCAGATTTTGCCCACGAGAAAGGCGCCAGGGTGATCCTTCGTGGTCTGCGTGCCGTTTCGGACTTCGAGTATGAATTCCAGCTGGCCGGGATGAATCGTCGGCTCGCACCGGATGTGGAGACGCTGTTCCTTACCCCGGCAGAGACCTACACCTTCATCTCATCGAGTCTGGTAAAAGAGGTGGCCTCACTCGGAGGGGAAGTCTCAGATTTCGTCGATCCGAAGGTTAAGGCTGCACTTAATAACAGATTGCGCTAATATACGACGATTGTACCGGCCGACTTTGGCAAAATGCAGGAGGAAAGAGTGCCATGGCACTGATGATTACCGACGAATGTATTAACTGCGATGTATGTGAACCCGAGTGCCCCAATGGTGCCATCAGTCAGGGTGACGAAATCTACGAGATTGATCCAAACCTCTGCACCGAGTGTGTCGGCCATTACGATGAGCCACAGTGCATTGAAGTCTGCCCGGTAGACTGTATCCTCGTCGACCCTGAGCACACGGAGTCCAAGGACGAACTTCAGACCAAATACGAGAAGCTGCAGTCCGAAGGCTGAGAGCAGCACTCGCGGATGGTTGGAAAAAGGTCCCTTTCGGGGCCTTTTTCATTAGTAGGCTGCCGCCGCGTCCAAGGCGTTGCTTAGTTTCACTTGCACCGCATTCGGCCGAGGGCGATGCTTGCCCAGTGTCATAACAGGAACCGCACCATGCCCCGTTTGTTGATTTTGCTGCTATTACTGCCGTCGCTGACACTGGCGGGCGGGCAAAAGCCTCCCGCCTCGGCGATTGCCTCGGCCCACCCAATGGCCACCGAGGCCGGTCATACGATCCTCGCTGCCGGTGGCAACGCCTTTGATGCCGCGGTGGCGGTCAGTGCGGCCCTGGCGGTGGTCGAGCCCTATAGCTCGGGTATCGGCGGCGGCGGATTTTGGCTGTTGCATCGCGCCGCTGATGGCTTCGAAATCATGGTAGACGGCCGTGAGCGAGCGCCACTGGCCGCTACGCGGGACATGTACCTGGATGACAATGACGAGGTCCACCCTGGCGCCTCGATGGACGGCCCGCTCTCCGCGGGCATTCCGGGCGAACCCGCCGCCCTGGCCCATATCAGCAAACAGTATGGTCGCCTGCCCCTTTCACAGGTGCTGGCGCCGGCGATCCGCTATGCCCGCGAGGGCTTCCCTGTCACCGCCCATTACCGGCGCATGGCTGGCTTTCGTCTTGAGGCATTGCGCGCTTCCGAGGCCGCAGCCCGGATCTTTCTCAAAGAGGGGGAGGTGCCACCGCTTGCACACCTCATCCGTCAACCGGAACTTGCCCGTACCCTAGAGGCGATGGCGCGCGAGGGCGCTGCCGGATTTTATCAGGGAAATACCGCCAGGCAGATGCTTGAAGCGGTACGCAAGACGGGCGGCATCTGGCAGCAACGTGACTTCGATACCTATCGCGTCATCGAGCGCCCGCCGGTTCGCACCCGCTATCATGACCTGACCATCACCTCTGCCGCCCCCCCCTCTTCCGGTGGCGTGGCACTGGCGACCATGCTCAATATTCTGCAGCAATATCCGCTGGAGAAGCTCAGCCGGGTAGAACGCAGCCACCTTGTCATTGAGGCGATGCGCCGCGCTTACCGTGACCGCGCCGAATACCTCGGTGACACCGACTTTGTTCCAGTACCCATTGCGCGGTTGACCAGCCCCGATTACGCTGCGGGCCTTGCCGCCTCCATTCGCCTCGACCGCGCCACAGCCAGCAGTGAGTTGCCCCCAGCGACCGGCACTCCTGGCGGTACCCATACCACTCACTTCTCCATCCTGGACAGCGAGGGGAATTATGTCTCTGCGACCCTGAGTATCAATTACCCCTTCGGCTCCGGCTTCGTTGCCGCAGGCACCGGGGTCTTGCTCAACGACGAAATGGACGATTTCTCTGCCAAACCCGGTGCCCCTAACGCCTATGGTCTGGTCGGGGCCGAGGCCAATGCGATTGCCCCAGGCAAACGCATGCTATCGAGCATGTCACCAAGCTTCGTCAGCGGCCCCAATGGCGTAGCGGTCCTCGGCACCCCCGGCGGCAGCCGCATCATCACCATGGTGCTACTGGGCATTCTCGATTATGCGGACGGCAAGCCGCCTGCCGCCTGGGTCAAAACCCCGCGCGTTCACCACCAATACCTCCCCGATACGGTATTCTACGAGGCTGACGCCTTCAGCGAGGAGGAGGCTCTCGCTCTCACGGCGCTAGGTCACCGCATGCAAAAGGCCGATAACAGCTGGGGCAACATGCAGGCGATCATGTGGGATCGACAACAGAACAAGGTAGAAGCGGCCAGTGACCCCCGCGGCGAAGGGCAGGCGCGGGTACGACGCGAAGATAACAATTAAAGAGAAAAAGACAATGACACATTACGATATATTCAACGGCGATGCCGACGGCCTGTGCGCCCTGCAGCAGCTTCGACTGCACACACCTATTGAAAACGCTGTGCTGGTAACCGGGGTCAAGCGCGATATCTCATTGCTTGAGCGTATCGAGACTGACGCGGGTGATACGCTAACCGTGCTGGATATCTCCCTGGACAAGAATCGCACCGAGCTGTTGCGGGTGCTGGAGTCCGGTGCGACGGTCGAGTATTTCGATCACCACTTCGCAGGTGAGATCCCGCAGCATCCGCGTCTTACCAGCCACATCGATACCTCTGCCGAAACCTGCACCAGTTTGCTGGTGGACGCCTATCTCAGCGGCACCCACCGTGCCTGGGCTGTCGCTGGCGCCTTTGGCGATAATTTTCACGATGCGGCACGCCGCAGCGCCGAGCCGCTTGGCCTGAATAAAGCTCAACTGGAAGTATTGTGTGAGCTAGGCACCTACCTCAATTACAACGGTTACGGCAGCGATCTTGAGGATCTCTTCTTCCCGCCACAGGAGCTAGCCCGACTTCTGCGCCCCTACGCCGAACCCTTCGATTTTGTTGCCAATGAGCCGGCCTACCAGACACTGCGTACCGGTTATGCCGATGATATGGGCAGGGCTGAAGCGCTCAAGGCCGAGATCGACGAAGAGAGGCTCGCCCTGTTTATCCTGCCCGATGAGCCCTGGACCCGTCGTGTCAGCGGCGTTTTCGGCAACCTGCTGGCCCGTAATCATCCTCAGCGAGCCCATGCCATCCTCACCCGCCTTGCTGATGGCGCCTACCGTGTCAGTATCCGCGCGCCGCTTTCAACCAAGGCCGGCGCAGACACCTTATGCCGGGAATTTCCCACCGGCGGCGGACGTGCCGCCGCAGCCGGGGTCAACCACCTCCCTGCGGCCGACTTCGAACACTTTGTGGAGCGATTCCGGGCGCACTTTTCATAGCAAAGGCGGCGCCACGTGCTCCCACCGGATTCGCTTGAGGCAACCTGGCCTACTCGGCACTCACATCAGAGTGCGAGTAGTTACCTTGCAACTTAGAACTTGAAACTCGTATTCAATACGGCCGCCTGCGGATATGCCAGTGAAACAGCAGTCGTGAAAGTACCTCATCA
The DNA here is from genome assembly GCA_041563315.1 of Thiohalomonadaceae bacterium. Classification (GTDB taxonomy): domain Bacteria; phylum Pseudomonadota; class Gammaproteobacteria; order Thiohalomonadales; family Thiohalomonadaceae; genus JBFEYJ01. The sequence continues at coordinate 34,470 of JBFFNE010000014.1, forward strand.
AGCAGCAGAAAAGCGACCACGACCATGGCAATGTCTATCAGCCCCAAGCCAAGTTCCTGATGCAGTAGCAGCAGCGGCAACAATGACTCCGGCAGTTGATCCAGTCCCGTCATCCTGCCGGAAGCGGGGATCTGCAGGCGGCGTTTGATGAAGCTGGAGATCAAGTCGCCGAGCATGGCGTAAAGCGCGAACACAACTCCCAGCATTCCCGGGTAACCCAACACCACCCCCATCACCCCACAGGCCAGCATGGCAGCGATGATTCCACGCCAGGTTTTTGACTCGCCAAACAGTGGTTCACGATCAATGAACAACGTCCCCCCATCAATCTGCCAGGCACCCTTGGCCTTCATCAGGTACGCAGCAATAATCGGTGCACCGTTGGCCAGTAACAACAGTAGCAAGCTCGACACGATCGCCATCTTCATCCTCTCAACTCAGGTCGCCCGTCGGTGGCTCACTCTCTACAGTCCCGCTGACTATTGATCCATGTCAACGCTGACTGACTTTAATCATGCTATCTATACAGGCGCCACGGGTCACACCATGATGAAATAAGTCCAATAATCAATGAGGGTCAGCCGTAGTGGAAACCGTAACTCAGGGACAGGTACATTATCGTCCCGACTCTTATATCAGTTTACGCAAAAAGTTACGGGAGGTGACCCAACGGGTAAATCCCCAGGACATTATCTCCACCCGCTATCACTCCCGCGATTTCAACACCTCGCGCGCGGAGTATATCTCACTACGCATCCGCACCCTCGCCATTGTGTTTGCCTTACTCGCACCGCTGTGGATTCCTATCGACTATATGATCATGGACAACCCCAACTTCAGCTACATGGCCACACTGCGCCTGCTGTTTTCCGCTTCACTAATCTCCCTCAGTCGCTGGGGTACACACTGCAACCTGTTGCAGGCTGCGCGGGTTCGTATCTTTCTCTTTCTTCTGATACCTGGCGTGTTCTTTCTGGCGAGCCATATACTGCTCGAGTCGGTTAAATCGGATAACGCGATCCTGCTGGGATACTCCTTCCTGCCTTTTCTCATGATGTCTCTATTGACCATCGTGCCACTAACTCTGCTGGAAGGCCTCGTCTATACCAGTCAGATTCTTGCCTTTTTTGTAACGACCAAGCTGCTTGAAGGTAAGCTGTTTAGCATCCCTGTACTGGGAGAACTGTGGCTTCTACTCCTACTGGCCGTGGTTGCCCTGTGGGTAGTGATGACCCAATTGCATATACTGATGCGCCTCTATCGTGAGGCCACCCGTGATGCACTGACCGGCCTGGCAAACCGTCGTGTACTTGCCGCCAAGCTTGAGACGGAGCTTGATGACAGCAGTGAGCGACTCGCGGTACTGCTGCTCGATCTGGATCTCTTCAAGCGCATCAATGACAACTACGGTCACCATGCGGGTGATACGGTACTGCAGGCCTTTGGCGAGATCCTCAGGCAGCACTGCCATGATCACAATGTGGTAGGCCGCTATGGCGGCGAGGAATTTCTGGCAATCCTTCCCGGGAGTGGGGTGGAAGAGGCACGGGAGCTGGCCGAGCGCATTCGTCTCGCCTGTCATCGCTACCAGGTTTACACCGCCGAGGGCGGCGAAGAAATTCACTTTACCACCAGTATTGGCGTTGCGCTGCGCAAACCCGGTGAGAGCGGACAGGAGCTACTCAGTCGCGTCGATCAGGGCCTCTATAAAGCCAAATCATCAGGCCGCGATCTGGTTTCTATTGCCGATTAGTCGTGCACTAAGGAAAAGGAGGTGCGGCAGGTGAACCGCCGCATCATTGGCGTGGGGGCCGCTGCTTTCGCCGTGCTCTGCGGTTAACACAAGAACAGAGCGAGCTGGTAGCAGTTATTGATGGTACTGGGCGCTCAGCTCGTGTACCGCAGAGACAAAGGCGCCGGCATGTTCCGGGTCCACATGCTGATGGATGCCATGGCCAAGATTGAAGACATGGCCGGTGCCGGAACCGTAACTCGCAAGCACTGTCGCCACTTCCTCGCGAATGCGCTCCGGTGAAGCGTACAGCACGGTCGGGTCCATATTCCCCTGCAGCGCCACCTTGTCACCAACACGGGCACGTGCCTCACTGAGATCCGTGGTCCAGTCCAGTCCAAGGGCATCGGCTCCAATCTCAGCCATCGCCTCCACCCACTGACCGCCACCTTTGGTGAACAGGATCACCGGGATCTTGCGACCCTCAGCTTCACGCTTCAGACCGGCGACGATCTGCTGCATGTAGCGCAGGGAGAATTCCTTGTAGTCACGCGGGGTGAGCATACCGCCCCAGGTATCGAAGATCTGGATGGCCTGGGCACCTGCATCGATCTGCGCATTGAGATAAGCGGTAACGGCACGGGCGGTGGTGTCGAGCAGCTTGTGCATCAAATCAGGGCGGTCAAACATCATGCCCTTCACCTTGGCGTAATCCTTGGAGGAGCCGCCCTCAACCATGTAAGTCGCCAGGGTCCAGGGACTGCCGGCGAATCCGATGAGCGGCACGCGACCGTCGAGCTCACGGCGGATGGTGCGTACCGCATCCATCACATACTTCAGTTCACCCTCCGGGTCCGGTACCGGCAGGGCATTAACATCTGCTTCGGTACGCACCGGGTTGTCAAAGACAGGCCCTTCGCCCTCGGCAAAACGCAGTTTCAGCCCCATCGCATCGGGTACGGTGAGTATATCGGAGAAAAGGATCGCCGCATCCAGCGGGAAGCGTTCCAGCGGCTGGATCGTCACCTCGCAGGCCAGCTCCGGATTCATACACAGGTTCATGAAGCTGCCGGCGCGGGCACGGGTCGCCTTGTACTCAGGCAGGTAACGTCCTGCCTGGCGCATCATCCACACCGGCGTGACATCGACGGGCTCTTTCAACAGAGCTCTCAGTAAGCGATCGTTCTTTAGTGTCGTCATATAAAAGCCTTTAACGCAAAGGTCGCAAAGGATATCCGGTGCTTGTCCGGCGGATATCACAGCAACCAGTCGCCCTCCCTGACCATCACCGCTGTAATACACATTTTATCTTGCGTGCTTTGCGTCTTTGCGTTGAGTTGTTTTAATTAAACTTGCAGGTAATCCAGGATACCCTCGGCGGCCTGGCGCCCTTCCCAGATCGCGGTGACCACGAGGTCGGAACCGCGCACCATGTCGCCGCCGGCGAAGATCTTCTCGTTGGTCGTCTGGTACTTGAACTCGCCGTTGGTCGGTGCCTTGACCCGGCCACGATCGTCCAGCTCGATCTGGTTATCACCAAACCACTCTGCTGGGCTGGGTCGGAAACCGTAGGCAATGATCACACGATCGGCCGGGATCACCTCCTCAGAACCAGGCACCGGTTCAGGACGACGGCGGCCACGCTCGTCGGGCTCGCCCAGAGCGGTGGTCACCACCTTGACCCCTTCAACCTTGCCGTTACCGACGATCTCTACCGGCTGGCGGTTAAACAGAAACTCAACGCCCTCTTCCTTGGCGTTCTGCACCTCTTTCTTCGAACCAGGCATGTTGGCCTCGTCACGACGGTAGGCACAGGTGACCGATTTGGCCTTCTGGCGAATCGAGGTTCGGGTGCAGTCCATGGCCGTATCACCACCGCCGAGCACTACCACGTTCAATCCTTCCATGCTGATGTAGTCATCGACCGACTTTTCATAGCCGTGGCAGTGGTTGATGTTGGAGATGAGGAAGTCGAGGGCCGCGTTAACGCCAGGGAGGTCCTCACCGGGAATGCCGCCATTCATGTACGTGTAGGTGCCCATGCCGAGGAACACCGCATCGTATTCGTCCAGCAGCTTGTCGAAGGGCAGGTCTTTGCCGATCTCGGTGTTGAGCACAAATTCGATACCCATACCTTCAAAGATTTTGCGACGACGTTTGACCACAGACTTTTCCAACTTGAACTCGGGGATACCGAAGGTCAGCAGGCCACCAATCTCCGGGTGACGATCGTACACGGTGACCTTGATGCCGTTGCGGGTAAGCACATCGGCACAGGAGAGCCCAGCCGGACCGGCGCCGACCACAGCCACGCGCTTGCCACTGTCTGCCACGCTGGAAAGATCAGGCTTCCAGTCGTTGGCAAAGGCCGTCTCAGAGATGTAGTACTCAACGGTACCGATGGTCACCGCACCTAGGCCATCGTTCAGGGTGCATGCCCCCTCACACAGACGCTCTTGCGGGCAGACACGACCGGTCATCTCCGGCAGGGAGTTGGTCTGGTGGGAGAGTTCCACTGCCTCCTGCCAGTTTCCTTCATTGATCAGCTGCAACCAGTTGGGTATGTAGTTGTGTACCGGGCACTTCCACTCGCAGTAGGGATTGCCGCAGTGCAGACAACGACCTGACTGGTAGGCCGCGGTCTCGCCGTCAAAACAGCCGTAGATCTCCGCATATTCCTTGATACGGACGTCGACGGGCTTCTTCTCCGGGTTCTTCCGGGGAATGTCGAGAAACTGTAAAGCGTTCTTTTTACTCACGGTAAATCACCATCAGTAGTAAAAATATTTCTCACCGCAAAGACGCAAAATAAAAATCAGAACAAAAAACCTTTAATCCAATTTTCTTTGTGCCTTTGCGGTGAATCGAATCAATCAGGCCGCGCGCTCGAGCATGACCTCGAGCAGGGTCTCCAGCTCAGTCGCCTTGGGCTTAACCAGCCAGAACTTGCCGAGGTAATCCTCGAAGTTGTCGAGGATCTTCTTGCCATGCCCTGAACCGGTCTCGGCCACGTACTCGACCAACGTGTCGCGCAGGAAATTACGATGCGCTTCGGTCGCTTCGGTATTGATACGGTGAATATCCACATCACCGTTACAATGATCCGCGAACCGGTTCTCCTCATCGAGCACGAAGGCAAAGCCGCCGGTCATGCCGGCACCGAAGTTAATCCCGGTAGCGCCGAGCACCGTAATCACCCCGCCGGTCATGTACTCACCGCAGTGATCACCGGCCCCTTCGATCACCGCATGGGCGCCGGAGTTGCGCACACCAAAGCGCTCACCGGCCATACCCGCGGCGAACAACTTGCCGCCGGTGGCACCGTAGAGGCAGGTGTTGCCCATGATGGCATTCTCGTTAGTGGCGTAACGACTGTCGGCGGGTGGGCGAATCACCAATTTGCCGCCGGCCATGCCTTTACCCACGTAGTCGTTGGCATCACCGTCAAGGTGCATGTGCAGGCCGCCGGCGTTCCATACCCCGAAAGACTGGCCAGCGGTGCCGGTCAGGCGCAGGATAATGGGCGCATCCTCCATGCCCAGGGTATCCCAGCGTTTGGCGATCTCACCGGAGAGACGGGCACCAATAGAGCGGTTGATGTTCTTCAGCTCATAATGGAACTCGCCACCGGCCTTCTTCTCGATGGCAGAGATGGTATCGGCTACCATCTGCTCGGCCAGCTTCGCCTCGTCAAAGGGTACATTGCTCGGCTCGATGCAGCACTGGGGTGCATCGGCCGGGGCCAGCGAGCCATCGAGGATCGGTTTGAGATCGAGCTTCTGCTGGCGGGTGGTCTCGCCCGGCAGGATCTCCAGCAGGTCGGTGCGGCCGATGAGCTCCTCGATTTTGCGCACGCCCAGCCTGGCCAGCCACTCGCGTACTTCTCGGGCAACGAAACGGAAGTAGGTCTCGACCAGTTCCGGCTTACCCTTGTAGTGCTTGGCGCGCAGCACCTCATGTTGCGTGGCGACGCCGGTGGCGCAGTTGTTGAGGTGGCAGATGCGCAGATATTTGCACCCCAGCACCACCATCGGCATCGTACCAAAACCGAAGGACTCGGCACCAAGGATCGCCGCCTTGATCACGTCGAGGCCGGTCTTCAGGCCGCCGTCGGCCTGCACCCGCACCTTGCCGCGCAGGTCGTTCATGCGCAGCACCTGGTGTGCCTCGGAGAGGCCCAGCTCCCACGGCGAGCCGGCGTACTTGACTGAAGCGATGGGGGAGGCTGCGGTACCGCCGTCGTATCCGGAGATGGTGATTAGGTCCGCATAGGCCTTGGCTACACCGGCAGCGATGGTGCCGACGCCGGGCTCGGAGACCAGTTTGACCGAGACCAGCGCCTCCGGGTTGACCTGCTTGAGGTCAAATATCAGCTGTGCCAGGTCCTCAATGGAGTAGATATCGTGGTGCGGCGGCGGAGAGATGAGCGGTACACCTGGGCGGGTAAAGCGCAGGCGGGCGATCATATCGTTGACCTTGTGACCTGGCAGCTGGCCACCCTCGCCGGGCTTGGCGCCCTGCGCTACCTTGATCTGCAGCACCTCGGCGTTAACCAGGTAACCCGGAGTGACGCCAAAGCGACCGGAGGCGATCTGCTTGATCTTGGAGAAACGGGTCTTGTCGACGTAACGCTTTGGGTCCTCACCACCCTCACCCGAGTTGGAGCGGCCGCCGAGTCGATTCATGGCGATGGCAAGCGCCTCGTGCGCCTCGGGAGAGAGGGCGCCGAGTGACATCGCGGCGGTATCGAAGCGCTTGAACAGTTCGGTCTCGGGTTCGACCTCTTCGATGGCGATGGGCTCAATATCATCACGCAACTTCAGCAAATCACGCAGCACCATCGGCGGACGATCGTTCACCAGTGCCGCGAAGGCCTGGTAATCATCCCAGTCGCCGCTGTTGACAGCCTGGTGAATTGTCTTGACCACATCCGGGTTGTAGGCGTGCTGTTCACCGCCATGGACAAACTTGAGCAGGCCCCCCTGATCCAGCGCCTTGCGCGGATTCCAGGCAAATTTGACCAATTGAAGGATATCACCCTCCAGATCGATGAACTCGGCACCCTTGACGCGCGAAGTGGTGTCGCGGAAACAGAGATCAACCACCTCATCGCCAAGACCGACGATCTCAAACAGCTGCGAACCACGGTAGGAGGCCACGGAGGAGATGCCCATTTTGGACATGACCTTGTACAGCCCCTTATTGATTCCCCCACGGTACTTTTCAGCGAGCTTGTTGGTGTCGTGCTCGGTGACCTCCCCGCTGCGGACCAGGTCGTTGATTGCCTCGTACGCCAGGTAGGGGTAGATCGCGGTGGCGCCGTAGCCCAGGAGCACGGCAAAATGGTGCGGGTCACGGGCGGTAGCCGTCTGCACCACGATATTGGCTTTGCAGCGCTCACCTTCGACGATCAGGCGGTGGTGCACTGCACCGGTGGCCAGCGCAGCGTGTACCGGCATCCGGTCCTTGCCGACAGCGCGATCAGAGAGGACCAGGATCACCTTGCCGTTCTTCACTGCAGCGATGGCCTTGGCCGCAATATCCTCGATGGCATTTTTCAGGCCGAAATCGACCGGGTAGTTCAGGTCGATTACCTCGTGGGAAAAATCACCGTCGTTGTAATTGAGCAACTGGGTGAACTTGCCCTCGGAGAGGACCGGCGAATCGGCGATAAGGCGTCTGGCGTGATCGGCGGTCTCCTCAAACAGGTTCTTCTCACTGCCGAACAGGGTCTCCAGCGACATCACCACCTGCTCGCGGATCGGATCGATTGGCGGATTGGTGACCTGAGCGAACTGCTGACGGAAATTGTCGTAAACGGAGCGAACCTTGTGCGACATCACCGGGAACGGGGCATCGTCGCCCATGGATCCGATGGCTTCCGCACCGCCTTCGGCCAGCACGCGCAGCACCTGATCGCGCTCCTCGAAGGTGACCTGGAACAACTTCTGGTAGGTATCCAGCTCGCACTTTTCCATGGGATTGGCACACAGCGGATCACCGTTGAGCACCGACTCAAGGTGCAGAGCGTTCTTCATCCACGCCTTGTAGGGCTGTGCCTTTTTCAAATGCTCGTCGATGTCCTGCGGCAGGATCAGTTTGCCGGTCTGGGTATCGGCCGCCAGCATCTGGCCCGGCTTGAGGCGGCCTTTGCTGATGACATCGGCGTTGTCGTAGTCGTAGACACCAATCTCGGAGGCCAGGGTGATGACACAGCCGCGGTAGTCACCGTCGGTGACCGCGCCGCCACCAGGCTTTGTGATGACATAGCGTGCCGGGCGCAGACCGTTGCGATCGAGAGTACAGGCGGCATAACGGCCATCAGTTAAAACGATACCGGCGGGGCCGTCCCACGGCTCCATGTGCATGGAGTTATACTCGTAGAAGGCGCGCAGGTCCGGGTCCATGTCGCTGACGTTCTGCCACGCCGGCGGAATGAGCAGGCGCATGGCGCGGAAGATATCGATCCCCCCGGACATCATCGCCTCAAGCATGTTATCGAGGCTGGAGGAGTCAGAACCCTCCATCGATACCCACGGACGCACATCGTCCATGTTGGCGATCTTGTCAGTAGCGAAGGTGTGCGAACGGGCGCGAGCCCAGTTACGGTTGCCGCGGACGGTGTTGATCTCGCCGTTATGCGCCAGATAGCGAAAAGGCTGGGCCAAACGCCACTCGGGCAGGGTATTGGTCGCGAAACGCTGGTGGAACACGCCGATGGCCGACTCCATGCGCTCATCGCCCAGGTCGGGGTAGAACACAGGCAGGAACTCCGGCATCACCATCCCCTTGTAGGAGATGACCTGGGCGGAGAAGGTCGGCACATAGAACATGCTGTCACCGGCGGCACTGCGCGCCTTCTCGGCGCGGCGGCGGGCGATGTACAGGTGGCGCTCGAAGGCGCCCCCGTCCATTCCGTCGGGACGGTTGACGAAGATCTGCTCGATCTGTGGCCGGGTCGCCTTGGCCGACTCGCCGCAAGCGGAATCATCGGTCGGCACCACACGCCAGCCGGCCACGGCCAGGCCTTCGGCCTCAACCTCGCGAGCCAGGGTCTCGCGTGCCGCGGCCGCGGTGGGCTCATCCTGCGCCAGGAATACGACGCCCACGGCGTAATCGTCCCGCAAGGCAATGCCTGACTCGGCAGCCACGGCGCGCAGGAAGCCATCGGGCTTTTTCAGCAGCAGGCCGCAGCCATCACCGGTCTTACCGTCGGCGGCGATAGCGCCACGATGGGTCATGCGACCCAGCGCCTCGATGGCCGTGCTGACCAGCCAGTGACTGGTGGCGCCGTCCATATGGGCGATAAGACCGAAACCACAGTTGTCCCGCTCAAAGTCGGGACGGTATAAACTTGTATTTATCTTCGATTCGCTCACAGTCGGTAACCGATTGGTTGCGTTGCAATTAATAAAATCCGGGAAGTTGTAGCACCGGCGCCCGCGTTTTTCATGGGCAAAACGGCCAAGCAGTATACTGCCGCGCGGCCCAGGGTTCAATTGCCGCGGGGATTTGTTGATAACACGTAGGTAATTGTAGAAAACTCTGACGAAAAAACGCTCTTTTTAACGCCTCTCTTATTTCTCCGGTGTCGTCCGGCGAATCTCATCATGCAATGCGGCAAAGCGGCGAGGCCATGGCCCGGCCTGCTGCAGTGGCTCAGGCAGGCGCCCGATCGTAGCACGGGCCGCTGCCTCATCAACAAAGCGGCCGTATATGAGTGCGTACCACGGCCGGTTTTTTGCCCAGGTGCGGACCACCATCCGCTCCCCGGGCAGGGCGGCTTGCTGCAGCACCGCTTCAACCGCCCGCCGGCTCTCGGCACCGGCCAGCTGAATGGTGTAGGCCTGCGGGTCCTGACTCCACAGCCAGGGCATGTCCTTGATCCCCCCCTCCGGCGCCTCAAAGGCCGCCGCAGCCTTTTTCACCGGGTTCGCCTGGCGGATCATCACCTGCCGAATGCTTGCCAGGCTACGGATCCACGGCTGGATCCCGGACGGGAGGGAGCTGGCCGCTTGCTGTGCCGCGGCACGCGTGGCGTAGCTTCCCAGAGTAAGGAGATGCATCTCTTTCCCATTGTACTCTACCACCACATGGACCAGCGGGCCGGCCAGTCCCTGCCGCCTGGCAAAGCGTGCCACGCCCGCAGGGTTGCGTGTTGCCAGCAGTTGCAGAGTGAAATGGTGCATCGGTTGTTGCTGAAGCCAGGCGCGGCCCTGCACAGGGCCGCTTGTCGTCCCACTCATCCGCGCCTCGCTTGCGTTGACCGGCTGCCCCATGAGCTGCAGCGCGATCAGCAGAACGATAGCGGCGCCCGCCCTCGATCCTGTTTTCCGCTGAGTGCTTGTCGCCAGGACAGCGTGCCCGGTTTTCTGTGTCGCATGCATCGTCATTAATGCTCGTCCCTCATCCTTTTCATAGCTTGGCAAGTTCCACAGTAACGCAAGGATAGGTCACCCTCGATCCCCCTTGCGAATAGAGAACTTTACCGCGGTGCGCTCTCGCCCTGGGTGTACATGACCTGATAGCCGCGTCGAATCTGCGCATCACGGCTTCGCAACAGGGCGTTCAGTGCCGCCTCCTTGTCGGCAAAATGTTCCCGCTGTATCGTACCAGAGGATCCCTGATAACCCGACTCCTTTACCAGCATCCAGCCCCCTAACAGATCCTTCTGCAGAAACAGATGATAGAAGCGCGCGGCCCGATCGGCACTGAATGGGGTCTGCAGGTAGACACGCATGAGCAACTCACCTCATCATCGGCCTCTTCACCCGTTAGGTCAGCTCGCTCGGGCGAAACAGTTTCTGGTACTCAAGAATGGCGTAGCGATCCGTCATCCCGGCGATATAATCAGCCACCACCCTGGCACGCCCCGTCTCGCCCAATTCCCGCTCAGTCGTCTTGACCTTGGACTGGTGTTCGGGTGGCAGCAGGCGAGGCTCTTCGTACAGGGCCTCGAATAGCTCTTTCACCATTCGCTGCGCCTTGACGCTCATACGGTGCACCCGATAGTGGTGATAGAGGTTCTCACGCAGAAAGCGTTTCAGTGTCTGGTGTTCTGCCTGCATGGCCTCGCTGAAGCGGATCAACGGCTTCGGCTGCTCACGGACCTCCTCGACACTTTGAGGTGCCACCTCCGCCAGCGCTTGCTCACTGGTTTGTACCAGGTCGACGACCTGGCGGTTAATCATGCGTCGGATGATCTCATGAATGAGGCGCTTGCCTTTCAGGCCAGGATAACTCTCCTGCACGCTCTGGTACTGCCGCTCGAACAGCCCCACCCCCCGCAACTGCTCAAGGGTGATCAAGCCGGCACGCAGTCCGTCGTCCACATCGTGATTATTGTAGGCAATGGCGTCGGCCGTATTGGCGATCTGCGCCTCAAGGCCTGCCTGCCTGCCAGTAAGGAAGCGCTCACCCACCTCGCCCAGCATTTCGGCATTGGCACGAGAGCAGTGCTTGAGGATCCCCTCGCGGGTCTCAAAGGTCAGGTTCAGGCCGGGAAAGTCGGCGTAACGCTCCTCCAACTCATCGACCACGCGCAGCGATTGCAGATTGTGCTCAAAGCCGCCGTGGTCCTGCATGCAGCGATTGAGTGCATCCTGGCCGGCATGACCGAAAGGGGTGTGTCCGAGGTCATGGGCCAGGCTGATCGCTTCAGTCAGGTCTTCATTCAGCCCCAGGGCCCGTGCAGTGGCCCGTCCGATCTGCGCCACCTCAATGGAGTGGGTGAGGCGAGTGCGAAACATATCCCCTTCATGATTGACGAACACCTGGGTCTTGTATTCAAGTCGCCGGAAGGCGGAGGAGTGGACAATGCGGTCACGGTCACGCTGGTATTCGCTACGGTAAAGCGGGGCTGACTCCTTTTGCCGGCGGCCTCGGGATGAGGATTCGGTGGTGGCGTAGGTCGCGAGGGTCAGGCTCATCTCAAGACCCCTTCCGATGGGCATCCAGCACGCTTCGAATGTCGGCGGGGCTCGCTTCAGCGGTGATCACCGACTGCCCTAACCCCTTCATCAATACCAGGCGCAGCTGGCCATCCAGCACCTTCTTGTCTACCGCTATCAGCTCCAGGAAACGCTCGCTGGTGAGACTCTCCGGCGCATGTACCGGCAGGTTGGCCTGAAGCAACAGGCGACGAATTCGTTCCACCATCGCCGGCTCAAGCCACCCAAGCTGTGCCGAGAGTTCGGCCGCCAGCATCATGCCGGTCGCCACCGCCTCACCGTGCAGCCACTCACCATATCCCATGCCGGTCTCGATGGCATGGCCGAAGGTGTGGCCCAGATTCAGCAGCGCCCGCTGTCCACTCTCCTTTTCATCGGCAGCGACGATATCGGCCTTGTCCTGACAGGAGCGTGCGATGGCATACGCCAGCGCCGCAGGATCGCGTCGACGCAGCGCCGCCATGTTCGACTCGAGCCACTCGAAGAAGGGGAGGTCATTGATCAACCCGTACTTGATCACCTCTGCCATGCCGGCACTAAGCTGGCGATCATCGAGGGTATCCAGGGTTGCCGTATCAGCCACCACACACTGGGGCTGATGGAAGGCACCAATCATGTTCTTGCCAAGCGGATGGTTCACCCCGGTTTTGCCGCCGACCGAGGAGTCCACCTGGGAGAGCAGGGTGGTCGGTATCTGGATGAAATCCACGCCACGCTGATAGCTGGCCGCGGCAAAACCGGTCATGTCGCCCACCACACCGCCGCCCAGGGCCACCAGTGTGCAACGCCGGTCGAAGCGCTTACTGAGCAGGGCATCGAAGATCGTCTCCCATACCGCCAGGGTCTTGTACTGCTCGCCGTCGGGCAGGATCACCGCCTCGGTGCGAAAACCGGCAAACATCTGCTGGGTCTTTTCCAGATAGAGGGGGGCGACCGTCTCGTTACTGACGATCATCACCTGGCTGCCGCGCACATGCGGTGCCACCAGCTCAGGGCTGCCGAGCAGGCCGCTGCCGATATAGATGGGATAACTGCGATCCCCGAGGTCTACGTGAAGAGTTTGCATGGCAGATGTATGTACGCTACCGAATCAAGGGTTTACGGCAGCATACTATAGCGGAAAGCGAGCCAGGACGTCATGCACTGCCGTATTTCGGCTCCTGCTCAAGCCGCACCAGGATTTCCTTGACCACACTCTTGATGGAACGATCATCGGTGTGTACCACCATATCCGCCACCTCGCGGTAGAGCGGATCACGCTGAGTGATCAGCTCTTCGAGTTTGCCACGTGGGTCCTCGGTCTGCAGCAGGGGGCGATTACGATCGCGCGAGGTCCGCTCGTAGAGCTGATCGAGCGAGGCGAAGAGATAGATCACCACCCCGCGCTCCCGCAGCCGCTCACGGTTCTCCTCCCTCAGCACCGCCCCGCCACCGGTGGCCAGCACGACGTCATCGTGCTGGGTCAGTTCATCGATCATCGCCGCCTCGCGCTTGCGAAATCCCTCCTCACCCTCAATCTCAAAGATGAGTGGAATGCTCGCCCCGGTGCGCGCGATGATCTCATGGTCGCTGTCCTTGAACGCCTTTTTCAGGACCGTGGCGAGCTGACGACCGATGGTGCTCTTGCCGGCCCCCATGGGGCCGACAAGGATGATGCTGGATGCAGTCACAAGACGTCTGTCTTACCCAATCAACAGCTATTGTGCCGTGATGGAGACATAGTCAGAGGCAATCACCTGCCCATAAATGCTGTAATACACTATTACCTCATCAATTCCAGGTTGACCTCCTGCCGTGTAGGTAAAAGTCACAGTCCCGGTAAGCGGATCAGTTGTCTTGGTTGTTGCATCAAGGGTCGGCGCCTGAGTGCCATCATCAGAGGCTTGTACCATAAACACAGCATGCACATCTACCGCGCGGGCCAAGGCCGTACCATCCGGGGCAAGCAGACTTGCTGTAATATTGGCGCTGTTTCCTGGCTGCCCTGCAATACCAGTCAATGTCAAACCGGACAAAACGGTATCAGGATTGGCCAGGGCACTCAATGTTAACCAAGCACCGTTAAAGGGTGATACAGGAGGCAACCAACACCCGTTCACATCGGTTTCCGTTGCTCCGAGCCAGAAGCGCGAAGTGGCACGTGTCTCTGTACCTTGCACCAGTGTTGTAGCACTCAGGGCGTCGTAAACGAAATCAGCAGAACCCTTCGGATAGAGGAGCTCAAATTGTGCAACCCCGCTTTCATCGGTGGTCACAGTAGGTGGAACCGAGCCCCCACTGGAATTTGCAGGTGTTAAATAGCCATCGCCGCTGACATCGTCACCTGGACTATTGCTTAAATCCAGATCCCTCTCAATGTCTTCATTGGGTAATATCGCCACAATCGTCACATTTGCGCAGTTACGATACCCCAGAGCATATTGCTCCGGCCAGAGATTAAGCGTCACCACAGCATTGGGCACCCCACTACCATTCGAATCCGCCACCAGCAGGGTCATTGGTAATTTGTACATGGTGTCAGAATACGAGCTGATTAGCTTGGTACTTGGGCTCAGCTGGATTGAGCTTGCTGTACCGTTGACGATCATATCCACAAAGTCCGATTTAGCGGGTAAACCGGTTTTCGTTGCATCCAGTGAGGCCGTCACTCTCACGCCTCCCGAGCCGGAACTTGCACTGCCCGAGTAGAAGGTCGCCGTAGCCTTACCCGAGGCGTCGGTGTACACCACGCCCGGTTCCACATACTCGCCGCTGCCCGTGGTATTGCTCATTTGCAAGGTCACCATGGCATTAGCGATGCCCGTGCCGGCACCGTTTGTGACAGAAATATCAAGAAGCGAGCTGTTTTTCGTAGTGCCAACACTTGGCGCCACGGTGGTGGGTGAGGCCTGCAGCCCCACGTTGCTGAGGCTATCCACGACTTCATCAACGAAGATCAGCTGGATTTCATCGTACATTGAAGAATTAGCCGCATCACTGCCACGAATGGTTGCATTGCCGATCTCGGCGGACGTAATGTTTTCGACAACCGCCGCGGCAATACCGGGTGTGGGATTAGCCACCGTAAGGACCCCCGTTCCACTGCTGTCCCACGTGCCCAACGTCGAAATCAGTGTTACCGACGCGACGGTTGCCGGGACCTCCACGGTCACGGGTTGTGGCTGCCCGATAGCCGCTGTACTGCCACTCACCGGCGCGGAGATCCTCAGGCTTTCTGTCAAACCGCTGACTGTAAAGCTGCGGCTCTTCTGTACACCACCGGTGTCAGCGGTGACGTTCACATCACCCGCACTCAGACCGGTCAACGTTGCCTTGAACTGGCCATTGACGTCAGTCTTCCCGCTAGGGGGGGTGAAAGAGTAGGTCGCTGTCGCAACAGCCGTTAGTGTGATCGGAACACCGTAGATTCCGACAGCTGCGGAGTCGGTCACGGTAACCGTCAATTCCGAAGTATTGGCAGCAGGATCATCCCAAATCAATACATTGCGGGTCGCGTCGATGACAACCGTCGAGCCGATAACCTCCACCGGGATGGTCAAAGAGGTGATGACATTGGGCGAGCTGGCCGTAACGAGGATAACCGTACTGCTTATGTCGGTGCCCGCCTTGAGTGTTACGACGGCCTCACCATTCGCATCAGTTACAAGTGACCCTGCGGATAGTAATCCACCGTCTGCCGAGAAGTTAATCGTCGTGTTGGGCGCGACCACATTCGCGCTGTTGAGTGCGGTGACGGTAATGGTGGCCCCGGAGAAATTGTCCGAGGGGATGGTGGTGGTGTCGGTCCGGATGGTCAGTTTGGTCGCTACCGGCTCGGCACTGACCGAAATGTTGACGTCGTCCGCGGTGGCTACCGTGCTGACATCCGCGGTGGTATCTGCCGCCGTTCCGATAGTCACCCGGGCGGTATCCGTTCCGGCACTGGCGCCGGCAATGTAACCCATCGTCGCCATACCGTTGAGATCGGTTATGGCCGAGCCAGTGCCGTTCTCCAGCGCGCCACCGCCGGCAAAGATGCTGAAGGTCACATCGGCATACGGCACAAGGTTGCCATTGGCATCGCGCACCGTGGCTGTGAGGGTGCTGGTGTTTGATGTTTCCACCGTAGTCGGGCTGACGCTGAGCGAGACTACTGTCGGTGCTTCGGGGAGGTAGGTGATGGGTTTGGTGGCACTCTTGCCCCCCACGCTGGCACTAATGATGCCGCTGCCTACTAGCAGCGGTGCGGTCAGCGTCACCTTCGCCACACCGCTGTCCGTCGTTGCCGTCAGGCTCGTAACGTCAATGATGGTAGAACCAGCAACGAGGCTGCTCAGCTTGCCGGTGCCGCTCAACTCGAAAAACACTATGGTGCCGTTGGCCACTAGGTTTCCGTTGGTGTCCTTGACCGTTGCCTCAATGGTTTCGATGCTTGCGGTGGTTGTGCTGCTGACCACCAGTTTGTCTGACAATGATGCTGTCGCCAGAGTCACACTCTGGATATCCGCAGTACTGGCGCTGACCGAAATATCGACATCGGCCACATCGTCTGTAGCGCTGGTATTACCATCAGCCACTGTGCTGGCCGTCGTTCCGATGGTCACCCGCACCGTATCGGGGATGGTCGTGGTTGGGGTGGCACCCGAGAGGTAGCTCATCGTCGCCACACCGTTGGCATTGGTC
>JBFFNE010000015.1:0-48965 GCA_041563315.1 Thiohalomonadaceae bacterium
AATTAAGTTGGTAGATTCACACTCGAAGTTGAACGGGGAAAGTCATCACCGTTGGCAAAGTACGATCGATGGAAGAGTATGACAGGACCACAATGATTTATTTATCGCATGGTAATAACGGAATCAACATAATATGAACCAATTGCAACGGGTATCCTCTCTGTTTTTCAGTTTCATCACACTTGCTTTTTGCAGTCCCTTCGTCGTTGCGGCGGAGTATATCGAACCGGAGATGGTGGCCGTCCCTGCAGGTGAGTTCGTCATGGGGAGTACGGAGTCAGAAATTGGCCACTGTATGGATGAGGTCCCGCAAGGTATCGTGGACATTCCGGCCTTTAAGATTTCCCGGTACGAGGTGACCTTTGATGAATGGGAGGCCTGTGTAGCCGATGGTGGTTGTGACCATACTCCTGATGATCAGGGCTGGGGTCGAGGAAGACGGCCGGTGATCAACGTGAACTGGTGGGATGCGCAGCAGTACATTAAATGGTTGAACCAAAAAAGTGGTAAACAATACAAACTACTGAGCGAGGCACAATGGGAGTATGCAGCACGGGCGGGTACAGTTACCCCGTTCTCGACTGGCAAATGTCTTGGCACCGACCAGGCAAATTATAACGGTGAGATTCCGTATGAGGGGTGCCCGCAAGGCGAGAATCGGAAGCAGACCATTCCAGTCGGAAGTCTGGCCGCCAACCCCTGGGGCTTGTATGACATGCACGGTAATGTGTGGGAGTGGACGGCGGATTGCTGGCTAGAGAGCTATGAGGGAACGCCGAAAGACGGCTCCTCGAGGTTAGCTGACTCAGATTATTGTTACGAGCGTGTAGTGAGAGGTGGTTCCTGGCCCTATCATGGCGCTGTTCAACGTTCGGCATTTCGTGATAAATATTACGTGGAAAGACGCAACGATAGTCTTGGATTTAGACTCTCAGAGGAATAGAACAACAGCGCAATGCTCTATTGTGAAAGGTGAGATATGGATATAGCTGAAATCCCGTTTGTGCAGAAAATAGGAATAGCCAGAACAGGTCATGGAACGCTGGAGCTTTCTTTTAATGACAGTTTATACAATCATGTGCAAACGATTCATGCCAGTGCGCAGTTTGCGTTAGCTGAAACGGCAAGCGGGGAACATTTGCAACGTCTGTTTCCTGACCTTGATGGGCAGGTTGTTCCAGTGTTGCGGGACTCACAGATAAAATTCAAAAAGCCGGCAAACAAGACGATTAGAGCGCATCCCTCGGTATCGGATGAGGTGGCAAATAAATTCAGGGAACAATTGGAAAAGAAAGGCCGTTCATCGATCTGTGTAAGCGTAGAAGTGAAAAATACTGAAAATGTTGTGACATGCATCGGGGTTTTTAACTGGTTTGTGCAAAAGATTTAATAGTAACTAGCGATAGTTTTGTTCCGGGTTAAAGTTATTCCGCGATTCGCCATGCTCGGCATGAAGAGTGAAGCACTATTTCTGCGGGTACTGATCACCCCACCTGAAATCTTAGCGCAAAGGCGAAAAGAGAAGTGCCAGGTAGCCAGGGAGCGCGGAGCATGGCGCTTTTGGCAAGCTGGCTGTGGTTTTTAGGATTGGGGCGGTTCCGGATATGGGACAACCTGGCCTATTCGGCACTCGCATAAGGGGGCGAGTATAATTACTCTGTGACTGGATCAGGCACTCACTCAGGTGGGCATGAAGGTAGATAACCTTTTATGTGTTCGAATGATGGCGTGCTGTTCATTACGATCATTCCATCCTTGCCCCACCAGCTTCCGCATTAAACCTTCTATGGTACGTATTACAACCAGATTGTTGAGCATTTTGGCGAAGTTACGGGGGGTTCTCGGAAACGCCCGCAGCGCCATGGAGAAGCCGATCTCCTCGTAGACGATGTAGTGCCAGTAGCCAGGTGGGATATATAAAACATCACCATGATTAAGTTCTGCGATCTCGCCCTTGACATGTTTTAGCGCCGGGTATTTCTCATAATCCGGATTGTCGAAATCGACATCGAACAGGCTGCTAAAAGAGAAGGGTACGTGATAGAGGAAAGGTGTCTGCTCAGGTGGTATCAGGAGAACACGTTTTTTACCGCCAAAGTGACAGAGCAGGATATCTGACATGTCGATGTCAAAATGCATTTGAACTTTTGCGCCCTTTCCACCCATGAACAAGACAGGGAGTTTCTTGAATAACTTCAATCCGATATCGGGAAAATCAAAGTCCTGCGCGAGGGCGGGTGCTTCAGTCAGTAGATTAAAAAAGAACATGCGCAGGCCATTTTCACCCTCCTCCAGCAGATCCAGGTAATCGCTCAAGGGCATGCTTGTTGCCGGTGCGTGCTGGTGTTTTCTGTCTCTTGACGGCTGGCTGTCATAGAGGGGCACGAGGGTGTTGCCTGCGACCGATTTAAAGTACTCCATGGACCACTTCTGCGTTGCAGGCCATTCCCTCGCAAGCTCCTCCATCACTACCGGTCTGGCATCTGCCTTAAACCGGGTAAGAAAGGATTTTTTAGTTATAGCGCCAATACGTTGAGCAGGAGTGAATTTCATTGTTCTGAGTCAGAAAGTGGCGTTGGTTAAAAAACGTACTGCAGCAGAAAGAAAGTAAGTTATCCAATCATTATCCATGCTGTCAATATGGATATGGCGAGGCTGAAGGCAACCGCGCCAAGGCAACTGTGTCCTCACGTAACACCGCAATGTAACCCTTAACGGGAGCGGGTTATCACTTGCCGACATGTCAGCTGAAGATCTGTGTCACATTAATGCTTCTTCAATGCGGACCCGAATTCGTTTTTTGCTAAGATAACACTAAGTGAATGTCTGTTGGATGTAAATTGATGTGTCAGCCTTTCAAAATGAGTGTATTGATAATATGCCTATGTACCATGGCAACAAGTACCTTTGCCGGGTCGAGTGCCTGGGACAAGACCAAATACGGTGCCAGGGAAGCATGGGGCGAGGTCAAAGAGGGTTCTAAAGAGGTCTGGGGCGAGGTAAAGGATGGATCAAAAGAGGCCTGGTCCGCGTCCCGTGATGGCTCCAGGGAAGTCACCAGAGAGGTGAAGAAAACCTCGAAGAGTATGTGGCAGTCGGTGAAGGACTTTTTCAAGTGATTTACCTCTCACGGTCCCGAACAGCCTGGGGAAGCGACGCTTTTAACGAGGTCCTCAAGGCGGAGATGCAAGATTTAGGTGCCGATGAGTTGCCACTGCAGCAAGGATTGTCGCTGAGCTCTTTTGTTAGCGCGGAACCTTTCCAGGTGATGATAATTCACGCAGCAGAGGGCTCGGGTGTCATCCGCGTCAAGGCAGGGATCTTCTACAGTGGGATCATCGCCGGTTGCAGCTGCTCTGATGAGCCGACACCGACGGATGTGCAGGCGGAATATTGTGAGCTGGAGTGCGCCATTGAGATGACAACCGGAGAGGCGGCGATCAAACTCCTCGCTAGTTGAGATCAGATCAGAACTTCCAGTACCCTTTGTTTCCGGCAACCCCCTGTGCTCCAGCATTGATCGCCTCAGCTTCATCTGCGGCACTGACCCCTCCCTGTGCATAAACAGGGAATTTCACCTGCGCAGCGATTTCAGCAAAACGCGTCCAGGAGATGGGCTTGATGTCCGGGTGGGCACGAGTATAGCGGATGGGTGAAAGCACCCCAAAATCTGCGCCGAGCGCCTCGCCCTGTAGTAACGCGTCGAGCGTATGTCCGGAGACCGCGATCAGATAGCCGGCGGGCAATGGCCGTTGGCTGGTAATTTTGAGAACCTGGCTGTCCAGGTGGAGGCCGTCGGCGCCGAGCGACTCCACCAGAGAGG
Source organism: Thiohalomonadaceae bacterium (assembly GCA_041563315.1). GTDB lineage: Bacteria > Pseudomonadota > Gammaproteobacteria > Thiohalomonadales > Thiohalomonadaceae > JBFEYJ01. The sequence goes on from JBFFNE010000015.1 coordinate 3,824, forward strand.
GAGTGCCTGTGAGCAGTACCTTGCAGCCGTAGGTATGCGCCAGTGAGAGAACCTTCTCTGCCAATATCGCATACGCATGCGGTTCCATTCCCTTGCCTTTTAACTGCATCAGCCTGCAACCTGCTTGCAGGCTTCGTTCCAGCGCAACAAGAAAATCCGTTTCGCAGACAGGCGTAGGAGGAATGAGGTAGTGTGAGGGTAGCGGCATGGTGCGAAGGTCCGGTTCCTTGCAGTTTGGGACAGATATTGTCCGCGCGGGCACAATCGCCGGTCAAGCACCTGATTTTCTACCCCTATCCTTACCCATCGATGTGATGAAGAATTACAGCAGCGAGTCCTCAGACAGTAACTCGGCCACTTCTGGGCGAAGGTTGCCTGTGTACGGCAAGCTGGCTTGGCTTGGCCATGGGATGGTGCACGGGGTGCGAACAGGTTCAAAACGCCTGAAGATGGAACTGGTATTATCCAATCATCGCTTGATAACTAAACATACGGAGTGGAATAAATGAGAATCACTATCGAGCTAATCCCGCTGATTTCGATCATTGCCGGTATCCTGGTGTTGGTGGTGCCAAAGTTTTTACGCTACGTGGTTGGTGTTTACCTTATTGCGGTGGGTATATTGGGAATGCTCCACTAAGCAGTCGGTGGCTCGTATCGGCTTAATGATCAGTGACCCCGCCTCCGGGGTCTGCAAACAGACGGGATGGAAATGAGCGACGAGAAACAATCACTTAACTTTTGGCTGGGCAACGCTATTCTGGCTGTCGCCCTGTTTCTGGTGCTCTTTATGGGGACGCTGTGGGAGCTGATGGGGCGCGGAGCGATGGTGATCTGGATCGTCCTGGTCATCGCCGGTGTTTACCTGTTGATGAAGGACAAAACCGGGCCAAATTCGTCACCTGATTAAGGGGTCGCTATCTTTGGCGATGCCGTTCTGCGGGATGAATATCCACAGGAGATCCGGTACTCCCCTTCTCCCCTGCGAATAATTGGGCGTATTTCCCTCTCCACGGGCCGCGGCGAGAGACCGTCGATTCTAAGCGACCGCACTCCTCCCCTTGCCCCTCCCCCGTGGAGTAAGAGAGCTTTGCGCGAAGGGTGGCGATGAGTGGTCTATATTTTCTCTGAACGCACACAGCTGTTTAGTGCGGCGAGATGGCCATGGACTCCATGACCGAAGCCGGGAACTTGAAGACGGAGGGCGTATGGGACACTTGCTTGACATTGGGAAAGAGACCTATATGCAGGAACAGGGGTATGAATGGGTACCCGAGTTTGATGCGTATATTAGCCATGCACAATGGAAGGTTTTTACCCGGCCTTATCTCGATGACCACTCTTTTGACAACATACTGTCCAGGCTGGCTGAAGAGCCGGTAGCGGGTCAGTGGCGGATCTACACTACTGCTGAATCAGAGGTGGATATCCACAATATTCATAAGCATTACGGCGCCACGGCCTGAGTGTTTGCGCAAAATAGAAGGTGAATGGCGATGTCTGTCGGCGAGGTCTGTAATCGCGAGGTGGTGGTGGTTGAGCAAGGGGCCGATGCCGGTGAGGCGGCGCGGTTAATGCGGGAGTTTCATGTGGGCGATCTGGTGGTGGTGGAGCGCCGTGATGAAATGAACGTACCCATCGGTATCGTCACCGACCGCGACCTCGTTGTGGAGGTCCTTGCACAGGGTATTGATGCGACGAGTGTTAGTGTCCATGACCTGATGGTTCAACCCCTGCAGACGGCGCAAGAAGACGACGATTTGCTTGATACACTCCAGCGCATGCGTAGCATGGGCTTGCGCAGGATGCCGGTCATTAATGTCGACGGTGCTCTGGAGGGTATCCTGACGGTGGATGACATTCTCGACATCCTGTCGGAGGAGTTGATGGATGTGGTGGCAGTAAGTGTTGTTCAGCGGCAAAAGGAGAAGCATCGGCGCCCATGAACACGATCGGGCGGATGATGTCGATGGTGGGTGCCTCTGTGCCTATGCGTGTAAGGGCTTATCAAGCAGTTTGCGGATTTCAACCTCAACGGCGGTCACGGATGCCTCGAAGCGCGGCATGATTTCGTCTATGGCGCTCTGGTCTTCCGCCTTGCCAGCACGCTCGATGTCGGCACATAGATCACCCAGGGTCAGTGCACCTACCAGTCGTGAAGAGGATTTTAGCTTGTGGGTGATGGCACAGACTTGGCGAATGTCGTTTTTGGCATACATCGAACGAAGCTCCTGTGACAGGTGGTGGAGTGATTCGAGGTAATCGGAAAGCAGGCCGAGCACGATTTCGGGATCGTCCCCGACCATTTCCTGCAGCACGCTCACATCAACCGGCGAGCCGCTTATCGGCTTCGGTAAAATGTTTATTGGCGGGGGCTTGATGTCACGCTTGGGCAACCATTTTTCCAGTACTTCACGAAGCTGACGAAGCTGCAACGGCTTGGTCAGGTACTCATCCATGCCTGCTGCCAGGGCCTGGTCTGCCTCTTCGCGCAGGGCATTGGCGGTGAGGGCGAGAACCGGGATTTTGTGGTCCCTATCCTCTTCGTAACGAATAGTCTGTGCCAAGGTGTAACCGTCCATATCCGGCATCTGCAGGTCTGTCAGTAGCAATGCATAGCGGCCCTGGCGCCACATCCGCAGGGCTTCTGTCCCGTTATTTGCAACCTCAGCGGCGTAGCCGAGCAATGCCAGTTGTTGCAGGATGACCCGCTGATTGAGTGCATCGTCCTCGGCGACGAGGATAAGTCTGTCCCCGGCGCGTGCTTCTTCGATGTCAGGTGGTGGTGTTTCCGTCGTGAGCTCAGGCAAGGGGGGTTCATGCATCTGGGTTGGTGCGCTCTTTCCTGCGGCCAGGGCGACGGCATACAACAGGCATTGTCGTCGTACGACAGGGTAGTCCAGGCTGACGACATCCAGCGCTTCAACCCGCGCACGCTGCCGGCGTCCCCGGGTGAGCTGCAGATGACGCAGCTGCCCGATGCCGTCCAGAGTGGGATCGACCGCAGGGCGTTGCTGTGCGGCATCCTGGATGGCCACCACCGGGGCGGCCAGTTCGGCTACTCGTTGGGCGGCTGAGGGTGCATCGGGTGCTACGACGACTTCCGCGCCGGCGTGCTCAAGGTAGGCGCAAAGGTCAGCGTGGTTGAGTTCTGCGCTTTGCACTACGATGCAGCGGATCCCGGCTAATTCCTGTTCGGCCCTGGCCGGTTGTTCAGCGGCGGGCTCGAAAGGCAGGGTGATGGTGAACTGGCTCCCGGTTCCTGGCTTGCTCGTCACCGTGATCTCCCCATGCATCAACTCAACCAGGCGATGGGTAATGGCCAATCCCAGCCCCGTGCCGCCAAAGCGTCGGGTGGTCGAGGCCTCAGCCTGGGTAAACGGCGTGAAGAGCTGATCGATGGTGGTTTGCGTCATGCCGATGCCGTTATCGATGATCTGAAAGCGCAACTGTGGTGCTTCGTTTTCGGTGAGGGTGATGCGTATGGATACGTATCCCTTTTTGGTGTTACTGGACTGGTTGGCGGAGAACTTGATTGCGTTGCCGATAAGATTGCCCAGCGCCTGACGCAGCCGCACGCTGTCAGAGAGCACCAAGGTGGGGATCTCCGGTGATATGAACAGTGACAAGGCAACGCCCTTGCTGGCGGCGTCCGGCTGTAGCGAGGTACAGAGTCCTTCAACGAGATCGGCAACACTTACGGGGGTGTGCTCTATGGTCATGCGCCCGGCATCGATTTTGGAGAAATCCAGGATGTCATCGATGATGTCGAGCAGGGTATTGGCGGATTGGCGGATGGTTGTAACCAACTCGGCCTGATACTCGGACAGGTGGCTATGTGCCAGCACGTCGACCAGGCCGATCACGCCGTTCATCGGAGTGCGGATCTCGTGACTCATAACAGCGAGGAAGGAGGATTTGGCTCTACTTGCCTGTTCGGCACCCAGCCGGGCACGAGTCAACTCGTCGATAAAGTGTTGGCGCTCACTGATATCCCAGAGACTGCCGATAAAAAAGCGTTCGCCGTGTACCTGGTATTCGGTCACCGCCAGTTCGAGGGGAACACGTTGGCCGTCTTTGTGCTGTCCCTGTACCTCACGTCCATTATTGATGATGTGCGCCTCCCCGGTTTTCAGGTAACGGGCGATATAGCTGTCATGCTGGCTGCGATCCGGTTCTGGCATGAGCTGCGAAACATTATTGCCGATGAGCTCATCAGGCCGGTAGCCGAGTATCTGTTCAATCGCCGGGTTAGCGCTGTGCACGACACCGTAGGAATCGATGGTAACGAGGCCGTAGGGCAGATTATCGACGAGGGCACTAAGTTGCTCCTCCTTGATATGCAAGGTATTGAGGGCCTGAGTTCGTTCTACCACCTTGCGTTCAAGGGCAAGGTTGAGGCGGTGGATCTCCTGCTCCGCGTCGCGCCGAGCTTGAAGTTCATGCGCTAGATCGGTGGTGCGCTCGAGAACTTCGACGGTGGTTGCGGCGTTTCGTCCTGCGGCACTCAGGATGGCGAAGGCGATAAGGAAGGCCGCCAGTACCGAAAAACCCAGGTAGAAGCGGGAAGTCAGACTGGCGCCCAGCTGCCAGAGGGGGGTGATAGGTTGTAGCTCGAGCTGCCAGAGACGATCAGCGAAGCGTATGGTGCGGCTCCATGCCGGTGCGGCGTCCGCAGGCAGCGTATCCCACAATATTTGATGCGAATCGCCCGAGGTAATATCGGTAACGCGGTAGTGCATCTGGTGTGTTGAGGCGCTGCGATCAAGTGTGGCGAGAAGCTCCTTGATGCCGATTACCCCAACGATAAAGCCACGGAGCGCTTTTCGGCGCTGTTCAGTCGAGGTTTGATCGATGATGAAGTCGGCAGGGTAGACCGGCGCGAAGGCAAGCAAGGTGCGTTGCGTTGTGCGCAGCAGGGGGAGCATGGTGGTGACGGTGATCTGACCGCTGTCGCGGGCTCGCTCCATGGCCTCGCGCCGCGGGGCTTCGAAGGCGTGGTCGAGGCCGATGATTATGTTATTGCTCTCCAGGGGCTCGGTGAGTGCTACGGGGAAATACTCATTCCGTTCCGCTGAGGGAACCGGTTTGCCCATGGCATCAAGGTCAAATATCCCCGATTCAGACGAGCCCTGGCGATGCAGTGACGCCTCGAAGGCGTTGCGCTCTTCTTGTGACACCCGAGGTGCCCAGTCGATGGAGAGAATCCATGGCTGTTTCGCAATATAGGACGAAAAGGTACTGAATTCCGTAGGGGTGACCTCTTCGCTGGCAGCGAAATAGTGCTGAACTCCGCGTAGGGGGTTGGTTGTGTAGGCGAGGAGATAAAAGCCATTATTATAGGTCTCCTCCTTCATTATTGATGTCTCTATTTGCGCCTGACTCTCTTCAAAGCGGTTCAGCCCGAGGTTTCCCGAGATCAGCAGGGCGGCGGTGATGAGCAGTGGCAGGCTAATGCGAGTGGCGCTGCGTGGCAGGATGGCGCCTGCAATAGGCATGGCAAGTACCAAGGGAGCGAACAGCAAGACACCCAGGGTGTCACCGCTCCACCAGAGTAGCCACATGGATACCACCTGGTCCGCTGGGACCCCACCGCTACCGTACACAGTGGCCGTAGTGACGCTGGCTGAAACAAGGCAGGAAAATGGGCCTGCCATCAAGAGAAAGCGCGTGACATCTCCGGATCGTGCCAAAGGGATGGCGGCGCTCAGCAGCGGTCGGGTCAGGTAAACCCCAAGTAGCGCCTGAAGCGTCGCACCGGTGGCGCAAAGTGCGGGGAGGAGGAGACCATCGAAGCTCGATGGCAGCAAACAGTGGTATAAAAAGGCACCCAGCCACACGCCCGGCCAGAGGCGCGGTCCCCACGCCATCAGCACCGCCAACGCCAATCCGGCGGCAGGCCAGAATGCCGGCGCCTGACTGTGCGCCCCAGATAGCAGCTGTCCAACGGCGGCCGCAACAATATAAGCGAGTGCGATGAGGGCTATGCGCTGCCAGGACGACCAAGGCTTTACTGCCAGGGTGAGCCGATAGCGGTTCACCGCTGGCGCGGTATCGGATTCCGTGTGGTTATCGACCGGAGTGGGCTCGTTTGCGTTATCGTCTCTCATATGCCCCTTCGGCATGTAGCGGTGTTACCCACTTTTGACTGACCATACCACTGTGTGATGTAGCCCTCAATATCCGGTTCACACGGAGATCACAGGACAGCAAAGCGGGGATTTGTCACGCCATAGGCTCTTGCGGCTTCTCGTACGGATTAGCCGAACCCGTCCGGGTGTGCGATACTATGCGCCGTTCGGTACTCAAGTGCTTTTCCTCGTCTCTGTGGCGATACCCAGATAGCCTTCGGCTACCCCCTCTGTAATTTCCATTTCCGGTACGCAATTTTGATATCTACAGCAAACATTACCATGCAGTTTGGGGCCAAGCCCCTGTTCGAAAACATTTCGGTCAAGTTCGGTGAGGGCAACCGCTATGGCCTCATTGGCGCTAATGGCTGCGGCAAGTCGACCTTCATGAAGATCCTCGGTGGTGACCTGGAACCCAGTGCGGGAACCGTCATGGTCGATGCCAACGAACGGGTCGGTAAGTTGCGCCAGGACCAGTTCGCCTTTGAAGAATACACCGTGCTCGATACGGTGATCATGGGTCATGCCGAGTTGTGGGAGGTGAAGCAGGAGCGCGATCGCATCTACGCTCTACCGGAGATGAGTGAAGAGGACGGCATGAAGGTGGCCGATCTGGAGGTGCAGTTCGCTGAGCTCGACGGCTACACTGCCGAGTCACGCGCCGGTGAGCTGCTGCTCGGACTGGAGATCCCCATCGAGCAGCACAGCGGCTTGATGAGCGCCGTGGCCCCCGGCTGGAAACTGCGCGTGTTGCTGGCTCAGGCGCTGTTCGCCGACCCGGACATCATGCTGCTCGACGAGCCGACCAACAACCTCGACATCAACACCATTCGCTGGCTCGAGGAGGTGCTCAACGCGCGCAACTCCACCATGATCATCATTTCTCATGACCGCCACTTCCTCAACAGCGTCTGCACCCACATGGCGGATCTGGACTACGGCCGACTGCAACTTTATCCGGGTACTTATGACGACTATATGATCGCCTCGACCCAGGCTCGCGAACGCCTGGTATCGGAGAATGCCAAGAAGAAGGCGCAGATCGCCGAACTGCAAACCTTTGTCAGCCGCTTCTCCGCCAACGCCTCCAAGGCCAAGCAGGCGACGTCACGCGCCAAGCAGATCGAGAAGATCCAGCTCGACGAGATCAAGCCCTCCAGCCGCCAGAATCCCTTCATTCGCTTTGAGCAGGAGAAGAAGCTCTTCCGTCTGGCACTGGAGGTCGAGGGGGTGACCAAGGGCTATGACGAGCAACCACTGTTCAGCGGACTGGACCTGATGGTCGAGGTGGGCGAGCGTGTTGCCGTGATTGGACCTAATGGTATCGGTAAGACCACACTGCTGCGCACCCTGGTGGGTGAGGAACATGGCGGTCTCACGCCAGACAAGGGTGTGGTGAAGTGGTCAGAGAACGTGACCCTTGGCTATTATGCCCAGGATCACGCCTCCGACTTCGCCGAGGACATGCCGCTGCTCGAATGGATGCAGCAGTGGAAGCAGGAAGGCGACGATGAGCAGGTGGTGCGCGGGTACCTCGGCCGCTTGCTGTTCTCGCAAAAGGAGATCGACAAATCGGTAAAGGTGATCTCCGGCGGCGAACAGGGACGGATGATCTTCGGCAAGTTGATGATGCAAAAGCCCAACGTGCTGGTAATGGATGAGCCGACCAACCACCTGGACATGGAATCGATCGAATCGCTCAACCTGGCGCTGGAGAACTACCAGGGCACGTTGATCTTCGTCAGTCATGACCGTGAGTTTGTCTCCTCGCTGGCCACCCGCATCATCGAGCTGACCCCACAGGGCGTGGTCAACTTCAACGGCAGCTACGAGGATTACCTGAAGAGCCAGGGTGTCGCATAAACATTGAAGCAGGTCCGGGCGGGCTTGCCATTCGTGGGTATGATGACGGTTTTTGGCATTGGTATGGGAGAGTAAACCAATGAAGTTGTTACACAAGCTTACGTTATTGCTGCTGGTGACGCTGCTGAGCGCCTGTTCCTGGGTAACCTTGAGCCCAGCGGGTGAACAGGTGCGGCTTGCGACTCAGGAGGAAGTGATACAGTGCAAGCGTGTGGGGAAAACGACCGTCTCCACCCTCTCAAAACTGGCGGGATTAAACCGCTACCAGAAGAGCATTGAGGATGAGCTGGACAAGCTGGCACGCAACAGTGCCGCTGATCTGGATGGCGATACTATCGTACCGATCTCTGCGATTGAGGATGGCCGGCAGGTATTTGCGGTTTATCGCTGCAAGCCCTAGTACACCAGGTGGCTACACAGTGCCCTGCCAAGGCAGGGTCATCTGTCGTCGAAAGGACTCGGCGCCGCCACCCCGCCTGTATAGCATTAACTCTCTCAAGCAACCCTGATGTACGACCCAACTCGCTGCTGAATGGACCCCTGTGCCGCCAGCGTCGCTATTTCTTTTGTCTACCGCGAGCCGGTAAAAAATAATACTTGCGTCCCAATACCGTTGTCCTACAATGCGCCGGCTTCTTGTTGATAGCCAATCAGTGTCCGTTTCCATGGCGGTCGTTGGGCGACGGCGAGTAACTATCCCAAGAGTGATTTCGACTGCTTTAGAGAGCACTCGTTGCCGCTCGATCCAGTTTCTCGTCGACGCTTAGTCTGCAACCTGCCGGTTGCGGGAGGACACTGATGGCCTGCAAAAACATTGAAATTATTCACCCCCCCACCCCCCTGCTCGAGCGCCCGGATGAAAGCGCCGAAGCGGACCGTATCCGACGTCTGGTGGCGATACACGGTTCCCCGCTGTTGATCCTCGATTGCGATGCGGTACGACGACAGTACCGAGCCCTTAGTGCTGCACTGCCCGGTGTCGACCTGCACTACGCCCTGAAACCGCTGCCTCATCCTGTCGTGGTCTCCACGCTGATAGAAGAGGGGGCCTGGTTCGATCTGGCTACCTCCGGCGAGGTGGATCTGGTGGCAGGTCTGGGTGTCGACCCTTCCCGCACAATTCATACTCACCCGATCAAGCGTGACAGCGATATCCGTGACGCCCTTGCCTACGGTTGCACCACCTTTGTAATAGATAATCCGGATGAGCTTCTGAAGTTCATCCCCTATGCCGATGAGACGGAGCTGCTGCTGCGCCTGAGCTTCCGCAGCCCCGATGCCAAAGTTGATTTGTCGAAGAAATTCGGCAGCACCCCCGAGGCGGTACCGGCGTTGCTACAACAGGCGTCAGACTTCGGCATTCGCATTAAAGGACTCTCTTTTCATGTCGGATCCCAGGCGCTGGAACCGAACAAACATGTCGAAGCGATCCACGCCTGTGCCGGAATCATTGCAGAGGCGATGGAGCAGGGGCTGCCCCCACTTGAGGTGCTCGACATCGGCGGTGGCTTTCCTGTTGATTACCGTGAGCAGGTTTCCCCTATCAATACCTTTTGCCGTCCGATCCGTAATGCGCTCGCTGCGTTGCCGACCGGGGTGCGGGTGATCGCTGAGCCAGGCCGCTTTATCGCCGCCCCGGCGATCACTGCGGTCTCCTCGGTAATGGGCAAAGCACAGCGTGAAGGTCGCTGGTGGTATTACCTGGATGACGGTCTCTACGGTTCCTACAGCGGCCAGCTGTTCGACCATACCCACTACCCGGTCGATTGCCTCGACTTCTTTGGCGAGCGCAGCCCCAGTGTTCTGGCCGGCCCGACCTGTGACAGCATTGATGTTATCGATGACGACATCAGCCTCCCGTCACTTCAGTGCGGCGATCTGATTGTCGGTCGCATGATGGGGGCTTACACCTGGGCCAGTGCCACCGAGTTCAACTTTTTCCGCAAGGCTCAGATCGTGGTGATCAATGAGCAGGTCGGCATCGAGTGCGACATATTGCCGATGGTAGGTTAAGTCCAGGCACGGTAGCCTTCAGGGATGAATCGCTGCCGGCAACTGTTCAATGGTTTGCAGCGGCCATTTGGTTTAAGATTTTCGTCAAATCGGCAAACAAGAGGCAGATAATGGACGGCTATGTATTTTCCATGGAGATGGCGGTGCGTGACTACGAGTGCGACATCCAGGGTGTAGTGAATAACGGGGTCTACCAGAATTACCTGGAACATGTCCGTCACGAATACCTAAAAGAGATCGGCATCGACTTTGCCGCCTACGCCAAACAGGGGATCAACCTGATGGTGGTTCGCGCTGAGCTGGATTACCGTTTTCCAATGGAGAGCGGCGACAAGTTTATCGTGGGTTTGAATCTGGTCCGCGAGTCACGGGTAAGGTTCGCCTTTCAGCAGGATATCTATCGCCTTACAGATCACAAGCGTATCCTTAATGCCCGCATCATCGGCACGGCGATCAATGCCAGGGGCCGGCCGGAGATCCCGGAGCAACTTGGCAAATTGCTTCCTGCCTGATGGCTGTCCTGCTGTTCAAACTTAATGGTGTGCCGGAGGACGAGGCGGAAGAGGTTCGCGCCTTGTTGGCTGAAAATGCCATCGACGTTTATGAGACCGAGGCGGGACGCTGGGGAATATCGTTGGCGGCGATCTGGCTCAGGGATGAGGACCAGCTAACGCGCGCCAGGACTCTTATCGATGACTACCAGCATGAGCGCTATCTCCGCGCCCGCGAGGAGTATGAAAGAAAGAGAGAGGCGGGAGAACTGGAGACCCTCCTTGGCAGGGCGATGCGCCACCCGGTGCGTTTCCTTCTTTATCTGGCTGGGATCCTGCTGGTGCTATATCTATCGTTGATGCCCTTTGTGGGGTTTCCCGGTTAGTGGCGTACGGTTATCGCGCCACCAGTGATGGGGCGGCCCGACTCTCAAACTGTTGCATCCGCATCGGGATTGCGGCGCAGTAACACCCCGACAGTTCATCTGTTTTCCCCTGACCTTCACCCAAGACAGCGCTGGTAAACCAAGGTTGCTGGAGAAGTGATATCGTCCTCGTTCTTCTACGAGGCCGGAATGGTGACTTGTATCGCCTGTGTTTTACTGCTATTTCACAAGGATGACAATGGACCGCGCAAGCCCACCCACCTTGATCCGCGCCTTGCTCCAGCCGGAGCGCTACGACCACGCGGTGGCGTGTTGCCAACTGATCGAAACCCATATTTCCTGGGTGATTCTCACGGGTGACTACGCGTACAAAATCAAGAAACCGGTAGACCTCGGTTTTCTCGATTTCTCCACTCTCGAACGTCGGCGATTTTTCTGTGAAGAGGAGATTCGGCTCAATCGGCGTCTTGCTCCCGGGATCTACCTTGAAGTGGTGTCAATTAACGGTACCGCACAAGATCCGGTTATCGATGGTGAGGGTAACGCCATCGAATATGCGGTGAAAATGGTGCAATTTGCGCAAGAGACGCAACTGGACAGGATGCTGGACAATGGCGTGCTGGAAGCGAAGCATATGGATGCATTTGCTCACTTGATTGCCGATTTTCACTGCAAAATTGAGGCGGCAACTACCCAGGACGATTACGGGACCCCGGCCAGGGTATGGCAGCCGATGGCAGAGAATTTTTCCCAGATCCGAGAGCGAATTGATGACACGCGTTATCTGGAAGCACTGGCGGAGGTGGAGCGATGGAGCCGTTCCGCATTCGTTTCACTGGAATCTTTGCTTGCCCAGCGAAAAACTGACGGTTTTATCCGCGAGTGTCATGGCGATATGCACCTTCGCAATCTGGCCTGGATTGACGACGGCCCGGTGGCTTTCGACGGTATCGAATTCAACCCCGACCTGCGCTGGATCGATGTTATTAGTGATATTGCCTTTCTGGTCATGGATCTGCAGGATCACCACCAGTTCGCGCTGGCACAGCGTTTTCTTAATGGCTATCTGGAGCTGACCGGAGACTATGCCGGCCTAAAACTGCTGCCCCTCTATCTGGTCTACCGTGCGATGGTACGGGCGAAGGTCTGTGCGATAGGTTTGGTACAGGGGGAGCCGGATGAGGGAAGCCGAGTGAAGCTGGAGGCTGAATTTGCCCACTACCTCTCGCTGGCTCAATCGTATACCCGGCCGATATCTCCCGGATTGCTGATCACTCGTGGTCTATCCGGCTCGGGAAAGACCACTCATAGCCAGCCGTTAGTGGAGATCCTGCCGGCGATACGCATTCGTTCTGATGTGGAGCGTAAACGTCTCTATGGTCTGTCACCGCTGGAGAGCGGCCGTGCGGCGCCTGCCGCAGGGATCTACCGTGCGGAGGCGACAGCGCGGACCTATGAACGACTGAGAGAACTTGCCGCGCTGGTACTCAATGCCGGATACACGGTGATGGTCGATGCTACATTTTTGCAGCATTGGCAGCGCGAACTGTTCGAATGCCTAGCGCGGGAACTGGGTGTGGGTTATGGGATCGTAGAATTCATGGCCAGTGAGCGAACGTTGCGCCATCGCCTCCGCCGGCGCCAGGGTGATGCCTCAGATGCGGATCTCGCGGTATTGGAGCACCAGCTGGCAGGGTATGAGCCGTTGCAAGTCGAAGAGCGGAGCCGCAGTGTAAGAATTGACACGGAAGCGCCCTTCGAGGTGGCCAGGGTGACCCAGGAAATTAAAGCGCTGATGTCAGGCGGCGCAGGTTCTTAGCCGCCGATGCCGATATCGCTCATCAGTTTGAAATGGTGTAAAAACGGGTGGCTCAGCGCAGGATTACGGATCATCTGACGGTAATTCCCCTGGGCGAACTGGAGTGCTCCGGTGGCAACGGCCGGCCCCAGTTTGGTCAAGCCGAATCCTTCCTCGATCCATTTTTGCCAATGTTCAGGCTTCGCCCGAAGGTCCCAATCAAGCGGCCCATCGACATAGGTGCCTGCATCGACAACCTTGCCGTTCTCGATCACCAGCAAGCCTTGCGGCATCTCCTCGCCCTTGAAGCCGTAGGCGATACGGGCGGAAAAGCCGGCCATGCGCAGCGGTTCGACGATGGTCATATCGGCGTTCCACTTGTTTTGCAAATCTTGCATCCAAGTGTTACTGAATAACTCCCCCATACTGATTGTCCCTTGTGTTGTTGTTTTAGGGTCAAATCGATCTTGTAAAAAGACAGTACTATTAGAACGGAAAAGGATGCTAATGAGCAACCCTGTGTGTGAAGAAACGTGTAGTCTGTGGCAATGGGCGTGATAATGCATATTGCACATTTATGTTGTGGCGGTAATGGCCGCTGGTAAGGGGAAATGGTATGGCTGCTACAGGATTAAGTCGATACGGGGTGTTGATGCTCATGCTGTGTGTGCCTGGCGTCGATGCACAGACGGGCGCGATTGGTGGGCAGCTCACCCGGTATGCTGAGATATCAGCTTCCCCCGAACCGATAGTTGCAGAGGCTGAGCCGAAGCAGGAGCCGGAGAAAAGAAAAGCGAAGAGCAGTGCGCTATTCTGGATTGTGTTGGTGATTTCTCTGCTTTTTGTGGTGGGTTCGGCATCAGCGCTTAACGCCCTTGGCGGGAAGCATACTGTGCCGCGTAAGCAGAACAAGGGTGGAGGAAGTGGGCAAGGGTCCGCGGGGGACGACCGATGAAGGCACTGGTAAATCTGCAGGTTGTACCTATTGGTACCGGGGTGTCGGTATCGAAGTATATTGCCGCTTGCGAGTCGGTGCTGGCTGAGGCCGGCCTGCATTATGTGCTCCATGCCAACGGAACGAATATCGAAGGCGAGTGGGACACGGTGTTCGCTGCTATCCGTCATTGCCAAGAGGTGGTGCATGAGATGGGCGCACCCAGGATCCAGACGTTTATCTCGGTGGGTACACGCGTCGACAGGGAACAGTCGTTGCAGGACAAAATCGACAGTGTGGTGCGCACCAAGAGCGAATAAGCCACTCCCTCACGCTACAGGCAGCGCCGTCTTGTCCACCACTCGACGCAGAATAAAACTCGAATGCACCCCACTTACCCCTTCAATCCGGGTGATCTTCTCCAATAGCAGGGACTGGAAAGCCTCCATGTCCTGCACCACCACCTTGAGCTGGTAATCGGCGTCCTGGCCGGTTACCAGCAGACACTCCATCACTTCAGGCAGTGCGGCGACTTGTTCCTCGAAGTTGGCAAAACGCTCCGGGGTGTGGCGATCCATGGAGATATGGATCAGTGCCATCAGGGAGAGCCCCAGACGCTTGGCGTCAAGTATCGCCCGGTAGCCGGTAATGTACCCCGACTCTTCCAGTGCTCGTACCCGCCTCAGGCAGGGTGAGGGAGAGAGGCCGATGTGCTCGGCCAGCTCATGGTTGCTGATGCGCCCGTTGCGCTGCAACTCTTGGAGGATGCGTTGATCGTAACGGTCGAGTTCCATATGGGGGTTCCTATTGGTTGCTCATCACTGGGACACGTGTGAAGGGCCAGAATCGGTTTCTGTGCATTCTGTGGTGAAGTATAAATAATAATATTTCAATAACTAGGATAGTTAAGCAATATTATTGCTGATTCTGTCGTTATTTATAGAAATTACGCAAGAACATTTCCTTCCTTCTGCACTAATATTTCACTGTCCACCACAAGTGGGCAACCAGAGTCGTGGTCGGCCTCACGAGGGTCGGCCCAATCACCGCCCCACAAGGGCGCATGAATGCAGCCAAGAGAATCAAACCCGACCAGGAGTTCTATCGTGAAATCGTTTGACCACCACAAGTACCGCCCCGCCCCGGCCGTGAAGATGGCGAACCGCCAGTGGCCGAATCGCACCCTCGACAAGGCTCCGCTTTGGGCCAGCGTTGATCTGCGCGACGGCAATCAGGCGCTGCTTGAGCCGATGACCGTCTCGCAAAAGCGGCAGATGTGGGCCTTGCTGGTCAAATTGGGTCTTAAAGAGATCGAGGTGGGCTTCCCCTCCGCCAGCCAGCACGACTTGGATTTCGTGCGTTGGCTGATTGAGGAGAACCAGGTCCCCGAGGGTGTCACTGTGCAGGTGCTGGTGCAGGCACGTCAGCATTTGATCGAGCGCACCTTCGAGGCATTACGGGGGGTTCGCCGCGCCATCGTTCACGTCTATAACTCCACCTCAACGGTGCAGCGCGAGCGAGTGTTCGGCATGGATCGGGAGGGTATCAAGGCAATTGCCGTCGAGGGGGCGCAGATGGTCAAGTGCGAGGCGGAGAAGTACCCGGAGACCGAATGGCAGTTTCAGTATTCACCGGAGAGCTTCAGCCAGACCGAGATGGACTACGCGGTGGAGGTGGTCGATGCGGTGACCGAGGTGTGGCAGCCCACCCCGGAGCGACCCTGTATCATCAACCTGCCAGCGACGGTGGAAAGTGCTAGCCCCAATGTCTTTGCCGACCAGGTGGAGTGGTTCTGCACACATGTCAGTCGCCGTGACAGCATTGTCGTCTCGCTGCACACCCATAATGACCGAGGTACGGCCGTGGCCGCGGCCGAGCTGGGGCTGTTGGCGGGCGCCGACCGTGTCGAGGGCACCCTGCTGGGCAACGGCGAGCGCACCGGCAACATGGATATCGTCACCATGGCGATGAACTTCTACAGCCAGGGCGTCGACCCCCAGCTGGACTTGGCTAATCCCGACGAGATCATCCAGACCTATACCCGCTGCACCGGTCTGCCGGTCCATCCGCGCCACCCGTGGATCGGCGAGCTGGTCTACACCGCCTTCTCCGGTTCGCACCAGGATGCGATCCGCAAGTGCCTCTTGAGGCAGCCGCCGGATGAGTCCTGGCAAGTCGCCTACCTGCCCATCGACCCGAAGGATCTGGGGCGTGATTTCCAGGCGGTGATCCGGGTCAACAGCCAATCGGGCAAGGGCGGCATCGCCTTTGTGCTGGAGCGCGACTACGGTCTCTCACTGCCGCGCTGGATGCAGGTAGAGTTGGCGCAGCTTGTGCAGAAGGAGAGCGAGCAGCGCAGCGGCGAGGTCGACAGTGAAACCATCCATAAAATCTTTATGGAGAATTTTATCTCCGCCGTCGACAGTCCACGTCTAAAGGGCTATCACCTGGATCGTAACGGCAGCGTCGATACCATCGAGGCTCGCATCGCCGAGGGTAATGTCGAACAGATCATTCGTGGTGAGGGGGAAGGCGCACTTTCCGCATTTATTGCTGCCTGGCAGCAACACAGCGGCCAGCAGGTGGTGGTGGTAGATTACAGCGAACACGCCATCGGCGCCGGCACTGATGCCGAGGCCGCCGCTTACGTGCAGCTCAACATTGACGGGCGACGGGTCAGTGGCGCGGCGCTGGATCACGACACGGTGAGCGCCTCGCTGATGGCGGTGATGGCGGCTTTGAATCAGGAAAAACTCAAGGCCGCTGCCTGATCTTCCGTCCGGCCTGTGCCCTGTGGAGCACAGGCCGCTGGATGTAAAACTGGCTACTGAATGTAAAATTCATGGCGGGGTGTCAGTTCGACGCCGATCTTCTGCGCCTCCAGGGTATAGGTGCCCGGTGGGAGCACGCTCCTGTCGGGTGCAATGACCTGATTCCAGATGACGCTAAAAATTTTCGTTTTCCCCGGATTCAGGCTGTATGAGGTCACTGCCTGAATGAAAGCCTTGTCTGCGGACCAGCGCCAGACCTCGCGTGCCATAGCATCGAAAACGACAAAGTCGTACTGCTGTCCGCTGGTGAATTCGATGGCCCGGATTTCCTTAGAGCGGTTTAGAATGGTCAGCTGGATCGTGATGGGATCACCCTGGGCGAATGTGGTCTGCTTCACCCCCTGCATGTCTGTGGTAACGATTGCGGCGGTAAAATCGGGGTTTTGTGTGGCCTGTTCCTGTTCTCCATTGCAGCCGATAAGCAGGAACAGGGCGAAGAGAGTGATGAGCCGTTGTTTGAACGTCATGGCGGGGTTCCTTTGTCGGCGAAGCGTGATATTCAGGGCATGGTGGCTGTGACACAAAACTATCTGAAAGTGGCTGCGCTTGCCCATTTTTAGATGGTTTTTAGATGGTTCCTTCTCGTATTTTAGCGGGAAAAGCGCGCGGCTTAATTGAAAGCGGTTCTCACATCGCAAGGCGAGATACTCTGCGAAGTCCACCCATGGACTTCGCAAAAAGTGACCTGCGCGTGGGGCAGCCCCTCGCATCAACAATCCGTCGCGGCAGCGACACAAACATTTTTGAAGAGTTGATTTTCCCACCAACGTGCGAAGAACCTTATAAATAATAACATCCCGTTCGGCGGTTTTTCCGGCAGCGCAGGGGGCGCCAGGTTGCCTGGCGGGAGGCGCATGGAATCTGTCAGGCATGCGATCTAGTCTTTGTCCAACGCATAACGCTGTAAGCGGTTGCGCAGCGCTCATACTGCTGCAAGTACAGGAGACATTGATGATCAAGCTGACCGTGAACGGTGAAACCCACTCTCTCGAAGTCGATCCCGAGATGCCGCTGCTCTGGGTACTACGTGATCGGCTCGGTTTGACCGGGACCAAGTACGGTTGCGGTATGGCTCTGTGTGGTTCCTGTACCGTGCATGTGCACGGTACAGCGATTCGTTCCTGTATTACCCCGGTAAGCTCGGTGGAGGGAAAATCGATTACGACGATTGAAAATGTCGGCTCGCCGGTAGCTACAGCGGTACAGGAGGCCTGGGAGAAACACAATGTGGTGCAGTGCGGTTATTGCCAGTCAGGCCAGATCATGAATGCGATCGCTTTGTTGAAAAACAACCCCGCTCCCACTGACGATGATATCAACGAGGCCTTCAAGGATATTCTTTGTCGCTGTCATACCTATGCGCGGATTCGTACCGCGATTCACACGGCAGCCGCGGCGCTTGCTGTAAAAGGAGGTGCGGCATGAGAAGGGAACCCATCAGTAATAGTCGGCGTCACTTTTTGATCGCCGGCATTTATGCCGGTGCGGGTTTGACCTTGGGGATCTATCTCCCTGGCTGCGGCAAAGAAGAGAAAACTGCCCCGGAGGCAGAGGCAGAGGCAGAGGCAGAGGTAGGAGTCACGGATGAGAAGGCCGTGGACGAGACACTGTTTGAACCCAATGCATTTGTCCGTATTGCTCCCGACAACACCGTCACTGTGATCATCAAGCACCTGGAGATGGGCCAGGGTACCTACACCGGGTTGGCCACCTTGGTGGCCGAGGAGTTGGATGCCGCCTGGGAGCAGGTAATCGCTGAAGGGGCACCGGCCAATACCGAACTCTATAAAAACCTCCTTTGGGGATCGCAAGGTACCGGTGGCAGTACCGCCATTGCCAACTCCTTCACTCAGATGCGCAAGGCCGGTGCAACGGCGCGCTATATGCTGATCGAGGCGGCGGCGCAACAATGGCAGGTGACAGCGGATGAGATCACCGTCGATAGGGGTGTGCTGAGGCATGAAGTCGGCCAGCGTCAGGCCAGCTTTGGTGAACTGGCGGAACTGGCTGCACAACAGCCGGTGCCGGGAGAGGTGTTTTTGAAAGAGCCTGAGGAATTTAAGCTTATCGGCAGCTTTGTGCCGCGCAAGGACAACAAGTCTAAGATCAACGGCACAGCGATCTATACCCAGGATATCCGGTTGCCGAATATGCTGGTGGCGGTGGTGGCGCACCCTCCCCGCTTTGGTGCCAAAGTGGAAAGTTTCGATGCCGGTAAGGCAAGAAGAGTTCCCGGGGTGAGGCAGATTGTGCAGATCCCCAATGGTGTCGCGGTGTTGGCAGAGGATACCTGGACAGCGATAAAAGGGCGTGATGCCTTGCAGATCGAATGGGATGAGAGTGAGGCGTTCCGTCTGAGCTCCGGTGCGATTATGGATGATTACAAAAAAAGAGCGCGTCAACCTGGCACCGTTGCACACAAGGCCGGTGACAGTGACAAGGCCATAACCTCGGCAGTGACAACGCTCGAAGCGGAGTATGAATTTCCCTTTCTGGCCCATGCGGCGATGGAGCCGCTGAACTGCGTGGTACAGCGTACCCGGGAGGGGTGTGAGATCTGGAACGGGGTGCAGAGCCAGACACGGGATCAAAAAGCAGTCGCGAAGCTGTTCGATCTTGATCCGGAACAGGTCAGGATTCACATGCTATTTGCCGGCGGCTCGTTCGGGCGACGTGGCAATCCGCATTCGGACTATGTGCTGGAGGCGGCCAGTATCGTCAAGGCGATCAACGGCATGGCGCCGGTAAAACTGGTCTGGACCAGAGAGGACGATATGCGGGCCGGTTATTACCGCCCGATGTATTATCACAAAATGTCCGCAGGACTTGATGAGAGGGGCATGCCGGTTGCCTGGCAGCATCGTATCGTCGGCCAGTCGATACTGGGCAAGGATGATCTGGATCCCACCTCGGTCGAGGGCGCCGCGAATATGCCCTACGCGGTACCGAATATCACCGTTGACCTGATCACCACCAAATTGCCCGTACCGGTACAGTGGTGGCGTTCGATTGGCTCAACCCATACCGCCTTTGCCGTGGAGACGTTCATCGATAGGCTGGCCCGCACCGCCGGAGAGGACCCGCTGGCGTATCGGCGTGCCTTGTTGAAGGAGCATCCACGCCACCTTGGCGTGCTCGATCTGGCGGCGGAAAAGGCCGGTTGGGGCACATCGCTGCCACAAGGGCGTGGCCGTGGCATCGCGGTGCATGAAACGTTCAACTCCTATGTCGCCCAGGTGGCGGAGGTGACGCTGAACGAGGACCGGAGCTTCACCGTGGATCGGGTGGTGATCGCCGTCGATTGCGGGCTGGCGGTTAATCCCGATGTGATTCGGGCGCAGATGGAAGGGGGGATGGGCTTTGGCCTCTCACCCGCCCTGATGAGTGAAATCACCCTGAAGGATGGGGTGGTGGAGCAAAGCAATTATCACGACTTTCGCATGATCAGTATCGACCAGATGCCCCAGGTGGAGGTGCATATCGTCAACTCGAACGCGGCCCCCACCGGCGTCGGCGAGCCGGCGACGCCGGTGATTGCCCCTGCCGTGGCCAATGCCCTGAGTGCACTCACCGGCCAGAACTTCGATCGCTTGCCGCTGCAAATCCTGACCTGAGCCCGAGAGGTGCAGACGATGACAATGGACTGCAACGATCACGACCTTATGCATACCGCGCAGGTGTGGTTAGCCCAGGGCGAGCCGCTGGTCATGGCCACCGTGTTGAAAACCTGGGGCTCCTCGCCGCGTCCCGCGGGCTCACTGATGGTGATGCGCCGGGATGGGGTGCATGCCGGTTCAGTCTCCGGCGGTTGTATCGAGGATGACCTGCTCCGGCGCTACAGGCAAGGGGAGCTGGGCGAGAGCTTTCCGATGCGCCTCGACTACGGCGTCAATCGCGAGGAGGCGCTTCGCTTAGGCCTGCCCTGCGGCGGGCGGCTGGAGCTGTTGCTGGAAAAGCTGGAGGGTGCCGCGGCGTTGCTGCCGCTGCTCGATGCGCTGCAGCACCACAGACCGGTAGTCCGCAGGGTGGATCTCTTGACGGGGGAGGTCAACCTCTCTGCGGCAACGCCGGAGCAACAGTTCGCTTCTACCGACGAGCAGGTCTCCCGGGTGTTCGGGCCGCGCTGGCAGATGTTACTGATCGGCGCCGGGCACCTGTCGCGCTGCGTGGCGCAGCTGGCACTGATGCTTGATTATCGGGTGGTTGTCTGCGATCCGCGCGAAGAGTACGCCCGGGGCTGGGCGGTGGAGGGAACGAAACTGGTGACCATGATGCCGGATGATGCGGTGCATCATTATGCCGCACATGAGCGCACCCTGGTGATCACCCTGACCCACGATCCCAAGCTCGATGACATGGCCCTGCTCGATGCGCTCGAGTCCCAGGCGTTCTATGTGGGAGCCATTGGCTCGGCGCGTAACGGTGAAGCACGGCGCCAGCGTCTGCTGCAAATGGGGCTCTCGCCGGCCCAGGCGAGCCGGTTGCATGCCCCGGTCGGCCTGGCCATTGGCAGTCATACGCCGGCGGAGATCGCGGTAGCGATCCTCGCGGAGATCACCGCCTTACGCAACGCCGCGCTACCGGCGGTGCGCCAGCGGGTGAGTGCCGCCTGATGGCGGTTCGCGGCATCCTGCTGGCGGCAGGCCAGGGCCGGCGCTTTGGCAGTAACAAATTGCTGCATCCGCTGGGCAATGGCGTGCCACTGGCGGTGCAGGCGGCACGTACCTTGCGGCAGGCATTGCCAGGAGCGCTGGTGGTGGTCGATGCGCGGGACGGTGAACTCATCGAGCGGCTGAGAGAAGATGGCGTGCCCGTGGTGCTGAACCATCAGGCCACAGGCGGTATGGGTATGAGTATTGCCAGCGGGGTGCGTGCAAGCGTAGAGGCCGCCGGCTGGGTGATTGCCCTGGCGGACATGCCCTGTCTCCGGGTGGAGACGATTCGTGCGATTGCTGCCGCGATCACAGCGCCCAACCGCATTTCTGCCCCGCTCTACCGTGGCCGACGCGGACACCCGGTGGGCTTTGGTAGTGACTATATCTGGGCTCTGACGCAGTTGTCGGCGGACGAAGGGGCTCGGCATATCCTCGCGGCGAACCGCCAGTTTTTACAGCTGGTCACAACGGATGATCAGGGGGTCGTAACCGATATCGACCGCAGGGCGGACCTTGCATCGGTGCCCACAGGGGCTTCTGCAGGTTTATAGCGTTTCCGGCCCTCTTCCAGTTTCACCCTCAGCCATCTCATCAGTCTGGAAAGCGAGTGGTGCTCGCGCTAGCTTTCCCTGCTATATCAATCGAGCATGAGGGTTACGCCGCAAAGCGCTCGCGCAGGTAGGCGATGATATCGTCCGACTCGTACATCCAGGTGTGCTTGCCGCTGTCATCGGTGATGCGCAGGCAGGGGACCTTGATATTCCCGCCGTGTTCTGCCAGTTCGGCGCGGGCATCCGGATCCTTCAGGGCGTCGCGCAACGGGATGTTGAGGGACAAACCCTTGATCGCCTTACGCACCTTGATACAAAAGGGGCAGGTACTGAACTGGTAAAGTGCTAAATTCTTGCTCTCTTCGTCCACTTTTTGCTGGGCCCCAGGGGAGCGCTCGATTCCTTTGGGAGTGGTGAGCAGCTCACCGAGAAGCATGAAAGGGCCGAGAATGATACGAAGGGTGCGGAAGAAGTAGCGGAAAAACAGTTTCATCATTGACTAATTACCTTTAAACGATAGTTTCATTACAGAGCTCACGACGAAACCGAAGGGTCGGTGGTGAGTTCTGTTCGAGCTCTGGCTGACGTCGTGGTTGTGCGTTGTGGTGTTAGTGTGGGCAGTCTCGCCGTGGATCAAGATGATGGGGGGGCAACGCCACCTCCATACCCACCCTTATAATGCCGTTAGCGATCACCCGGCAGGTGACACCACCACGCCATTCAGTAGCCAAGGCCTGAAACAGACCGGGCTGCGCCGCTTCCATGCGCTCACAAGGGTCTGTCTCACCGGTGACCTCCAGTAGCACCTCGCCGAGCATGATACGCGAAGTGGTGCTTTGATACAGCGGCAGCGCATCCACCAGCAGGTTGGCCCGGCGAGTCTGCCAGGGTAGCTCGACTCCGACCTCATTACAGGCGGCTTGCCAAGCGGTCAGGCTCATTAGCGTGACCTGGCGCTTGCCGGGTTTGCCGCGCCAGTCGCCGACCACCCCGGCATGGACGGTTAGCATTGCCTCGTCATGCAAAGTAACGGGGCCCTTGCGCTGCTGTTTGACTGCAATGCCGAGCAATCGTGCCATTACTCTTTCCCGACCTGCATACACTCATCGAGAATAGCGCGCAGATGTTCACCACCGAGTTTGTCCATTTGCTCGATGTTACGCTCCGGTATGGCCTCCGGGCGGGGGTAGCCGGAGATGGCCTGTGCGACCCCCTCAACTCGCAGCAGGTGCAGGATTGGATAGGGTGAGCGGTTGGTGTAGTTCTCTGCATCGTCCGGTTGCGTGCCGGCGAACTGGTAGTTCGGGTGCAGGCTGGCCACTTGGAACTCATCGGCATAGCCCCTCTGCTCCAGCAGCGTATCCACAACATCGAGAAAGTCGTTGTAGTCGAGAAAGTCCTTCAGCACCCAGGGGTGGATCAATACCGTTGTTTCCACCACCTGCGGATCGGCCTCACGCAGGTGCTCCAGTTCCTGCTGCAGGTCGGCGAGCAGGGTTTCCGGATCCGTGGCTTTACTGACCACATAGCGCACCTGCTCGCCGGTGTAGGGTTTACGGGCAAAGGGGCAGAGGTTGAATGCGATCACCGTGCGCTCGATCCAGCAGCGAACGCGGGCGATGACGGTTTCAGGAGTCAGGGTGTCGTTCATGCGCTATAGCATACCGTACTCAGGGGTGAGACTGGGGTAAGAAAAAGGTCAGAGGTAAAAGTGACAAGCCTGTAAAGGCCGGACGCGCTACCGCTTATCCACCTACGAACTGCCGCGATTTACCTGTTGTGCCGCCCCTGACGCGGTAAGATGCCACTCCTACCGGTAAAACACCCTGTAGGTCGGGCTTTAGCCCGAGATGGCGGGGCTCCGGTAAGCTGTGTTGTCGGACTGAAGTCCGACCTACACGACGTGGTGGATTGCTTCCCTCCATCGCTGAGGATGCGGCTGGCGCCTAACCCGACATACTCACGCTTGCAACTTGAAACTTGTTACTTGCAACTTTCAGACATACTGCCCCGCACACCATCCCGAGGACCAGGCCCACTGGAAGTTGTAACCGCCGAGCCAGCCGGTGACATCCAGCACTTCGCCGATAAAATAGAGGCCAGGCACCGTTTTGCACTCCAGGGTTTTGGAGGAGACCGCATCGCAGTCGACACCGCCGCGGGTGACCTCGGCGGTGCGGTAGCCCTCGGTGCCGCCCGGGGTGATCTGCCAGTGGTGCAGTTGTTGCCAGAGGGTGTGCATCTGGGACTTGCCCAGCTGCACCAGCGGGGTTTCGAGGATGGCGGGTGGCAGCAGCGTCGCGACCAGCCGCGCTGGCAGCAGCTGACTGAGCAGGGTCTTGAGCTGTTGTTTCGGGTGTTCCCGGCGGGCATGATCGAGCCGCTCGGTAATCTCTTTGCCGGGAAGCCAGTCCACGGTGACCCCCTCTCCGGGCTGCCAGTAGTTGGAGGCCTGCAGGATCGCCGGGCCACTGAGTCCGCGGTGGGTGAACAGCACATTCCCGCGAAAGGCCTGCCCGCCGGTCTCCACTACCGCCTCCACCGCGATGCCGGAGAGCAGTGCCAACGGCTCCTTGTCCCGAGGTTGCAGGGTAAACGGCACCAGCCCAGCCGTTGGCGGCCACACTTTGATCCCGAACTGTTCGGCGATACGGTAGCCATAAGGGGTGGCGCCCATGGTGGGGATGGAGAGGCCACCGGTGGCGATCACCAGCGATTCGCACTGAATCTCGCCGCAGGAGGTCTGGAGCACGAACCCCTTTTCATCGGATGTATTGATGGCTTCCACGGTGGTCTTCAGCTGAAGCGAGACGCCTGCTGCGCGGCACTCGGCCAGTAACATATCGAGGATCGCTTTGGCGCTATCATTACAAAACAGCTGACCGTGTTCGCGTTCGTGGTACGGAATTTGGTAGCGCTCCACCAGGGCGATGAAATCCCACTGGGTGAAACGGGAGAGCGCCGATTTGACGAAGTGCGGATTGTGCGACAGATAATGGGTCGGGGTGACATCGACGTTGGTGAAGTTGCAACGCCCACCGCCCGACATGCGGATCTTGTTGCCCGCCTTGCGCGCATGGTCGAGCACCACCACCTGGCGGCCGCGTTTGCCCGCCTCGATGGCACACATCAGTCCGGCAGCGCCGGCGCCAATAATGAGGACATCACATTGGTTCATGGCTGGGGTGGGTGGGTTCGTAAAAAGGGAGAGTCAGTATACCGCAGTGGCGGCTGGCTTATACTCGATAAAGTTCAGCTGGCAGCAATATTGCCGGCATGCCGATATCATCGTTACGATAGCGACGCCCGTTGTTCGGGCGGTGAGCGACAAGGCATTCAAGCTTATCGTCGTGACCGGCGAGAATGCCTGGCTAACTGATCCGAGGTCCGCGGGAACACGGTAATGACGGCGCGAGGCCTGCGGCCTGATGCTGCGGCGGGCAGTCAGGCGCTTTGTGACAGGTGGTTGAGCATATCAACGGTTTCATCCATGAGCTGGAACAGGTGACCGACAATCCGGTCTAACAATGCAATGCTAAAGGAGAGGATATGGGCAAGAAGACACGTAAGGCCGGTGATGCCATCGACACTAACAAACTCGACCAGGTGGTCGCGGAAGCCAGAAAGGCGGTAGAGAAGCGCCTGGAGGGTTATCGAGAGCAGTCGTTGCGGCTGCATCCCTGGATCTGTGGCCGCTGCGGCCGTGAGTTCACCCGTGAGAACCTGCGTGAGCTAACGGTGCACCATAAGGATCACAATCACGACAACAACCCACCCGATGGCAGCAATTGGGAGAATCTTTGCCTCTATTGCCACGACAATGAGCACCAGCGTTATGTGGATAAGGTGCGCGGCTACGACGGTCTGGCCGCTCCCGAGCAAAAAGCCGCCACCCATAATCCGTTCGCCGATCTGGCTTCGATGTTGAAGCAGAAGGACTGAGCTGACAGATCCCATTGCCATCGCTAGCGGCCAAGTCACCTTAGTGACTGCTTGGCTGCTGACGCCACCGCAGGTTCATGCTTTACTGAAGAGGACTGCCTTATGCCGGCTGCCCTCAAATGCGATAGGTGATCAGTGTTCCACTTATGTGCGTGATCATTGGGTGTGGCAGATGTCATGTGTATGACGCTTTGGTGTCACGACCGTGACATAATCGGCAAAGGAACCGTGGCGGGAGTGCGCCTGATCCGCTGCCCCGGCCCGAACACTGTTTGGTAGGACTAACGCTGGTAAGATCCCTTTATGCCCCTTGATTCCGCGACCCGGCTGCTGGAACAGTCAATACTCTATTTCGAAGGCCGGCCTGTCGGCACTGCCGCGGCCTGCGACCCGCATCCAGCCGCCGCCAATTACAATGAATGTTTCGTGCGCGACTTTGTGCCCTCAGCGCTGGTCTTTCTCCTGCGCGGCGATCACGAGATTGTGCGCAATTTTCTCACTACGGTGATGGGGCTGCGCGCCCAGCAGCCGGTGTTACCCGGACACCTGCGGGCCACCGGCCTGATGCCGGCGAGTTTTCGTATTGTGCAAGAGCGCGGCAAGGAGCGGCTGTTGGCTGACTTCGGTGAGTTGGCGATTGGCCGCGTGGCGCCGGTAGATTCGGCGATGTGGTGGATGTTTTTGCTGCGCGCCTACGTCCGGGTCAGTGGTGATGAGGCCTTTGCCCGGCTGCCAGCGATCCAGGAGTGCATGCGCCAGACCCTGGAGCTTTACCTCAAGGAGAGTTTCGAGTCGGCACCGACCATGCTGGTACCGGACGGGTCGTTTATGATCGATCGGCGCATGGGTGTCTATGGGCATCCGCTGGAGATCCAGGCCCTCTATTACGGCATGTTGCGTACCGCACATGAGTTGTTGCGCGAGGCCCCGGAGAACGAAAAGCTGCGTGAGATGCTCGCCATCCGCAGCAATGCCATACGCGCCTACGTGCGCATCTACTACTGGATGGGTCGCGATCGGCTCAACGAGATCCACCGTTACCATTCGGAAGAGTTCGGTATCGATGCGCGTAACATATTGAATGTCTATCCAGAGAGCATTCCAGACTGGATCGATGGCTGGATCAAGCCCGGCAGCGGCTACCTGGTGGGAAATGTCGGTCCTAGCCGAATCGACTTTCGTTTCTTTGCCCTGGGTAACCTGCTGGCGATCCTGTTCGGTCTGGCGACCGATGATGAGGCGCAGGCGATCATGCGCCTTTATCACCACCACTGGGGAGAGCTGGGTGGCGAGATGCCGCTGAAAATCGTCTACCCGGCGGTGACCGGTGCGGAGTGGGAGTTCATGACCGGCAGCGATCCGAAAAACAGCGCCTGGTCCTACCATAATGGCGGCAACTGGCCGGTGTTGTTGTGGCCGTTTATCGGTGCGGCCAGATATACTGGACGCCTCGACCTGGCCGAGCGTGCCATGTTCGGGCTTGGGAAACGGCTGATGGCCGATCAGTGGCCAGAGTATTATGACGGCCGCCTCGGTAGCTTGGTCGGACGGCGTGCCAACAGCAACCAGGTATGGAGTGCAACAGCCTATCTGTTGGCGCACGAGTTGATGGAGAATCCCGCCGGTTACGACCTGTTTAATAGTATGTTATTTGAAAGCTAGCACACTTTTGGTTGTAAGAATTGTGATAAATTTCCTTTCATATTGCATGGGTACTGCGAAACAAGAATAACCAAAGCGTTGAAACCCACCCCCGTTTTTGACAGAGAGCAGTACGGTGATAGCCGACCATTCACAAGTTTCCGCTAACCAGGCGCCCATTGGTGTATTCGATTCCGGTGCTGGCGGTCTTTCAGTATTGCGGCAGATCCATGCCCTGTTGCCCCAGGAGTCGCTACTCTATGCCGCCGATACCGCACACATCCCCTACGGTGACAAGACGTCGACTTTTGTGCGAGAGCGGGTGAATGTCGTGGCGCAAAGTCTGGTCGGGCTCGGTGCCAAAGCGCTGGTCGTGGCGTGCAATACGGCTACCGCGGCAGCGGTTGAATCATTGCGCCAACGCTTTGTCATGCCGGTGATCGGCATGGAGCCTGGGGTCAAGCCCGCGATGGAGTGTAGCGGCAGTGGCATTGTCGGCATTCTTGCCACCGAAGGAATGGTACGCAGTAATCGCATGGCCGAGCTGGTGGAGCGCTTTGCCCATGGCCGGAAGGTAATCATCCAGCCCTGCCCCGGGCTGGTCGAGCAGGTGGAGCGTCATGCCCTGCGCAGCCCGGAAACGGTGCGGTTGCTCAAGAATTTTCTGGCACCGATTCTCGACAGTGGTGCCGATACGCTGGTGCTCGGTTGTACCCATTACCCATTCCTGTTACCGGCGATTACGCAGCTGGTGGGGCCGGACGTCAGGGTGGTTGATACCGCTCCGGCAATTGCCCGCCAGCTGCAGGCACAGTTGCGCCAACATGGTTTGCTGAATGATGCCGGGTCTGGCGGTGATGTGCGCTTTTTCAGTACCAGGGTGATGCCTGAGCAGGCCGAGTTGTTCAGTCGTCTTTGGGGAGAGCCGGTAAAGGTCGAGGCTTTGGGTGAGCTTGATTAGGCATGCGAATGTGGTTCTAATGAAAGTTTTAGCGTGTTGAAAAAGAAAAATGGCGTTGTTGTCGCTGTGGGAAAAAGGATAATGTCACTCAAAGAGCGAATCGGTCAAGTCAGGGAGAGCGCTGAATTTCAGTCGGGGACGGTTCGGCTAGGTGTCTGGGTTTTTGCCGTCACCTATGTCGGTCTAAGCTCCATGGTCGACTTTTATCAGGTTGATGTGGAACGCTACATTACCCTGTTTTCTATCTACCTGGGGTTGTTTCTGGGGATTTTCACTAGCGTGCTCTATCGACCCGAATGGGTAGCGCGCCAATTTTTTTCTCTGGTGGTAGATATCACGGCGACCAGTTTCGCTATTTTTCTCACCGGTCATGCCACTAGTCCGTTCTTCATCCTCTACTTCTGGTTATTTCTCTCTTACGGTACGCGATTCGGTAAAAGGCATCTGCTTGCCGCATCGAGCATCAGTACCATTGCCTACATGGCCACGGTACAGGCGATGGACGGCTGGCAGGAATATGGTTTCGAGGTGAGTTTTATCCTTTTATCGCTAATTCTGTTGCCGCTATACCAATTATCGCTGTTGCATCAATTACGGAAGGCGAAGGAGATGGCGGAACTCTCACGCCATGAGGCAGAGGCATCAAGCCAGGCAAAGAGCAGTTTTCTTGCCAATATGAGTCATGAGATTCGCACCCCGTTAAATGGACTGATGGGCATGGGCCAATTGCTGCTCTCCACCCGCCTCGATACGCAACAGCATGAATACACCGACAACCTGCTCAG
The DNA here is from genome assembly GCA_041563315.1 of Thiohalomonadaceae bacterium. GTDB lineage: Bacteria > Pseudomonadota > Gammaproteobacteria > Thiohalomonadales > Thiohalomonadaceae > JBFEYJ01. The sequence goes on from JBFFNE010000015.1 coordinate 32,806, forward strand.
CACTGGGCGTGCATTGACCACACTGCTTAATGAGGTGCTCGATTTTTCCAAAATCGAGGCCGGTGTGGTGGAGGTCAAGCCGTTCGACTTTTCTCTACGGCCACTGTTGGATGAAGTGATGCAACTGATGCGATTCAGTGCCGAGGCCAAGTCACTGCGTCTGGAATATCATTGTTCCCCGGAAATCCCCGATCAGCTCCACGGCGATGCCTCGCGATTGCGCCAAGTGCTGATCAATATTATCGGTAATGCATTGCGTTTTACTGAAGAGGGAGAGGTGGCTGTCTGTGTCGACAGCGTTGAGAGCGGAACAGAGACAATACGTTTGCGTTTTTCCATCATCGATACCGGCATCGGCATTCAGCCAGAGCAGAGGGATAGGCTGTTTGAACGCTTCACCCAGCTTGATGACACACCTGCACGCTGTTATGGCGGCACCGGGTTGGGTCTGGCGATCAGTAAACATTTGGTCGAGGCCATGGGTGGCTGTATCGATGTTAAATCAGAGTATGGACACGGCAGCACCTTCTGGTTCGAACTGCCCTTATTGAGGGCGTATGGGGAGGATGTCTTCAAAGGCGAAGAGCCGAAACTTGCTTCAGTGCAGGGCTTGCATATCATGCTGGTCGATGACGATGCGATCAATCGCCTTGCCGGACAGCGGATGCTGGAACAGGAGGGATGCAGGGTGACGCTGGCCTGCGACGGCAAAGAGGCGCTGAACTTGTTGCAGAAGCTGCAGGTGGACCTGGTGCTGATGGACATCCACATGCCGAATCTTGATGGTATCGAGGCGACCCGGCGGATACGCCAAAGCAGGACTGACGCTGAACCACATTTGCCGATCGTCGGTTTGACTGCCAGCGTGATGAAAGATGAGCAACAGCGTTACCGTGAGGCCGGAATGGATGATGTGGTGACCAAACCGGTGGACATCGACACCTTACTGCGAACCATTCGGCGCGTTAGCGGCCACACGGGAGCGTATCCACTCCGTGATGCGCAGGGATGATATGTATTGCCTCGCGTCCGCTATGGCCTGTGGTAAACTGCGACCCCAATATTAAGTAAGCCGTGCTCCTTTCGATGACCAACAAGCAGCGTCGTGAAGCCTTCCGCGCCTTGGCCGCCGACCTCCCTGGAATTGATGTCGCCTGCTACGAAGCATGCAGCAGGGACTGGCGTGAGCCGGTGATCGGGCAGGGTGCCCCCGACACGCGGATCGCCTTTTTCGGCCGCGATCCTGGCCGCGATGAGGTAGCGCATCAGCAACCGTTTATCGGTGCCGGGGGACAAAAAGTGCGCGGTGCCATTTACCAGCATCTCTATGGCAAGACCATGCCCGACTTTGCGGCTTCACTGGAAGTAGGCAAAAGGTTTTTTTGGGCCAACACCGTGCCTTTCAAGCCGGTGGGTAACAAGGCGTGGCCGATGAAAGTGAAAAAGCAGTTTCAGCCACTGGTGGCTGATCTGCTACTGCACGCCTGGTCCGGCCACGACGTGATTACCCTCGGCCGCGAGGCCTTCCTCTGGTTCGCTATCAATCAGCCGCGTGAGGTTAAGCAGCAGCTGGAGGCATACTGGCAGCGTGAAGATCGGTTTAGCGCCGTTACCGAGATAGAACTGTCAGCGCCAGATGGTGCCTCCCGCCGTTTACATCTCTATCCCTTGCCACACCCCTCTCCTCTCAATGCTACCTGGTACAAACGTTTTCCTGATCTGTTGGAGCAACGTCTCAGGCAGCTGGATGCGCGACTCGACAATCTTAAGTGCAGTTAAATAAATAAGTCGCAATTAGCAAGCTAGGGCCGGCATCTTGCCCAACTGCCAACTGCCAACTGCCAACTGCCAACTGCCAACTGCCAACTGCCAACTGCCAACTGCCAACTGCCAACTGCCAACTGCCAACTGCCAACTGCCAACTGCCAACTGCCAACTGCCAACTGCCAACTGCCAACTTGTGAGTTGTGTAATATCACACACCCCTATGGCATATGCCGTATTTTTCAGGTTAGCCGGCAGGCATGGTTATTTGTAATCTTTATCCTATCAACTACTTATTATGTTGGCCTGTTCCTTGCTGCAGGTTAGGCCGTATCGACATAAATGACTTACATGGGAATAATCAGAATGAAGAGAGCAGCCTATTTACTGTTATTGGGGGTACACCACCTGCAGGCCGCTGACGAAGCACTGCCGGTAATTACCGTGGAGAGCACCACGCTAAGTGATGTCAGCGGCGAGGAGGTCAAGTCCGCTGACCTGGCCGAAGCGCTGGCGAAGAAGGTACCGAGTGTCTCCGTGGTACGCCGCAGCGGTATCGCCAACGACATCATCCTGCGCGGCCAGAAGAAGGACAACATCAATATCCTGATCGACGATGCCAAGGTCTACGGGGCCTGCCCCAACCGCATGGATCCACCCACCTCCCATGTGCTGACCAACAACATCGAGGGCATCACTATCATTGAGGGTCCGTATGATGTGGAGAATTTCGGTACCTTGAGCGGGGCGGTGAAGATCACCACCAAGGCGCCGAGCCAGGAACTTTCCGGTGAGGTGGGTGTGAACTTCGGTAGCTGGGGCTATCGTAAACAGTACGCCACGGTGAGCGGTGGCAGCGACAGGGTACGGTTGCTCATCAGCGGCTCCAACGAGAGCAGCGAGCCGTACGAGGATGGCGACGGCAACGATTTCTATGAGCAGATCGCCAATCTGATCGAGGACGGTGCCCCAGTCGATGTGCAGTACAAGGACCAGTACCGGAACCTCGATGCCTATAAAAAGCAGACGCTCATGGGTAAGGTCTATGCGGATATCACCGACAAGCAGAAACTGAAGCTGAGCTATACCGCCAATCGCAGCGATGAAGTGCTCTATCCATCAAGCAGGATGGATGCGCTGTACGATGATTCGGACATCTTCACCGCCGACTACACAATCAGCGATCTCGGCAGTTACTCCAAATCCCTTGACGTGCAGTACTACGATTCGAAGGTCGACCACCCCATGTCGACCTTCTATCGCGTCTTGTCCGGTGCAACGGATTCAGGCAATGAAATGATCAGCGCGCTGACCACGCGGGTGCAGGGCGTGAAGATCAAAAATACCTTGGAACTGTCGGCGGCCAGTCACTTGAAACTGGGGGTGGATACCAGCAAGCGAAATTGGGACGGCACCTACGAGAAATTGGGGATGATGGCCACAACAATAACCGGCCGCAAGAGTATCGATGATGTCGATACGATTAACCGGGCAATTTTTGCTGAATGGGAAATGCACTACAGTGCCACCAGTGTAAAGGCGGGGTTGCGCTATGATGACACCCACATCGAAACCGCGGGGACCCTGGGGCAGCCCGATAACGATTACAGCGGGATAAGTGCCAATATCTTTGCCAATTATCAACTTAATGAAAGCACCCGCCTGTTCAGTGGTATCGGCAGGGCGACACGCGTTCCTGACGCAAGGGAGCTCTATTTCATGTCATCGATGGGGATAACGCAACCTGAGATCGGCACACCGACCCTTGAACAGACCGTTAACACCGAAATCGATCTCGGCCTGGAAAAGAGGTATCAGAACGCTTTGGTCAAAGCCAAGGTGTTCCACAGCTGGCTGAAGGATTATATCTACTACAACGCCAGTAAAACGACGAATGTCTTCGAAAACATCGACGCCACCATCTACGGTGCGTCACTGAGCGGTGAGTGGTTTGCCACAGATCAGGTTTCACTGGACTTCGGCCTGGCCTGGCAGCGAGGCCGGAAAGACGAAGCCCTTGCCGGGCAGACCGATAAGGACCTGGCGGAGATCACACCGCTCAAGCTCAATACCGGCCTGAACTACGACTATACGGCACGTAGCACGGCGCGTGTGGAAGTGGTGGCGGCAGACCGCTGGGATGCCTTTGATGGCGACAACGGCGAGCAGGAGATCGCCGGTTACTCGGTGGTCAACATGAAGGTGCAGCACATGCTGACCCGAAATATCGAGCTGACCGGTGGGGTGGACAACTTGTTTGACAAGACCTACGCCGTGACCAATACCTACAATGACCTGACCCTGCTGGCGGCAGCGGGCGGTGATGTTATGCTGCTGAACGAGCCGGGTCGCTATATGTACCTCAACGCTGCGTATAAATTCTGATGAACCTGATTCCGGGAGCTCAGTGGATGAGCTCCCGGAGTGACAAGTACTTTTGTACTTTCCAGTTTGCCCTGTGCCGTTCGGCACGGGGCTTTTTTGTTTTCTCGTCGCCAGCACCCTGCTAAGGTTTCATTATCGTTAAGAGGTGTGGGATAGAGACTGAGCGGGAATGAGCGTAATGGTGACCTATGAAGAGATTATCGCGTTCTGGTTCTCCGGCAGGGTGAAACCCATGTGGTTTCGCTCCACGGCGGAATTCGATGCGGAGGTGCGTGAGCGATTCCTCGATACCTGGCAAGCGGCGGAATCTGGTGCGCTTGACCACTGGCGCAAAAGTGCTGCAGGCGCACTGGCGCTGGTGATCGTGCTGGATCAGTTTCCGCTCCACATGTTCCGCGGTGAGGCGGAGAGTTACTCCACCGCTGAGCGGGCGCTCGAGGTCGCGGCGGAGGTGGTCACCAAGGGGTGGGATCGGGAGTTGGAAAAATTGCAGCTTCCCTTTCTCTATATGCCCTTTATGCACAGTGAAAATCCCGCTGACCAGGATCGTTCCGTGGCGCTCCTTGAGGCCGCCGGGTTGAGCAATAGCGTGCGTTTTGCCCGCCATCATCGAGAACTGATCCGTCGCTTCGGTCGTTTCCCCCATCGTAACGTCATTCTTGGACGTGACAGCACTGATGAGGAGTTTGAATATCTAAATTCCAAAGAGGCCTTTCACGGGTAAGGGATATGAAGCGGTTCGTTATCGTTAAGACGGGCGGAAAAATCGCCTCTTTGGCTGATGTGGCGGGCGATTATGAGGACTGGATCGCCCAGGGGATGGGCATTACGGCGTATCCGATCGCGGTGGTCGATGTCGCGCGTGGCCAGAGTTTACCGGCGCTCTCGGAGGTGGCGGCAATCGTTGTTACCGGCTCGGCATCGATGGTCACCGACCATAGCGAATGGATAGTGGAGTTAGCTCTCTGGCTACGCCGTGCGGTGGCGCAGCAGGTGCCTCTGCTGGGGATCTGCTTCGGCCATCAACTGCTTGCCAAAGCCCTGGATGGTGACGTGGATTACAACCCGCGTGGGCTGGAGGTGGGCACTGCCTCCGTCCAACTTGCAAGCCAGACGCAGGGTGACCCCCTGTTTGGTGCGATGCCAGAGGTGTTTTCCGCTCAGGTAAGCCATCGTCAGTCAGTGGTGCGACTGCCGGCAGGGGCAAGACTTCTCGCGTCGAGCGAGAAGGATCCACACCAGGCCTTTCGCTATGGTACGCTGGCCTGGGGTGTCCAGTTTCATCCCGAGTTTGATGCCTCCATTACCCGCGCCTTTATAGAACACTACCGCCAGCGTCTGTTAGATGAGGGGGCATCGGTAGAGCGTTTACTCGCCGAGGTACGTGAGTCGCCTCAAAGTGCTTCGCTGCTTCAACAATTTGCCCGGTTGGCAGTTGCTGCCAATACAGACTAAGCGCAGCGCAGGTGTGCTGCCAAATTCGTTGCTGCATCCATGAGGGTCTCTCAATGACGGACTGGGAAGCTCCGGTTCCTGCTCACGAAAAAGGGCAGGGAACGGTATTTTTGGTATATGTGCTATTGCTCACATCGGTGGTGTTCCCTCTGAGCGGGCTTGTCGGCATTATCATCGCCTATGTATACAAAGAAGAGGCACCGGCGTGGCTGCAAAGCCACTACCGGTTGCAGATCCGCACCTTCTGGATCAGTTTTCTGTATGTTGTGTTGGGTTTGCTGCTGTTGTTGCTCATTATCGGCAAGTTGATCCTGCTGTTCTGGCTGGTGTGGTTCCTGGTTCGTTGTATCAAGGGTATCCGTTACCTCCACAATGGACAGGCCTACCCTAACCCTGGCGGATGGTTTTTTTAATCGGCGAAGACTGGAGATTTTGTATGATATTTCGTTATCTCGCATTGGCCTTGGCGGGCGTGTTGTTAGCCGGCTGTGCCACGCTGCAGCAGCAGTTTAAGGAGCCCAGTGTGTCAGTCCATGGCCTGCAGGTGCGAGCCGTCTCGCTGGCCGATATGCAGCTGGATTTTATCCTCGGTATCGAGAATCCCAATCCGGTAGGAATCTCGATGAGTGGTCTGAGCTATCGATTGGAACTGGAGGATAGGTCACTGTTCGAGGGCAAGACGCAAGATCGGGTTAAGGTTGCGGCCAATGGTCGCTCCCGGGTCACACTGCCTTTCACTCTTTCTTACGAGGATCTCAGGGGTGGCTACGATGCCATTGTCAACAAGAAGACCCTGCCCTACAGCCTTAGTGGTGATATTGATGTGGGGCTCATCTCCCTGCCTTACTCGCACCGTGGAGAGTTGACCTTGCCCAGCCTGCCTGAGGTGAAAATAAGCAGCTTGCGAGTCGATGGCTTTGATCTCAGTGGCGTGGCGTTGCGACTGGCCCTGACCGTCAGTAACGGTAATGATTTTCCGTTACTGCTGTCGGGCCTGAGTGGCGGCATCAAGCTGGCGGACACTACCCTGGTTGAGGGCCGCAGCCTCGGTAAAATGAATATTGGTGCGCAGCAGCAGGATGATGTGGAACTGGCGCTGAAAGTCGGTTACCAGCAGTTGGGGGGCGTGGTGGATGCGTTACGCCGGGCGGATACGTTACCGCTCAGTTTTGAGGGAGCGATCAGCGTGCCCCATGGCACGGGAGAACGTCAGCTCCCGTTGAGCTGGAGTGGAAATGTGCCGGTTAGACGCTGAAAAACCTGGAGCAGGGGGAATGAGGGAGGATCCGATGGAGGCACTGCGACAACGGCTCGCGGCTTTTGCTCGCGAGCGGGAATGGGAGCAATTTCACTCACCAAAAAACCTCTCCATGGCACTGATTGCCGAGGCGGCTGAGCTGGTCGAGCATTTTCAGTGGCTCAGCGAGGAGCAAAGCGGGCAGCTCCCTGCTGACAAGCTCGATGCGGTACGGCTGGAGCTGGCCGATATCCAGATCTACCTGATTCGTCTTGCTGATCGTCTTGGCGTGGATCTGCTCAAGGCGGCCTGGGAGAAGACTGAAATCAATGAGCAGCGTTATCCGGTGGAGCGGGTCAGGGGAGACGCCCGTCGGGCAGCGGAATATAAAGACTGAATGAATTCGTAAACAGGCTCAGTCCTGGACCACATCGCCCGGATATAAATAGCTCTTGGCCTCTTCGCCGGGGTCCGGAAGGCCGGCAATACGCCACGCCTCTTGCGGTGAGTGGAACAGCTGGTCTACGCAGTGCGGGGCCATCTGGTTCAAATCACAGGCGGCGCGCATCGGCGGGAGTGCGCCATACTGGATGAAATGTTCACGCAGAGTGTTGATGATCTTCCAATGCTCAGGGGTCAATTCCCCGATACCATCCTCTTCAGCGATGCGGCTTGCCAACTCCTCGTTCCACAGTCGTGGCTCTACAGCGGGGATCATGGGGATATCAAATTCAGTGGTCATGGCGCACCCTCCTGCTTGTCTGTTTTGCACCAATGTATATAGTGAAAGAGATAGCACGAGGATGGCTGATTTCCAGTGTTTCGTGTAGAAAAATCCCCGGTGGCGTAACTCGTGCAGACAGCGTTCTTCGTCGCGGGTCAGCCTTGGACTATTACAGGACGTGGCAAGATTCAAGCGTTGCGTTTGTTTAGCCACGTTCTATGCAAGAAGTGTTTTTCCTTGTCATCATGGTGGTCGCTCGGGGATTGACCACTGAGGTGTACAGGCCAGGAGGCGGTTAATGCGGATTGGGATAGATTTAGGTGGCACCAAAATAGAGGGGATTGCGCTTGCCGACAGTGGTGAGGTGCTTGAACGGCGCCGGGTGATGACCCCAAAGGGGGACTATCAGGCCACTCTCATGGCGGTTATTTCGCTGGTTGAAGGAATCGAGGCGCATCTGGGGGATGAGGGCTCGGTGGGCGTCGGTATACCGGGAGCGATTTCCCCCGCCACTGGACTGGTGAAGAATGCCAACACCACCTGTCTTATCGGCAAGCCGTTGCATCTGGACCTGAGCGAGGGACTTGGCCGAGAGGTGAGGTTGGCGAATGATGCCAACTGTTTTGCCATTTCTGAGGCAACCGATGGTGCAGCTGCCGGTGTCGAGGTGGTATTTGGTGTCATCGTTGGCACCGGAACAGGCGGTGGCGTGGTAGTGAATGGTCACTTGCTTACTGGACCGAATGCCATTGCCGGGGAGTGGGGACACAACCCCCTGCCTTGGCCGATGGCCGAGGAATTGCCCGGTCCTGACTGCTACTGCGGCAAGAAAGGGTGTATCGAAACCTGGCTGAGCGGTCCGGGGTTGGAGCGCGATCATGCGCTCCACAGCGGTCAAACACTGGCGGTGGCCGAGATTGTTGCCCGTGCCGAAGGGAGCGACAGCCTCGCCGAGGCGACGCTTGTCCGTTATGAGCACCGCATGGCTCGCGCCCTGGCTACGGTGATCAATCTGCTTGACCCGGACGTCATCGTGCTCGGGGGAGGGGTTTCCAATATCGAGCGGCTCTACCACAGTGTGCCGGCGATTTGGGGAGACTATATTTTTTCCGACACGGTGAGCACTCGTTTGTTGCCACCCAGGCACGGTGATTCTAGTGGGGTGCGTGGCGCCGCCTGGTTATGGCCATTCGCTGCGTGAACCTTGTTGTCCGCAGCATGCTTCGCGTGCAGAACGCTGGCAGTATGGACAATGTCACTCAGGAACGATGAGGAGACAACCGGTACAATCCGAATAACATCAACAGCAAAAGCAAGCCGTCAATCGCACCACCTCCACTATAACCAGGGCGGTGCACCACCGTTGCCACTTTCTCCTGCTTAACGCGTTCGATGAAAACGTTCAGTTCATTATTGAGATTGACGGTCATGTTCTCCATCGCTTTGTCGAAACTCTCGGCGCGTTGCTGGCGACTCTCCTCGATGGTGTTGATCAAGGTAGAGGTGGCTTTTCTATCATCCACTCCGGGGGCGCGGAACAGCAATTTGTGCGTGTTAACATCAAACACTGAGGTATCGACAAAGGTTTGCACATCGTTCTTGCTACCTTTGATGAAGTAGGCGCCAACGATGGTCCAGTAAAGGATCGAGGCTTTAGTGTCTTCGGTATGCGCAACCTGATCATAGGAGACCAGGGCGATGGTATCGAGCCCGTAGATGCGGGCGATTTGATCGATGGTCTTGAAGCCTCGGGAAGAGCGCAGGTAGGTATCGGGAATGATGCTGATACTGTGGATGAACTCTCGCTGCTGGAAAGCCTCCTTTACCCGGTTGAGCAGGACCAGCTTGTGGGCCTCGGATAGCCCTTCTGTTTGCCGGTTGGTGGCGGGAACGAAAGCCAGGCCCACACGGAGTGGCAGGTTCAGCTGCGGCACGGTTTCATCGTAGGGTGGCGGTTCCTCTCCACCTGGGTAGAGATAGTCGACGAGGCTGCTGGATACGCCTCCACGGCTGCGCTCACCTCCTAGTTCATGCCATGCCCGGGTACAGGCGGAAAGTGAAATGACCGTCAATGAAATGACGACACCAAGTCTCAGTATGGTTTGTTTTGTGTCCATATTGCAGAGCTCCATTTTCCTCGCCGATAACAGGAAGCATAGGACCGGGAATAGCCCCCGGTCAATTTGGCCAGTGGAAATGAATCTGCGAAGGAAATAGAGGTGAGCTAACAGCCCCTGACAGGCATTCGTCAGAGGGGGAGCGCTATGACAGAGGCGCTGATCCCGATGGTGTTGAAAGGCTCCCGTTGTTGCACGGCTGCACCTTCGTGGGAAGCGCTGGCGTGAAGACACGCCAGCGGCGGGGTTTAGCTCGACTTTTTTACGAATTGGGTGAGGATCACGATTTGTTGGCCGCTCACCCGGCCCTCGATCTGCTCGGGGTTGCCAGGAACCAGAGAGATGCTGCGGACCGCGGTGCCACGCTTGGCCGTAAAGTTGGCCCCTTTGACATTGAGGTCCTTGATCAAGGTCACTGTATCCCCGGCTTCCAGCACGGCACCGTGGCAATCGACGTGTTTGACCATCTCCACGTCAGCCTGTCCTTCATTTGTCGCTTTCGCCCACGCCAGGGTGTCATCATCCAGATAGAGCATGTCGAGCAGTTCTTGCGGCCACCCTTCGGCGCTCAGCCGGGTGAGCATGCGCCAGGCCATGACCTGTACCGCCGGCACCTGGCTCCACATGCTGTCGTTGAGGCAGCGCCAGTGGTTGACATCGACCTTGTCGGGATCCTCGATCTGTTCGCGGCAGAGGGCACAGAGCAGTACGGATTTGTCGGCGCTGCCATCGGAATCGGGCGGGACCTCGTAGACGCCGAGATTGTCAGTTGCGCCGCACAGTTCACATGTGGATCCGCTGCGCTCGTATAAGGCCTGTTCTGTACTCATGGGTTACCACACTCTGTTATTGGGTGAAAAGCGGCCTATTATAGCGAACCCCGGCATTTTTAGGGGAATTGGCGCCATTTCGAGGAGAGTGAGGGAGCAACCGTGTGAGGCGTCAGATGACTTTCTCGAACACCAGATCCCACACCCCGTGGCCCAGGCGATGGCCGCGGCGCTCGAATTTGGTCTCGGGTCGGTATTCGGGTTTGGGCACGTAGTCGCCTGTCTCGGCGGTGTTGCGGTAGCCTTCGGCCGCGTTTAGCACCTCCAGCATCTGTTCGGCGTAGTTCTGCCAATCGGTGGCCATGTGCAGCAGCCCGCCGATCTTCAGTTTGCGGCGCACCAGCTGCGCCCACTCGGGGTTCACCTGACGGCGCTTGTGGTGGCGCTTCTTGTGCCAGGGGTCCGGAAAGAAGAGATAGAGTCCATCGAGCGATCCATCGGGGATCTGCTTTTCCAGAATCTCGACGGCGTCGGCGCACATCACGCGTACGTTGGAAAGATCCAACTCCTCGATCTTCAGCAGCAGGTGGCCGACACCGGGACGGTGTACCTCGATACCAATGTAGTCATTATCGGGGTGATTCCGTGCAATCTCGGCCAGTGACTCGCCGTTGCCGAAACCGATCTCCACGATGCGCGGCGCGCTGCGGCCAAAGACCGTGTCGAGATCCAGCGGTCCCTCACCGTCCTCGATACCGAAACGCGGAAAAATCTCATCCATCGCCCGCTGCTGTCCCGGGGTCAACCGTCCCTCGCGGCGAACGAAAGAGCGAATACGGCGAAGGTAGGGAGTATCGTTCATGACATTAATTCACCGTAAAGGCGCAGAGTGCGTAAAGGGGGTAATGGCGAAATCGTGCACATATTTTTCGCCATGTTTCTCTTTGCGTCCTGCGTCTTTGCGGCGAAAGGGTTTTTTAAAAAAACGTCCCGTCGATGGGGCTGGAGGCGGAGGCGTAGCGCTTGCGCGGGATGCGCCCGGCGAGGAACGCCTCGCGGCCGGCCTCGATCGCCTTTTTCATCGCCGAGGCCATAAGAACAGGATTCTTCGCGCCGGCAATGGCGGTGTTCATCAGCACGCCGTCGACACCGAGTTCCATCGCAACGGCGGCATCCGAGGCGGTACCGACACCGGCATCGACCAGGATCGGCACATTGGCGTTTTCGACAATGGTGAGGATGTTATAGGGATTCTGAATCCCGAGACCCGAGCCGATCGGTGCGGCCAGTGGCATCACCGCGCAGCAGCCGATCTCCTCCAGGCGTTTGGCCAGGATCGGGTCGTCCGAGGTGTAGACCATCACATCGAAACCGTCCTTGACCAGGGTCTCCGCCGCCTCGAGGGTGGCGGTGACGTCTGGGTAGAGGGTCTTTTCGTCACCCAGCACCTCCAGCTTGACCAGTTTATGGCCATCGAGCAGTTCACGCGCAAGACGGCAGGTGCGGACCGCATCGTCGGCGGTATAGCAGCCAGCGGTATTAGGCAGGATGGTGTATCTCTCAGGCGGAAGCACATCGAGCAGGTTGGGCTGGCTTGGGTCCTGGCCGATGTTGGAGCGGCGGATCGCCACGGTGACAATCTCGGCGCCAGCGGCCTCGGTGGCCAAGCGGGTCTCTTCCAGGTCTTTATATTTGCCGGTACCTGTGAGCAGGCGGGATTGATACTCCACGCCGGCGATGATCAGTGGATCGTTGTTCAGTGCCATGGTCTGTTCCTGCGAGTCGTTTCGTTGGCCGCAAGGGGCCAGACGATAATGTAATGGGGATTATAACGTGCTGCAGTGCCCGGCACTAACAGGCATTGAAGGCCTGCGTTTGCCCGCTGGACAAACAGTCACAGGTCACCCACCGCCGATGGCGTGGACGATTTCAATCTTGTCCCCCTCTTTGAGGGAATGGTTGCCATAGCCGCTGCGAGGGATGATCTCCAGATTGATCTCCATTGCGATGCGACGCTCGCCCAGGCCAAGGAGCTCTACCAGTTGTGCGGCAGTACAGTTGTCGGGCACCTCACGTGCCTCGCCGTTGAGATAGATTTTCATGGTCGCCAAGACTATCTGGAGCACGCCGCAGCGTCAATTACATGATGACGTTAGAGGTGACCGGTGATAGAATCAGCGGCCCATTGCGGGTGTAGTTCAATGGTAGAACGGCAGCTTCCCAAGCTGCATACGAGGGTTCGATTCCCTTCACCCGCTCCATCTTCCTATCGAAAAAACACTTTTCACTGCAAAGGCGCAAAGATATTTTTTGCTCGAAACGTTAGGTATTTCTTCCTGACGCAAGCTTCAGTATGTGTCGCAGGAATTGTCGGGGAGGAATCTATTTACCCAGCCCTGCCGTTCCTTTGCGACCCTTGCGGTGAATATTAAGTCAGGCGGCGACGCCACCCGGTACCTGGAAGTCGCTTTGGTTCATGAGATCGACTCCGCACTCGAGGTTCTCGAACCAGTCGAGGAATTTGTTGATCGACTCCTTGCCGGAGAAGCAGGCACCGTGCTGGGGGACTATCATTTCCAAATCAAGGGTGCGCACCATGTTCGTCCAGAGGCGGCAGACCTTGTTGGAGTTCATGTAGCGACGGTGGAAGCCGAGCATCTTAGGGACATGCGCTTCGAAGTCAGTGATCGGCAGGCCGCACTGCTCATCAGGCACGGCAGAGGTGCCGACATCGCCGGTGAAGAGGATTTTGCTGAGTGGGTCGTAGAAGTGGAAGTTACCCTCAGAATGGAGGAAATGGGCCGGCACGGCCTTGAAGGCGGCACCGCCGATTTCGATATCCATGCCCTGGTCCGGAATGCCGATGAGGCGCCCTTTAGTGGCGCCAGGTGAGCAGAAGTGGGGTACGAAACGCTTCCACAGCTCAGGTACGAGAACCTTGGCGCTGGTGCCGACCAGCCACTTGTTCAGCGAGGCAACGATGTCCGGATCCTGGTGTGAGGCAATGACGAAGTCCAGGTTCTTGGGAACTACATACTGGCTGATGCCCATGAAAAGACGGCTGTAGGTCAGATTGCCGCCCGGATCGATGAGCGCCGCGTGCTCATTGTTGACGATGAGGAACTGATTGGCCTGCACGCTATCACAGGTTTTGGCATCCTTGTCTTCCTTGCCGCCGTCACATTTGACGAGGTCGGGAAAAGCAATGCATTTGTGGTGGCCATTGTCAAAAAGGGTTATAGGCATGGTGGCATCCGGGAACAGTTGGTAAGGTAATCAATAGTGTTAAATTATCCATAATTTTAGCATACCTTCGTCTTTCAGTGACAATGTTGTAACAGTTGGGGCTGAGGCATGGTGTCGTGCGGAAGCAAAAGGTTACTGCACATAACTAAACTGGACAATATGTATGAGACACATGCTGAAATGGATTCTGGGTGGTTTGGGGGTGTTGGTCGGGCTGATCGTGGTGGCAGCGATCGCCCTGACCCTATTGGTCGATCCCAACGACTACCGGGACGAGATTGGTGCGCAGGTGCAAAAGCATACCGGGCGAGAGTTGAAAATTGACGGCGAGATAGGTCTGTCCTATTTCCCGTGGCTGGGGCTCGAGCTGGGCGCTATGGAGCTGGGTAATGCCGAGGGGTTTGGCCCGGAGCCCTTTGCCTCTATGGAGGCCGCCGATGCCAGGGTTAAGATTCAGTCGCTGTTTTTGGGGCGGGTGGAGATGGACACCGTGGTGTTGTACGGGCTAAGACTCAGTCTCAAGCGGCGCAGTGATGGTGTTAACAACTGGGATGACCTCGTCGGAGAGCCCGCTGAGGAGAAAGCTGAAGCCGAAGAAGCACCTGCCACTTCGCCGGAGCAGGCACTTGCCGCCCTGGCGATCAGTGGAGTCGAGGTACGCGATGCCGCTCTGCAGTGGGCCGATGAGGTGACGGATCAGCACGTGGCGATCACCGATTTCAACCTGAGCAGCGGCGCCATCAGTTTTGATGCGCCCTTCCCTCTTACCATTGACGCTCAGCTTGAGAGCGGTAAACCGGCCCTAAAGGCGAGTCTCGACCTGGCCACTGATATCGGCCTCAATCCGGCTCTGCAGCAATACCGTCTGGATGGCCTGAAGCTGAATGTGGAGGCCACCGGCGATGTCATCCCCGGTGGTCGCGCCGACCTCTTACTTCAGGGGGATCTGGGCGCCGATCTGGAGAAGCAGACCGCCAGTACCAAGGGGCTTATTTTCAAGAGTATGGGTATGACACTGAATGTCTCGTTGCAGGCTGAGCAGATTATCGACAATCCTGCCTTTAAGGGTGAATTTGACCTTAAGGAGTTTGTCCCGCGCCAGTTGTTAACGGAGCTCGGTATTGACGCGCCAGAGATGGCGGACCCCAGCGCAATGACCAAAGCTGCCCTCTCCAGCCGATTCGATGCTGGGCTGGATCACGCCGCTCTGCAGAGGTTGATGCTGCAACTGGACCAGACCAGTCTCAGCGGCGATGCCTCGGTGCGTAACTTCTCTGCCCCGGTGATCCGCTACAACCTGACGGTGAACGAGATCGATGTGGACCGCTACCTGCCGCCGCCTAGTGAGCAGTCGGACCAACAGGCACCGACTGCCGGTGAGCAACCGGGGGATACCGCAACAGGGCTGCCGCTGGAGCTACTGCGCAGCCTCGATATCGATGGCACCTTCAAAGTCGGCAAGGTGAAGGTGATGAACCTGCACAGCGACACCCTTCTCGCCACGGTGAAGGGACAGAAGGGACAGTTCCGCGTCAACCCGCTGAGCGCCAGGATGTACCAGGGGGGGTACAGCGGTGACCTGCGGGTGGATGCGCGAGGCGATACTCCGATCCTTGGCATGGATGAAAAGCTCACCGGGGTGCAGTCCGGCCCGCTGCTGAAGGACTTTCTTGGCAAGGAGTATGTGACCGGCACGGCCAATCTGGCGGCGAAAATGACCGCCCGTGGTATTGAGCCGATGGGGGTTCGCCAGAGCCTCAACGGCAACGGCAGCTTCAGTTTCGACGACGGTCAGGTGAAAGGGGTGAATATCGGCCACCTGATCCGCAAGGCCTACGCCCTTTACAAGAAGCAGCCGGTGCCCGCCGGGGAGGTGCAGGCGACCGATTTTACCGCCCTTAAAGGCAGCTTCACGGTGAAGGATGGCCTGGTCTCGACCAGTGACCTCTCAGCCCGCTCGCCGCTGTTCCAGGTGGATGGCAAGGGCACCGCGCACCTGGTCAGTGAAAAGCTCGACATGCGCCTCGATACTAAAATCGTCTCGGATCTCAAGAACGCCGCCAACCAGAGTATCGATGAGCTCAAGGGGGTGACCGTGCCGATCACCATCAAGGGCAGTTTCAGCGACCCCAGCTTTGGTGTCGATGTCGCCTCGGTGCTACGTGCCAAGGTCGAGGCAGCGGTAGAGAAGAAGAAGGAAGAGGTCAAGGAGAAGGCCAAAGAGCGCATCGAGGAGGAAAAGGAGAAGTTGCAGGAGGGGCTGGAAGAGAAGCTCAAGGACACCTTCAAGGACCGGTTCAAGTTTTAGCCGATGGACCGTTTTGCTGAACACCTGCTCGCCTGGTTCGACCACGGCGGGCGCCATGACCTGCCGTGGCAGCAGGAGACCACACTCTACCGGGTGTGGGTCTCCGAGGTGATGCTGCAGCAGACCCAGGTGGCCACCGTGATCCCCTACTACA